>JAYYZX010000015.1:0-68638 GCA_036339955.1 Bacteroidota bacterium
CCAAGATTTATGATTAGATTAGCTAGTTTAGAAATGCATCCAATGGATAATAGAGATAGAATCCCTCAAATAAAAAATGATTATGGATCAGGAATGTGTAATATTACAAGATGCTGTACAGAAGTTTGTCCAGAAGAAATCCAAATCACGGACGATGGAATTATACCACTAAAAGAGAGAGTAGTAGACAGGTATTTTGACCCTTTAGTAAGGTTGTTTAGAAAATGGTTTAAATAACATATTAGTTGCTGTTATGCATATACCTCTTCGAATCAGTTTAATCCAGACTAAATTATATTCAACTAAAAACAAGAACTTATCTCATTTGGATAATTTAATTAACCGAATAGAGAATACAGATATTATATTATTACCAGAAATGTTTAATACAAGTTTTTGTCCAAACAAAACACATTTAGCCGAAACTATGAAAGGGGAGACTATAAAATGGATGAAAAGAAAAGCAAGACATTATAAATGTAGTATTGTCGGAAGTTTAATGATAAAAGAAAAACAAAAAATATTTAACAGGTTAGTTTGGATTACTTCTAAAAAAGAAATAATCACATATGACAAAAAACATTTATTCCCCTTAGTAAATGAAAGGAAATACCTTGTAGCTGGGAAAAAACGAGTAATTATTAAAGAAAAAGGGTGGAAAATTTGTCCTCAAATATGTTATGATTTACGATTCCCTGTATTTAGTCGCAACAACATAGATTACGATATTTTGATTTATGTTTCTAATTGGCCAGAAAATCGAATAGATGCATGGAAAATATTATTAAAAGCAAGAGCAATTGAGAATCAATGTTACACTATAGGAGTAAATCGAGTAGGGAAAGACAATAATAATATTAATTTTTCAGGAGAGTCTATGGCTATAGATCCTAATGGTAAAGTTTTAAATCTGATTGGCGTAAATACAGAAAAAACAGACACTATAGTTTTTCAAAAAAAGGAGTTACATAAAACAAGAATTAAATATCCATTTTTAAAAGACAGAGATTCTTTTACTTTAATAAATTAATCTTCCAATTTAACTCCACATCCCAATTAGAACGAATTAAAATTTTGTTTGGATAATGAATAACTTTTTCAGGGAGAACTCCTAAATACAAATTCCCTGTATCCCAAATTTTATTTTGATTATCATCTATAACAATTTTCATATCATATTCTCCAGGAGGAACATCATTGATTTTTATGACAGAATCAGCTACTATTTGTGTTATTATCACTTTGCCCCCCCGTAATAAAGAAATGATTGCAGGGGTTTTTCTATCAAGAACTACAGTCAAATTAGCAGTGATAAAATCTGTATTTTTTACAGAATCTACAATCTCGCTCATATGATTTATAGAATCTTGCAAACAAGAATCCATAGCGGTATTAAACAGATAGAGTATAATATTATTAGTTTCTCCTCCAATTACAGGGCTTCTATAAAAAGCAATTTTCTCATTAATATTATCCATTTTAAAGTTATCTCCGGCAATAGCATATATTTCATATTTATTATTAGGTAAATTCGTAAAATTAAATATTCCAACGGAGTTTGTTTTTGTCATATACAAAGGAGAGGTTTTAAAAATTAAAGAATCATCTATCCCAAGGTTATATAACAGAACCCATATTTTATCTTCAGGGATTAATGAATATGCATCTAAAACTTGACCATTGACGGATAATGTATCTATAAAATTAGAGGCTGAAAACAAATATTTTAAATCAGATATAATATTCCCCTCATTAACATCTTTTATGCAATTATCTAAGCTGATACAATATGTAATTTCCTTATTTATGCTGTCAGGGATGGTTAGAATTAAATCACTCCCTTTTAAATCTGTTTTTATCGGAGCTCTTAGAGAAGGAGAAACATAAAAATTTGACACCCAATTATTTAAGCTAATGTTCTCATCAAATGAGAAATAAATTTGAGTATTTTTAAATTGTGTAGTTAAATTTTCAGGGTAGACACTTATTAATTCTGGAGGGGAAGTGTCTTTTTCTCCTCCTGTTGGAGGCACCATGTTTGCGCAACTACTTAATAAAAAAACAAATAGCAAAACAGATAATTGCTTCATAATTAAGTTAAAAAAAAGAGGTCGCGAAGACCTCTTTTTTTGAATTTATCCACATTTGGTATATCCACAATTCAGACATTTTAAACACCCTTCTTCATACACCAATCCATCTGTTTGACATTCAGAGCAGGTATGGTCATTAATTTTTGTACCATCAGGAATAAATGTCTTTAGAGCTCTTACCACACCGCTTTTCCACGTATTAATGTTTTCATCATATAGATTCATTTTACTAATAAGGTCTACCACGTAATGTATTGGCATCCCATGTCTTAATACTCCTGAAATTAATTTAGCATAATTCCAAAATTCTTTTTCAAAAGACCTAGATAATCCTCCCATAGTAATTTTGTAGCCATCTGTATCTTCATATTGGAAATCATATTGAGTAGTCCCGTCTTCTTTTTTAATTCTTATTATCCACCCATACTCAATTGCTTGAGGCAACACAAAGACATCTTCAGTTTTACCAGTAAAAATTTCATAAGGCCTCCCATTGAGTAACCCAACAACAGCAATCCACTTTTCTTTATTATTCTGAAAACGAACAACTTTTGCATCTAGTTTTTTAGGCCTAGATGGGGCGTGAGTTTCTTTAAACTCGTCTAGTTCATCAATTTTTTCTTTATTAGAAACAAGAACGCCTGATCTAGAGCCATCACGATAGACAGTAATTCCTTTTAGACCACGTTTCCAAGACTCTAAATAAATCTCCCCAACCTTCTCTAATGTTACATCAGTTGGTAAATTAATAGTAGAACTAATAGAATGTGTCACATATTTTTGCACTACAGACTGCATAGAAACTCTTTTATCCCAATCAATTTCAGCAGCAGTTGAGCCTGCGTACGGACTTTTTTTAATATCAAACTCATCATTAATTTCCATCCAGGCTTTTAAATTATGATGATACACAGTGAATTCTTGCCATTTATCTCCAAGATCATCAATAAAATCTACTTTTTGCTCTTTGTCTTCAGCGTTAAGTTTACGGCGTCTTTTATAATCAGTCATAAAGACTGGTTCAATGCCAGAAGATGTTTGAGCGAGCATACTTAATGTTCCTGTTGGGGCAACGGTGCTAATTGAGATATTCCTTCTTCCAAATTTCATCATTCGATTATATATTTCAGGTAATTCAATTTTCAGCATTTGTATAAAATCAGAACGGTCTTCTATTTTTTTATCAAAACCAACAAAACTTCCTCTAGCTAATGACATGTCAATTGACGAGTCAAATTCAGCCCTACATTTTTCTTTCATTATTTTATCAATTCTTGATATTGCTTCATCCGAATCAAACTTCATCCCTAAAGCAGCAACCATGTCAGCTAAGGCAGTAAAACCTAAACCTGTTCTTCTCCCCTCTTTCCCTGTTTTTTTTAAGAGCTCCCAAGTCTCTTTTTCTACACTCTTAATACGTTCAGGCTCATCATCATCATCTACTTTTATAAGTATTTTATCAATAGCCTCTACCTCTAAATCTACTAAATTATCCATTAAACGCTGAGCCTCATATGTAATCTTATAGAATTTATCCATGTTAAAACTAGCTTTTTTTGTAAATGGATTTTCTACAAAATTAAACAAGTTCAAAGCAATTAAACGACAACTATCTCCGCCTTGCATTGCAATTTCAGAACATGGATTCGTAGAAGTATTTTTATACCCAGGATAAACAGAAGACGTGGAATAATAATGTTGTCTATCCCAAAATATTAGCCCAGGCTCAGCAGTATTATGAGCACATTTAATAATCGTTTGCCAAAGATCATGGGCATTTACAGTTTTTGTAATCTTTGGTGATTTGGAATCTATAGGCCATCGGTGAGTATACGTTTCATTATTTTCAACAGCCTTCATAAACTCATCAGATAAGCGTACAGAAACATTTGCTCCAGTTACTTTTGTTAAATCTTGTTTTATAGTTATAAAATCTTCCACATCTGGATGTGCAATATCAATAGTAAGCATTAAAGCCCCTCTTCTTCCGTTTTGAGCAACTTCTCTAGTTGTATTAGAGAATCTATTCATAAAAGAAACAGCTCCAGAAGTTGTTCCTGCAGCATTTGAAACTTTAGAGCCAGACGGCCTTAAACTTGATATATCAACCCCAACACCACATCGACGTTTAAATAATTGAGCTAATTGTTGATCAGTATAAAAAACGCCACCATATGAATCATGCATTTCTGGAACTACAATACAATTTGAAAGAGAGGCTAATTTAAAAGGGTTCCCTAGAGAACTCATCACGCTTCCCTGAGGGATTATGTAATTAAAATTGCTAAATAATTCATAAATTTTCTTTTCTGTTAAATCGTCTCTTTTTTGACCATAAGCAGACAAATATTTAGCACTACCATTTAAGTTATATTTTAATTTGTAATCATCCTCAATCCGTGCAAATTCTTTTGCCATTCGCTTATGCATATCATCAGGACATTTCTCAACAAATTCACCATTTGAATTTTTCATAGCATATTTATTCATCCAAGTAGTTGCAGCTAGCTCATCTCCTTTAAAATAGGCAATAGAACTAGATAAGACTTCTTCGTAAGTATAAATATTGGTTGAAATTTTAGACGACAGACTTTCTTTTACTAAAGACATAATTTAAATAAGTATTTAAAACAGCTACAATTTTAAAAATAAATGAAAATAGGCAACATAAATACAAAAAAGTTTGTTAACATTTTTTTTAACAAACAATAATTTTCAACAAAAGCTAAACTAATTGATTAGATAATATATTTTCAAATAAGATTTTACCAGAAATGTTTTTTAATTCTTTATCAGAAGCTCTTTCTGGATGAGGCATCATCCCAAAAACATTTCTATCTATATTACATATTCCAGCAATGCTTGATGTGGAACCATTTGGATTTGATTTAGTATTAAAACTCCCAAATTCATCACAATATTTAAATACAATTTGATCGTTTTTCTTCAATGAATTAAGAGTTTTTTTATCTGCAAAATATCTTCCTTCTCCATGCGCTATTGGTATTTTTATTGGAGAATTAGAACAGCCATTGGTGAGTAATGTTTGTTTAGAAACAATCTTCAGATACACATTTTTACAAATAAATTTATGATTTGTATTGTGTAATAACGCTCCTGGCAAGAGCCCGCATTCACATAAGATTTGAAATCCATTACAGATTCCTATTACAATTCCTCCGGAATTAGCAAAGCCAATAACTTGACTCATAATTGGCGAAAATTTTGCAATTGCTCCAGATCGAAGATAATCCCCATATGAAAAACCTCCGGGCAATATAATAACATCAGAACTTTTTAAATCAGTGTCTTTGTGCCATAATTTAGCGACAGAAACATTAATCATGTTTTCTAATACGTATATTATATCCATGTCACAATTAGATCCTGGGAAAACAACTACTCCAAATTTCATATTAGATTTTTGCCAAGTACAAAGCTACAATTTATATTATTAGCATATATCTATATAGGAAAGAAGAAATTAGTAATAATAAAAACATTAACTCGGCAACAAGTCTATTTTTATAATAAATTAAATAGTTTGTAATAATAATACCTGCAGGAATAATAAAAAAATAGAATATGTTATAGTTTGATAGAATAGAGGCTATAACACAAACGCATAAACAACTTATTATAATTATAAAAGACTGTCTAGACCGGATACTTTTTTTATATATCCATTTGTACAATTCTAAAACTGAAAAGAAAAAAACAAGCATAAAGCTTATTATCCAGAATATTGCATATGGAGAGGTTAAAATATTTTTAGTAGCATTAAATAGGGTATAATTATATGGAGTTGTAATACTTATATTAATAGGGAGATCAAAACAAAATAAATACATTAAATAAAAGAAAAATGGAATAATTAACCCAATTAGAGAAGCAGCTAATGTTCGCCATGTTAAACTTCCAAAAACAATTCCAGTCACTAAAATAATTAGATAAAAAGAAAGAGTATTAGTGAAAAATAAAGAAACTCCACCTATTAAGAGCCCACTATTAAAAAAATTAGAAAAAGGCCTCTTTTTTTGATATGAATCTAGTAATGTATTTAAAAAAACTAAAATAATATAAGCTTGAATTAATGAAATAAGATTATTAATAAAAATCGTATTTAATAATATAAAAACACACGCTAAAACTAGATTGTTTTTTCGAATGACGTTTTTTTCATAAATAATATTATTCAACTTCATTGCATTAAGAAAAACAAAAAAAACAATTAGAATGTATTGTATAATAGGCGAAAAAAAATATCCTGAGTATACATCAAAGAAGGAATTTTTTATAAATGGCGTAACGGTAAAAAGAAACAAAAGTATAATTATAAAAAAAATTATAAATGGCTTGCTATTTATTAAATGTTTTAATATCATTTGTCAACTAAAATTATAACTTTGTGCCTGATAAAACCTTTCATTTATTTTATGTGGACTAAATTTTGGCATGCTATTGGACAGTTTTTCGAGTATATTTTCGAGTTCTTACCATTAATCGGCAATAAATTTAATTATTTATACATAGTAATTATCATGGTTTTTTTGATAGTATGGTCATTTAAAATGATTCAGCATAAAAAAAATGAAAATTAAATAGACATTGTTAGCAAGTCCTTCCCAATATCTTTCCTATAATACTTCCCTTTAAAGTCTATTTTTGTAGCAGCGACGAATGATTTTTCAAGAGCAAGCAACATATTTTCTCCATATGAGGTGATTGCAACTACACGCCCTCCATTTGTTATAAGATTCTTATCCGTTCTTTTGGTTCCAGCATGAAATACAATACAGTCATTTACTGTCTCAATTCCATGAATAGATTCGCCTATACTATAAGACTCAGGATAACCTGCAGAAACTAAAATAATAGTTGTACTGTATTCTTTACAAAATTGCAAATCTTTTTCGCTAAATGTGTTATCACGTATCCCTTTTAGTAAATCTAGCAAATCAGATTTTATTCTAGGTATTACAACTTCTGTTTCAGGATCTCCCATACGCACATTATATTCAATAACTTTTGGGTTGTTTTTTACCTTTATTAAGCCAAAAAATATAAAACCTTGATATATGATATTTTCTTTTTTTAAACCAAGTATAGTAGGTTTTATAATTTCATTTTCCACCTTTTGCATAAAAAACTTATCAGCAAATGGAACAGGAGAAACAGCCCCCATACCTCCTGTATTTAAGCCAGTATCTTTTTCGCCAATACGTTTATAATCTTTTGCTGTAGGTAAAATCTTATATGATTCTCCATCTGTGATAACAAACACTGAAAGTTCAACCCCATCTAAAAATTCTTCTATTACAACGGTAGAGCTTGCTTTTCCAAATTTTTCATTTTCCAGCATATATTTGAGCTCGAGTCTTGCTTCTTCTAGAGTTTCTAAAATCACCACGCCCTTCCCTCCAGCAAGGCCATCAGCTTTCAATACAAATGGAGGGGCTAAAGTAGCAAGAAAATCATACCCTAATTGCAATTCGGTTTTTTTGAAAGCACGATAATGAGCAGTAGGGATGTTATGTCTTTTCATAAATTCTTTCGCAAACTGTTTGCTTCCTTCCAATTTTGCTCCTGTCTTTGAAGGCCCGATAACAGTTATTTTTTTTAATAAAGTGTCATGTTGAAAAAAATCAAAAATACCGTTTACTAGAGGGCCTTCTGGGCCAACTATCATCAAATCAATGTTTTCTTTTAATACTAAAAATTTTATATCTTCAAAGTTAGTTATATCTAAAGCGACATTTTTACCAATTTTTTCAGTTCCAGGGTTGCCAGGAGCAATTACTAATTTTTTACAAATACTACTTTGTGAGATTTTCCATGCAAAAGCATGTTCTCTTCCTCCATTACCTAATATTAATACATTCATTAAGGGCTATTTTATTTTTTGCAATATAACATCTTTTGTAAATTGAAGCACACCTTTTAAAACATACTTTTAATCTTTTATTTCGGATTTAATATTGACATTAATTCATCAGTCATTTCTAAATTATGAAATATATTTTGCACATCTTCATCATCATCAAAGGCGTCAATCATTTTTAATATAGATTTAGCAGACTCTAAATTTAATTTTTTCGTATTATTTGGAATTCTTTCCAACTTAGCTGATTCTATAGTTACATTAAGTTCCTCAAGTTTTTTTTGCATGTTACTAAAATTAGCAAAATCGGTATATATGAACACAATAGTTTTTTCTTTTTGTAATTCTTCTAAGCCGCAATCAATTAACTCCATTTCAAATTCTTCTATATCTAATGAAATACTATCTTTAGTTACTATAAATACGCCCTTTCTTTCAAATATAAATTCTAATGACCCATTAGTCCCTAATGTCCCTCCGTATTTGTTAAAAATAGCTCTAATATTTGCAACAGTTCTATTATTATTATCAGTTGTACATTCTACAAAAATAGCAACCCCATTAGAGCCATAACCTTCAAAAGAGACATCAGTATAATTAATTGTATTGCTTCTACCACCTTTTTCTATAGCCCTTTGAATAGTATCTTTTGGCATGTTTGCCCCTTTTGCATTTTGTATTGCTGTTTTTAGTCTAGGATTCCCCTCAATTTCTTCACCCCCTTCTTTTGTCGCAATGGTTAATTCTTTTATAATACGAGTAAAAATTTTTGATCTTTTAGCGTCTTGAGCTCCTTTACGATGTTTTATGTTCGCCCATTTACTGTGTCCGGCCATATGAAAAAGTAATATTAGTCATTTAATTTAAGTACCGATAAAAATGCATTTTGTGGAATTTCAACATTTCCAACTTGCTTCATTCTTTTTTTTCCTTTTTTTTGTTTTTCCAATAATTTTCTTTTTCGAGTAATATCCCCTCCGTAACATTTTGCGGTAACATCTTTTCTTAGCGCCTTTACAGTTTCTCTTGAAACAATTTTTGCTCCAATAGCAGATTGTATAGCAATATCAAACTGCTGTCTAGGGATTAATTCTTTAAGCTTCGAACAAAGTTTCTTCCCTAAAATATAGGAATTATCTTTATGTACTAATGCAGATAAGGCATCTACTTGATCTCCATTTAAGAGAATATCTAGTTTAGATAAATTTGAAACACGATAGTCTAAACTGTAATAATCAAATGAGGCATAACCTTTAGAAATACTTTTTAATCGATCATAGAAATCGAAAACAATTTCTGCTAAAGGCATTTCAAAAGTTAGCTCGACTCTATCAGTAGTCAAGTATACTTGATTCTTTAATATTCCGCGTTTTTCAACACAAATAGTCATTACAGGGCCAATAAAGTCTGATTTAGTAATTATTTGAGCACGAATGTATGGCTCTTCCACATAATCTAAAATACTAGGGTCAGGGTAGTCAGAGGGGTTATTTATTATTATTTTTTCATTTTTTTTAGTGAAAGCGTAATAAGATACATTAGGCACTGTAGTTATCACGCTCATTTCAAATTCTCTTTCCAGTCTTTCTTGAATAATTTCCATATGTAACATTCCTAAAAATCCGCATCTAAACCCAAAGCCTAATGCAACGGAAGATTCAGGCTCATAAGTTAATGACGCATCATTTAATTGTAGTTTTTGCATAGCGCCTCTAAGATCTTCAAAATCTTCAGTTTCTATTGGGTAGATTCCAGCAAAAACCATTGGCTTTACTTCTTCAAACCCCTTAATAGCAGTATTTGCAGCATTTTTAACACTTGTAATAGTATCACCAACTTTCACTTCTTTTGCATCTTTTATACCTGAAATTATATAGCCTACTTCTCCAGCAGAAAGCATCTTCTTCGGTTCTTTTTCGAATTTTAACACACCTATTTCTTCTGCAAAATACTGCTTATTTGTAGCAATAAATTTCACTTCTTCACCATGATTAATTTTACCATTAATAATTTTAAAATAAGCTTCGATTCCCCTAAAAGGATTATATACTGAGTCAAAAATCATTGCTTGTAACGGACGATTAATATCTCCTTTTGGAGCAGGTATTTTTTTTACAATATTATTTAATATAGCTTCAATTCCAGCACCTGTTTTCCCACTTGAAAAAATAATTTCGTTTTCTTTACACCCAATTAGGTCAATAATCTGATCTTTTACTAATTCAGGTTCAGCACTAGGTAAATCAATTTTATTTACTACAGGAATTATAACAAGATTGTTTTCAAGAGCTAAATATAGGTTAGAAATAGTTTGCGCTTGTATCCCTTGTGCAGCATCTACAATTAATAAAGCCCCTTCGCAAGCAGCAATAGACCTAGAAACTTCATAAGAAAAATCTACATGACCAGGAGTATCAATTAAATTTAATACATAATCAATATTATTTTGACTAAATGACATTTGTATAGCATGACTTTTAATTGTAATTCCCCGTTCCTTTTCAAGCTCCATATCATCTAACAATTGATCTTCCAATTGTCTTTCCGTTACAGTTTTAGTAAATTCAAGTAATCTATCAGCTAGAGTACTTTTCCCATGATCAATATGAGCAATTATGCAAAAATTTCTAATATATTCCATTATTTAGCGAAAATACGATTTTACTCCTTAAATCACAGAAATTCATTAATTAGAATTCTGAGAAAAAGTCTAATTAATTTATTATTATTGCGGTGAAAGTAATTATCATGACGAAGGTAAAGATCAGCAAGAAAAGACATATTGCAAAAACTGTTACATGGAGAATTTTAGGTTCTTTAGATACATTAGTATTAGCTACATTTTTTACAGCCTCTTTAGAGATAGGAGGATGGATTGCTTTTACAGAGGTTCTTACCAAAACTATTTTATATTATTTTCATGAAAGAGCATGGTATTCTTTTAAATGGAGATTTAAGACATTGCAAGAAAAAAAAGAATCAAATAAAAAAAGACATCTTTCAAAAACAATTACTTGGAGAGCTATTGGTACTTTAGATACAATGTTATTAGCATGGATATTTACAGGCAGTCCTTTAACTGGTTTAAAAATTATTACAGCAGAATTAATCACTAAAATGATATTATATTATTTACACGAGAGAATATGGTATATATCTAACTGGGGAGTTGTTAAAGCTAAAGAATAGTAAGAAAAAATTTAGGGTATATTTTCATCTAATTCTTCTTCAATCTCCCAATCATACTTTTTGTCAGAGGGCCCTTCTTTTCTATAATATATAGCTATAAGAATTCCTGCTAGAAATCCTGATAAATGACCTTCCCAAGATACTTCAGCACCCATAGGTAAAATCCCCCAGAAGAGGCTACCATATAAGAAGACAACAATTAATGAGACCGCCGAGAGTTTTGGGTTTTTTCGAATCAAACCACTTACAAAAATAAAACTAGCTAGCGCATAAATTACACCACTTGCCCCTATATGCAGGCTTGGCCTCCCAATTGCCCAAAGCCATAATCCCGCCGTAAAAAAAAGCCAAAAAAATATTTGGGGAGCAATTTTTTTATAAAAAAAGAATAATGTGCCCCCTAAAAGTATAATTGGGTAAGTATTATTTATCAAATGACTAATATCTTTATGAATAAATGGCGAAAATAATATTCCTTTTAGGCCAGTAATTTCTTTTGGAAGAACTCCATACGAAATAAAAGAAATATCATAAACTAATTCATAGAGCTTAACTCCCCACATTAATACAACAAATATAATAGGAATGAGAAATATCTCAATATTCAGTTTTTGGTTAAACTTCTTCACGTATTTAATGTAATAATTAATACAATACTAATAAATTAATGCATAAATTGTACTTTTACGATAAAGTATGTCAGAATCTAAAAAATTATTTTTATTAGATGCGTATGCATTGATTTACAGGGCTTATTTTGCGTTTATTAAAAATCCAAGAATTAACACAAAAGGGATAAACACATCAGCAATTTTTGGTTTTGCAAATACATTAATAGAGTTAATTAAAAAAGAAAACCCATCACATTTAGCAGTTATTTTTGATACTAAAGAACCTACAAAAAGACATATTGCGTATCCTGAATATAAAGCTAATAGAGAGGCAATGCCTGAAGATTTACAACAGTCGTTACCTTATATTGATAAATTTTTAGAGGCATTAAATATTTCAAAATTGTTTAAGGCCGGATATGAAGCAGATGATATTATAGGAACAATCGCTAAAAAAGCTGAAAAGGAAGGGTTTCAAGTATATATGATGACTTCTGATAAAGATTTTGCACAATTAGTCTCAGATAATATATTTATGTATAGGCCAGCAAGCAAATGGAAACCACAAGAAGTTTGGGGCTGTACAGAAGTGCTAGATAAATTTAAAATACAAAACGTAAATCAAGTCATAGATTTTTTAGGTATGATGGGAGATTCTGTTGATAATATACCGGGGATACCTGGAATTGGAGAGAAGACAGCTCAAAAATTACTCTCTGAGTATAATTCTATGGAGGAGTTATTTAAAAATACACATAAATTAAAAGGAAGCTTAAAAGAAAAAGTAGAAAACGGTAAAGATCTAGGTGTGTTATGTAAAGAATTGGTAACTATTATTACTAATGTCCCTATATCAGTAAGATTAGATGAATTCCTTGTTAAAGGGGAAAACATGGAAAAGGTAAAAAATTTATTTAACGAATTGGAGTTT
Organism: Bacteroidota bacterium; assembly: GCA_036339955.1. Lineage (GTDB taxonomy): Bacteria > Bacteroidota > Bacteroidia > Flavobacteriales > BACL11 > JAYYZX01. Next base: position 12,706 of record JAYYZX010000015.1, read on the forward strand.
AAACGATTACTTACACGATTCCCTATTTTAGATAGGCACGAGATAAATAAATCTAAAATATCAAATATATCAAACGGGAAACAAATGAATTTATTCTCATCAGCTGAAGACATGTTGACGGATGAATCTAGGGAAGAGGTTTCTATGAATTTGAATAAAAAATACAAATTTCTTGAATCCCAAGATAATATTAGGAAATTTGCAAATTCGCTACTTACCAAACAAAAATTAGCAATGCAGCTAATATATTCTAATGGTGATAATTTTTTTGAAACTAAAATTATTGGAATAGCATTTAGTATAAATAAAAATAAGAGTACTTATATTAACCTTAATTCCTCTTCAGGGCTAAAATTACTTATGCTTTTTAAACCTGTTTTCGCAAGAGAAGATTTAATACTTGTTGGATATGATATTAAACTCCAAATCAAGATTTTAAAGAATCATGACGTAGAAATAAAATCAACATTATTTGATATTCGTATAGCATATCATTTATTAAATCCAGAATTTTCAAATACCATAGACTCTATGGTTCAAAACATATTAAAAATAACACCATTTAATATAGAAGGCATTCAGGGCTTCGGGAGAACTAAAATAAAGCTAGAAGAATTAGATATAGAAATCTTAAAAAATCTCTTTTCACAACAAGTAGATCATACCTTTCAACTATATTATATTTTAAACAGCCAATTAGAAAAGACAGAAATTAAAAAATTGTTTTATGAAATAGAAATGCCATTAATGCATGTGCTTGCTTCTATGGAAACAGAAGGCATACAGCTTGATAATAACATGCTAGAAGAATATAAAAATGACCTTGAGAAATCGACAATTAAAACAACTCGACATATTTTTTCATTAGCTAAACAGGAGTTTAATTTAGATTCCCCAAAACAGCTCGGAGAGACTTTATTTGATAGCATGAAATTATCAAAAAATGCGAAGAAAACAAAATCAGGCCAATATTCAACTTCTGAAGAAACGTTATTAAAATTAAAAGGGACTAGCCCTATTATAGATTATATTTTAGATTACAGGGAAATAAAAAAACTACTTTCTACTTATGTAAAAACCTTACCTAATTTAAGTTATAAGAATAGAATCCATACAACCTTTAATCAATCAGTAGTTGCAACAGGAAGGCTAAGCTCTATTAATCCTAATTTGCAGAATATTCCCATTCGTAGCGCAAGAGGTAAAAAAATTAGAGAATCATTTATCCCAAAAAATGAGGAATATCTTTTACTTTCAGCAGATTATTCACAAATAGAATTAAGAATAATGGCAGCCTTGAGTGAAGATAAAGTCATGATTAAGGCGTTTAATAATAATGAAGACATCCATGCTGCAACGGCATCAAAAGTTTATAAAGTTCCTATATCATCAGTAAATTCAGAAATGAGGGGCAAAGCAAAAGCGGTTAATTTTGGAATTATTTATGGTATTTCCGCTTTTGGTCTTTCTCAAAATATTGGAGTTTCTCGTACAGAGGCAAAAAAAATCATTGATGAGTATTTTTTAGAATTCCCGCAGATTAAAAAGTTTATAGAGAAATCGATTGCACAAGCTAGAATTAAGGAGTATGTCACAACAATTTTTGGAAGAAAAAGATTTTTAAGAGATATAAATTCAAGAAATGCCGTTAGTAGAGGTGTTGCAGAAAGAAATGCTATTAATACTCCAATTCAAGGGAGTGCTGCTGATATTATTAAAAAAGCAATGATTAATATTCAAAAAGAGATAGAATCCCAGAAATTAAAATCCAAGATGCTTATTCAAGTGCACGATGAACTTGTTTTCGACATGTATAAAAGCGAAGAAGCGCTTCTTAAGAGAATCATTAAAGAAAAAATGGAAAATGTAGTTAAATTTAAAGCCCCTCTACTTGTGGATCTGGGGGTAGGAGATAGCTGGCTAGAAGCCCATTAAAGTATTAATTTTTTTGTTTTTTATAAAATAATAGGTACAGCACTACTAAAGCAAGGACCCCAATAAAACCACTAGATTTCTGAATATTACCTACAGGGTCCCAACCTAGAAGGGTGTCATCTATTAATAATTGAACTATAATGCCTAAACATAGGAAAACAAGAGCTGTTTTTGTAATCTCAATTAAAAAAAGCCGACATTTTTCAAAAAAATTAATCATAGTTAGTGGTATTTTTATTCAAATGTATAATTAATTATTTATAATTAATATTTCTTATAAATAATTTTCCCATTTTCTAGAAAGCATCATGATAAGAATTATAGCAAAGATTGTCCCAAAAAAAGTTATCATATTTCAAAAAAAATAGCCCTACATAAGCAGGGCTATTTTTTTATTTAGACATTAAATTCTATTTTCCTGTTAAGAGAGAGAACAGAACACATAATCCAACCAATCCAGCAAAACCAGCCCCTCCTAAACCATTAATAACTGCCATCACGTTATCGATTACAGTCATTCCGAACATAGCTCCACCTCCAAAAAGGATTTCAACTGCTACACCAAGCCCCAAAACAGTCATGATAAGACCTGTTAAACCTTTAAAGAAGCCATTAAAGTACTTAAATACATTGTCCATAATAAATTAAAATATTGGTTAATACTGGGCCAAACATAAAAGATAATTTAGTGAGAGAAGGCATAAATAATAAATTTGTTAAAAAAGGTATATAAGTAAAAAATAAAATAGTAGAGGAGTAAAATATATTGTAATTAACTGGTAATCATAGAGATACAATAAGTTTTTAAGAAACCATATACAGTTTTATACACAATAACTTGTTAAAAATAATGAAAGATCATAACTAATTGATTTTCAATAGATTAAACTAAAAAACTACTAAATTTCTTTTAAAAAAAGGGTTTAAACTTTAATTTCCCTAAGATGTAAGGTATTTGCTTTAAAACACTCTATATTTATAAAAATATGATATAATTTTTCTGCAATATTCTTAGGTGATTCCAATTCATTCTTTTTATAATAATCTCGGAATTTTTCTACTATTGGAAAATTTGTTTTACTAGTTCTCCGTATTTGTTTTTGCATATCGGTATCTACAATGCCAGGAGAAACAGAAAAGATTTTAAGGTTTGTATGATTTTCATTTTTAATTACGTTAGTTAACATTTCAAGCGCTGCTTTAGATGAACAATAAGTACTCCAATTAATAATTGAGTACTGCGCTGCTCCAGAACTAATATTAAATATTATTTTATAATGAGATCGGTATTTAGCTAAAAATTTGTTACACATAATTGTTGGACTAATTATATTTAAATTATATTCTGAAGATATTTCTGAATCTAATTTTTTATCTAATCGAGCAATCTTCCCAATTTTACTTGCGTTATTTATTAAGAGAATAGTATTGTCTGTTTTGATTTGAGGTAATATTATTCCACCTAAGCTAGTTAAATCTCCTAAATCTACAGCCGTGTGATAAAAATTAGGATGCTTAATATTATTAGTTCTAGAGAATCCATAGACAATCCATTTTTTATTTAACAGTAGCTTTGTAATTGCTTCTCCAATTCCCTTACTTGATCCAGTTATTAATGCTATATTCATTAGCTTATTAAATCAAAACTATTACCTAAGTCAGTTATTAAATCATCTATATCTTCTAATCCAACACTTAATCTAATTAAAGAATCAACAACTCCTGTTTTTTCTCTTTCTATTTTTGGGATAGCAGCATGAGTCATGGAAGCCGGATGCCCTATTAAAGATTCAACTCCCCCAAGAGATTCCGCTAAAGCAAAGTACTTTGTATTAGAAACCAATTTAATAGCATCATTTATATTGTTATTTTTTAAATTAAACGAAACCATTCCTCCAAAATCGTTCATTTGAGATTTAGCAATTTTGTGATTATTATGATAGTTTAATCCAGGCCAGTACACGGTATTAACTTTTTGTTCTTCTTGTAAAAAGTCAGTAATTTTTTTTGCATTCTGAGAATGTCTTTGCATACGGACATGCAATGTTTTTATTCCTCTTAGAATTAAGAAGCAATCCTGAGGACCAGGAACAGCCCCGCAACTATTTTGCAAAAAATATAATTGCTCAGCTAGTTTATCATCTTTACATATTAAGGCCCCCATTACTACATCAGAATGTCCCCCAATATATTTAGTTGCAGAATGCATTACAATATCAGCACCTAAATTTAATGGTTTTTGTAAATAAGGAGTAGCAAATGTATTATCCACCACTAATAACAAATTATTTTTATGTGACAATAAAGCAAGTGTTTCAATATCTATGATATTTAACATAGGATTTGTTGGGGTTTCAGCCCAAATCATTTTTGTTTTATTATTGATTAATTTTGCTATTTCGTTATTTTCTGACATTCCTGTAAAATGAAATTTTATTCCAAATGGCTCAAATATTTTGGTAAATATTCTATAAGTTCCGCCATAGAGGTCATTTGTTGAAATAACTTCATCTCCAGGCTTGAGTAATTTAATGACGCTATCAATTGCTGCTAATCCAGAGCTAAAACATAATCCATGAGATCCGTTTTCTAATGCAGCAAGATTTTTTTCTAATGCTGTCCTTGTAGGATTAGCAGTACGAGAATATTCATAACCTTTATGTTCTCCTGGTGCAGATTGAATATAAGTTGATGTTTGGTAAATAGGCGTCATAATAGCACCTGTAGAAGGATCTGGCTCTTGGCCAGCATGTATGAGTTTTGTATTAAATTTCATTTTTTATGTAATAGGAGTAATTGATAGCAAAAATATTAAAAGTAGATTATTAAGGTTTACTTTTGTTTCTAAAATTTAGTTTATTGGGGAATAAGTTACTAGCACATTTAGGATTGTTGATAGCAAATTTAATATATGCTTTGAACTATACTTTTGCAAAAGATGTTATGCCTGAATATATACAGCCATCAGGATTTATATTATTAAGAATAATAGGAGGGGTGTTTTTATTTGGGACTTCATATATCTTCTTTGTGAAAGAAAAAATTAGTAAATCTGATTTATTACTTTTTGGGATTTGCGGCTTTTTTGGGATTGCAGTTAATCAGCTATTATTCTTTGAAGGACTAAATTTAACCACTCCAATTAACGCAGCAATTATTATGACATTAACCCCAATTCTAGTAATACTATTATCAAAATTTAGTTTAAAAGAAAAAATTACATTTCAAAAAACTTTAGGGGCCTCTCTTGGTTTAGGGGGAGCAATAATACTAATCTTAAATGGAGGTATGTTTAATGTAAATTTTAATCATATGCAGGGGAATTTATTTATATTAATTAATGCTACGAGCTATGCTCTCTATTTGGTGTTGATAAAGCCTTTAATGTTAAAATATCACCCGATAACGGTTATGACCATGGTTTTTTTATTTGGACTCATTTTTGTTTTACCATTTGGGTTAGTAGAGTTATTAAGTGTTGAATGGGGAACATTTTCCGAAAAAATAATTTTAGAAGTACTTTTTGTTGTAGTGTGCACTACTTTTATTGCATATTTATTTAATGCGTCTGCATTAAAATATGTCATGCCATCTACTGTAAGTATCTATATATACTTACAGCCTTTGCTTGCAACAGTAGTAGCAATCTTGTTAAAATCTGATAAGCTAGATGGTATTAAAATAATATCTTCTATATTTATATTTTTAGGAATTTATTTAGTAAGTCGCAATGTTAAAGCAGAGGAAGAGAATCTTTTCTAAATTTGCAAAAAAAGTAACAATATGATACAATCTATGACTGGCTATGGTAAGTCAGAATTAAATTTATTGAATAAACAAATTATTATTGAATTACGGACGTTAAATTCTAAGCAACTTGATATTCACATAAAAACACCATCTTATTTTAGAGATAAAGAATTAACCCTAAGAGAGATTTTGTCCAATAGTTTATATAGAGGGAAAATCGAACTATTTATTACAATAGAAAATTTTAAGTACGATTCATCATACAACATTAATACAGACTTAGCAGAAAAATATTATAAACAACTTAAAGAATTCCAAAATAAAATTAATAATAATGAAAATGTCTTATCTACATTATTTCGAATGCCAAATCTTATTGAGAAAGACCAATTATTATTAGATGAAGCTGCTTGGGAAGAGATAAAAAAGAGTTTATTATCAGCAATAAATAAAGTCAAAAAATATCGTCAGAAAGAAGGGCGCGCATTATCTATAGACATAATAAATAGAATTAAAAATATTTCAAATCATCTTCAGGACATAAAACCTTTTTCTAAAGAAAGAACAGAGCTTAAAAAGAGTAAATTGACTAAAAAATTAAAAGAAATTGATTTAATAGATGAAAATAGATTAGAACAAGAGCTAATTTATTATTTGGAAAAACAAGATATAACAGAAGAACAAGTTCGTTTAACGACACATCTGTTGTGTTTTCAAGAGACTATAAATAAAGAATCTTCTCAGGGTAAAAAATTAGGATTTATAGCACAAGAAATAGGTCGTGAAATAAATACTATAGGCGCAAAAGCTTCTCATGCAGGAATCCAAAAAAGTGTAATTGGGATGAAGAATGAACTTGAGAAAATCAAAGAGCAACTAATGAATATTTTATAATTTGAAAAAAAAATTAATTATCATATCAGGGCCTTCTGGAGCAGGGAAAACATCTATAGTTAAAGATATTGTTGATACGCAAGCGAATTTAGAATTTTCTATTTCTGCCTGCAGTAGGAGTAAAAGAAATTCAGAAAAAGAAGGGGAGGACTATTATTTTTTAACACCTGAAAAATTTAAGCAAAGGATAAAGGACAATCTTTTTTTAGAATGGGAAGAGGTTTATAAAAATCAATTTTATGGAACATTAAAGTCAGAGATCGCTAGAATTTCAAATTTGGGTAAAAATGCAATATTTGATATAGATGTAATTGGGGCGTTAAATATAAAATCTCAATTCCCTTCAAATACGCTATCAATTTTTATTATGCCTCCATCTTTAAAAATTTTACAAGAAAGATTAAGTTATAGAGGGTCTGAAAATTTAGAATCTTTACAGAAGCGGTTGAGTAAAGCAAAAGAGGAGATAATTAAGAGTAAAGAATTTGACAAAATTATAGTTAATAATAATCTTCAAGAAGCTATAAGGCAGACCCGAATTAGTATTAAAATATTTTTAGAAAAATGAAAATTGGGCTTTTTTTCGGATCATTTAATCCCTTCCATTTAGGGCATAAAATGGTTGCTTCATATATGGCAGAATTTACTGATTTGGATCAGGTATGGATAGTTGTGTCAAAATTAAGTCCAAGCAAGGAAGAGGAAGAATTATTAGATGCTCACCATAGATTAATGATTATAAGAATTGAAGAAGAAGACAATAATAAGGTTTTTGTATCAAGTGCTGAATTAAATTTACCAACTCCATCCTATACAGTTCAGTCATTAAATTTTTTTAAAAAAGAGTATCCAAATAATGAGTTTGTTTTGATTATGGGATCAGATAATTTAGAAGAGTTCCATACATGGAAAAATAATAAAAAGATTTTAGAAGAGCATGTGTTATATATTTATCCACGGTCTGGCCTTCAAGTTTCGATGACACATAAAAATATAGTTGTTTTAAAAAATTGTCCTCAGATTGAAATTTCTGCATCGTTTATAAGAAAAAGTATAAGAAAGAATAAAGATATATCATATTTGCTCCCCAAAAAGGCATGGGAATATATTGATGAAATGAATTTTTATCGTTATTAAATGAAACAGCTTTTTTATTCATTATGTATTATTTTTTGCTATGTTTCTTGCTCTACAAATACTAATCAAAATGAGCCAAAAAAAATAATATTAAACACCTATACAGGATGGTGGGTCTATGGTGAAGGAGAGCATATATTTAAAGATTCTGAAACTCTTGAAGAATGGGAGGTCTTTTTTATTAATGATGACAAGAAAGATATGGGAGCCCTATATTTGGAAGTTGCTCAAATGGAATATGTTGCATTAGAATGCACTATAGAAGCTAGTCTCTTTCAAAATGAAAACAAAAAAATTGTGGAAATCGCTAACTTTAAAATTACATATATTGAAGGATGTGGAGATAATTAATATCTTCTAATTTTACAAGAATATACTAGTTCCCCCTATTCATTATATATTAATGTTAATAAGGTTTGACCTACAGCCGTCATAGTATTTTTATTAATATTTTCCATATTATCCCCATGTGTGTGCCAATGCTTATTGAAATTATTACTTGTTTTAGGGTCATATTCAATGATATCAATTGTAGGAATACTAGCAATTGTATTTACATAATAATGATCATCAATAATTTGAGGGCTTTGTATAAAGACAAAATGATTCCCAAATCCAAGAGTGGTTGCAATTTTCCATACTTTATCTACTAAGAAAGAGGCAAAATAATTTGAAATCTCTTCTTGATAAAAAGTAGCGTTTTCTCCAGCAACCATATCAACTAACACCCCATATCGAGCAAAGTAGTTATTTTTTTTTGCTTGTTTTGACCAATGTTGAGACCCCTTACACCATGAATTTTCTATTTTAGGGAATTTAGATATTTCAGGCTGGCCATAATCTTCTGCATCAAACAAGATAATATCTACTCCAATTTTTGGCTCACGTATACTAAATTGTCTTGCAATTTCTAATAATAGCCCAACACCACTACCACCATCATTAGCTCCTAATATAGGTTTATCTTGATTTTTCGTGTCGTGATCTGCTATTGGCCTAGTATCCCAATGAGCAAATAAAGCAATTCGATTTTTTTTATTTGGAGAGAAAGATGCTATTATGTTTTTTAATGTATGATTTTTTTTATCGTAAGTAGTAATTTTAGCCTCTTGCACAGTTACATTTTTGCAATAAGAAGATAATTTTTTTTCTAGATATAGTGCACATTTCCTCCACCCCTCAGTACTTAATGCTCTTGGCCCAAATTCTACTTGGGTTTTGACAAAATGATATGCGGAATCTGCATTGAAGTTTGGAATTGTAACTACTGTTTTTTTAGACGGATTATTTTTAAAATTATTTTCTGAAGAACAACTAAGAAGCACGAAACATAATAAAACTATAATCTGAGCATATCGCATAATACGTTAATCTTTTATTTCCCAACTACTACTATTCGGGCCATCCTTAATTTTGATATTTAATTTCCCTAATTTATCACGAATTAAATCAGCTAAACTCCAATCTTTTTCTGTTTTTGCTTTTTTCCTAAGATCTATAATAATTTGCATAATTCCATCAAAAGAAACAGGATCTTCTTTTTTATCTTTTATAGAAAACCCTAAAATTTCATTTGCAAACAACTTAAATATATTTTTCATTTTTTTCAATCCTTTTGAGTCAAGTTTTTCTTTCCCATCTTTGATTAAATTAACAATACGAACACCTTCAAAAAGGTGAGCAATTAATATAGGGGTATTTAAATCATCATTTATCGCATCGTAACATTTTTTTTCAAGTTTTGTAGCATTATATGTAGAGGACTTATTAGAGGGTAAGTTGTTTAATACGCTTATCGCATTTATTAATTTTACGAACCCTTTTTCGGCAGCTTGCAGCGCATTATTAGAAAAATCTAAAGGACTGCGGTAATGAGCTTGTAGTATAAAAAAACGAATTGTCATTGGATTATATGCTTTTTCTAATTTTTTATGTGAGCCAGTAAAAAATTCTTTTAGATTGATAAAATTATTTAAAGATTTCCCCATTTTTTGCCCATTTATTGTAATCATATTATTATGTATCCAATATTTTACAGGGGGGCAATTATTGGCTGCGTTACTTTGAGTAATCTCTGCCTCATGGTGAGGGAACACTAAATCCATGCCGCCCCCGTGAATATCAAAGCTTTCTCCTAAGTATTTTTCGCTCATTGCAGAGCACTCCATATGCCACCCAGGGAACCCCTCTCCCCAAGGAGAAGGCCAACGCATAATATGTTCTGGATTTGCCTTTTTCCAAATAGCAAAATCTATTGGGTTATTTTTTTCAACCTGCCGATCTAAAACACGAGTACCTTCCATTGTATCGTCTAAATTTCTACCAGAAAGCTGTCCGTAGGCATATTTTTTATTATACTTTGCAACATCTAAATAAACAGACCCATTCACCTCGTATGCTAATTTGTTTTTTAGTATTTTTTTTACCATTTCAATTTGCTCAATAATATGCCCTGTTGCTCTTGGCTCAATTGAAGGAGGTAAACAATTAAGCATGTTTATAGATTCATGATATCGTAATGTATAAAGTTGAACAATTTCCATAGGCTCTAGTTTTTCAATACGAGCTTTTTTAGCAATTTTATCTTCTCCTTCTGTATCATTTTCAAGATGCCCAGCATCAGTTATATTACGCACATATCTAACGTTATACTTTAAATGTTTAAGATATCTAAAAAGAAGATCAAATGTAATTGCAGGTCTAGCATGCCCTAAATGCGGATCCCCATAAACTGTAGGACCACAAACATACATGCCAACATGATTTTTATTTATTGGTTTAAACAATTCTTTTTTTCTAGTTAACGTATTATATAATTGTAAGGGCATGTAATTTAATGTGTTATTTGATATTGTTTCGTTAAGTTTTTTATCATGTCATCTACTATCTTTTTTAAATTATATTCTGCTTGCCATCCCCAGTCTTGATTTGCTAAAGTATCATCGATACTTTCAGGCCATCCATCTGCAATTACTTGTCTGTAATCAGGAGTGTAAGATATTTTAAAATTAAGAAAATGTTTTGAAATCTCTTTTGAGATTTCTTTTGGGTTAAAACTTACTCCAGCTATATTATATGATGATCGAATTTTAATTTTTTCATAAGGGGCTTCCATTAATTCAATGGCCGCTCTAATAGCATCTTGCATATACATCATAGGGAGAGTAGTCTCTGCTGACAGAAAAGACTTATAAGAGTTATTCTCTAATGCTTCATGAAAAATATCAACTGCATAATCCGTAGTACCCCCTCCAGGCTTTGATTTCCATCCAATTATTCCTGGATAACGCACGCTTCTTACATCTACCTTGAATTTATTATAATAATACTCACACCATCTTTCTCCTGCTTGTTTGCTAATTCCATATACAGTGTTTGGATTCATAACACTATATTGTGGAGTAAATTTTTTAGGACTGTTCGGCCCAAAAACAGCAATTGAAGAGGGCCAATATATTTTTTTAATCAATTTCTCTTTCCCTAAATCAAGAACATGAGATAGAGATTTCATATTTAAATTCCAACCAAGTTCTATATTTTTTTCAGCGCTTGCTGAAAGCAATGCTGCTAATAAATAAACTTGAGTAACGCTATATTTTTTTATGATTTTATATAGCAATTCTTGATCCATAATATCTAGTTGTTCAAAAGGGCCGCTTTCAACAATTTCCTTGAGTGGAGATTTTATATCTGCAGCTACTACATGAGAATCACCATACATTACTCGTAATTTCATCACAAGCTCGGTTCCTATTTGGCCAGAAGATCCTATAACTAAAACAACTTCTTTCAATGTTGAGTTCTATATTTTTACAAATATAATATTATACGCTTATTTATAAATCAAGTGTATCGTAAAATTATATAAGCCTGCAGTAATAATCTTTTCCTTTTGTATCTTTGTTGTATATTCTATCTTTATGGATCCAAATGCAAAAAAAAGTAATCTTGTTAATAAATTAAATCGTGAGCAAGCTATTTCAAGACTAAAGAAAGAGCATTTCCCCAGAAAAACAATTTCTTTTTATAGGTACACTATATTAGAAGATCCTTATAAATTAAGAGATATTCTTTTTCAAGAATGGAATTCATTAAATGTTTTAGGGCGTATTTATTTAGCTAATGAAGGGATCAACGCACAATTAAGTTTACCTGAAAATAATTGGGATATCTTTAAAGCACAATTATATTGTCACCAGCCTTTTAAAAACATGCCTTTCAAACATGCCTTACGTGAAGATCATATATCTTTTTTAAAACTAACTATTAAAGTTCGTAATCAAATAGTTGCTGATGGGTTATCTCAAAATGAATATGACGTAACTAATGTAGGTAAGCATTTAACTGCACGTGAATGGAATGAAGAAATAGATCAAGGGGCGATAGTTGTTGATGTAAGAAATCATTATGAGAGTGAAGTCGGCAGGTTTCAAGGAGCTATTTGCCCACAAGTTGAGACATTTCAAGACGAGTTGCCCTTCATAAAAGAAACTTTAAAAGGGGAAGAAGGAAAAAAGATTTTATTATATTGTACTGGAGGTATTCGTTGCGAAAAAACATCCGCTTATTTAAAATATCATGGATTCAAAGATGTAAACCAACTACATGGCGGGATAATTGATTATGCTAGGCAATTGAAGAAAGATAAAACAATATCTAATAAATTTAAAGGTAAAAATTTTGTTTTTGATGAAAGACTAGCAGAGCGTATTTCTGATGAGATAATAAGTAATTGCCATCAATGTGAGGCTCCAGCAGACACTCATGTTAATTGTGTTAATGTTAATTGTAACTTATTGTTTATACAATGCAATTCTTGTAGCAAAAAGCATAAAGAATGTTGCTCTCCAGAATGTATAAATATAATCCAGCTTACTGATGAACAACAAAAATCATTAAGAGCAGGAGTAAGTCATAAAAAAAGATTTCATAGTCATAAAAAAATCGATTTAAAAAAAGCATTTAAATAAAGATGAAACAAATAAGAATTACTAAAGAATTTAAATTTGAAATGGCTCATGCCTTGAGCGGATACGATGGTCTATGCAAAAACATCCATGGCCATTCTTACCGCTTATTTGTTACTATAATTGGGGATGTTATGGAAAAAGAGGGAGACAAAAAAGATGGGATGGTATTGGATTTTGGCACGTTAAAAGATATTATAAAGAGCAATATAATATTGAAATATGATCATTCTTTGGTGTTAAATGGAAATAGCTCGCATCGACATATTGACTTATCAGCATTTGACAAAGTATTTTATTTACCATATCAGCCTACCTCTGAGAATTTAGTTGCAGATTTTGCACAGGTTATTATTAGTAAATTACCAGAGAGCGTTAAGCTATATTCAGTATTACTTTCAGAAACAGCAACATCTTATGCAGAATGGTTTGCAGAGGATAATTAATCTTTTAAATTAATGTTTAATTCGTCTAGTTGAGCAGAATTTAAGGGGGATGGAGAATCAATCATTATATCTTTTCCAGAGTTATTTTTAGGGAATGCAATAAAGTCTCTAATACTTTCTTCTCCACCAAATAGAGCACATAATCTATCAAATCCAAATGCAATTCCCCCATGTGGAGGAGCCCCATATTCAAAAGCATCCATAAGAAATCCAAATTGATTTTTTGCTTCTTTTGTTGAAAAGCCTAAATGTTTAAATATTGTTTTTTGCATTCCTTTTTCGTGTATTCTAATACTACCTCCTCCAATTTCATTCCCATTTAAAACCAGATCATATGCATTTGCACGCATACTACCGGGATCAGATTCCAATTTATCTAAATCTTCTTTTTTAGGTGCTGTAAATGGATGATGAATAGCATTAAATTTTTTCTCATTCTTATCCCAATCTAATAAAGGGAAATCTATTACCCATAATGGAGCAAATTCTTTTGGATTCCTTAATGAAAGCTTTTCTGCAAGATGTAAACGTAAGGCCCCTAGGCATTTTTGCGTATGTTTTGTTGCTCCAGCAATTATTAATAGTAAATCTCCAGCCTTAGTATTTGTTTTTAATTTCCATTTTTCTCGAGCCTTTTCATCAAAGAACTTATCTACAGATGATTTGGATGTGCCATCTATATTGTATTTACAATATATTAATCCTGATGCCCCTATTTGTGGGCTTTTCACAAAATCTGTAAGAGAGTCTAATTCTTTTCTACTATAATTTGCTCCATTGGAGACATTTATAGCAGCTATTAAATCAGCATCGTCAAAAACTTTGAATGCATGATTTTGACATAGACTAGTTAAATCTATTAATTTCATACCAAATCGAATATCTGGTTTATCTGAACCATATAAACTCATTGCATCATTATAGCTGATTCTGGGAAATGAATTTATATCAATATTAAGGATAGATTTAAACAAATGACATGTCAATCCTTCAAATACATTTAAAATATCTTCTTGCTCTACAAATGACATCTCACAATCAATTTGTGTAAATTCAGGCTGCCTATCTGCACGTAAATCTTCATCTCTAAAACACTTTACAATTTGGTAATATTTATCAATACCACCCACCATGAGTAATTGTTTAAATGTCTGCGGAGACTGAGGAAGTGCATAAAACTCGTTTTTATTCATTCTAGAAGGAACTATAAAGTCACGAGCCCCTTCTGGAGTAGATTTAATTAAATAAGGAGTTTCAACTTCTATAAAACCGCAATTATCTAAATAATTTCTCACTTCAGATGAGATCCTGTGTCGTAACATTAAATTTTCTTTTATCAAATTTCTACGAATATCTAAGTATCGATACTGCATACGTAATTCATCCCCTCCATCTGTATGATCTTCTATTGTAAAAGGAGGATTCTTTGATGGATTTAAAAGAACAATTTCAGTTACTAAAATCTCAATTTCGCCTGTTAAGATATTTGTGTTTTTATTTTCACGCTCTAATACTTCCCCTTTTATTTGAATTACAAATTCCCTCCCTAATTGGCGAGCTTTTTTACATATAGACATGTCAAGCTCCATATTAAAAACTAACTGTGTAACGCCATATCTATCACGTAAGTCTATAAAAGTCATGCCTCCAAGATCACGATTTCTTTGTACCCAGCCAGCAAGCGTCACTGTCTCACCAATATTTTTACTATTTAATTCTCCGCAATTATATGTTCTTAACATGATTAAAATTATTTCATTGCTAAAGTACAAAATTGCAAGTGTATATTTGCAAAATGGAAATGAATCCTTTTACGGATGAATACTTTATGCAACAAGCATTGACAGAAGCAAAAAAAGCATTTTATGAAGAAGAAGTGCCAATAGGGGCAGTTATTGTAACAGAAAATCAGATTATAGGAAGAGGATATAATTATAGCCAAAGATTAAATGATTTTACAGCACATGCTGAGATGCAGGCATTTACAGCAGCAGCTTCTTTTTTGGGCTCAAAATACCTTTCAAAGTGTACTTTATACGTAACATTAGAGCCTTGCGTCATGTGTGCAGGAGCAGCTTATTGGACCCAAATAGGGAGAATAGTTTATGGCGCAAAAGACAGAAAAAGAGGATTTCTCAAATTAAATAATAAGATTATTCATCCAAAAACTGAAGTTTTTGGAGGAGTTATGAGCGAAGAATGTTCAAAATTGTTGAAAGATTTTTTTTCAAAAAGACGCGAATAACTTAATTTTGTAAAAAAAAAACATGTATTCAGAAGAAATGTGCACCCCTATGCGGGAAGATTTGACAAAAGTTGGATTTTTAGAAATGAGATCTAAAGAAGATGTGGAAGCTATTTTATCTAAAAAAGAAGGAACGGTATTAGTGATGGTTAATTCTGTTTGTGGTTGTGCAGCAGGCAATGCAAGACCAGCGGTTAAATTAGCCACAACATTTAATATTAAACCTGATATATTCTGCACAGTGTTTGCTGGAAAAGACGTAGAGGCGACAGCTAAGGCCCGAGAATATATGCTGCCATACCCGCCCTCTTCTCCTTCTATTGCTTTGTTTAAAAATGGGGCTCTTATACATTTTATTGAGAGACATCACATTGAGGGGCGATCAGCACAGATGATTGCAGATAATTTAAAGGACGCATTTAATCAAATTTGTTAAATTGTAAATTTTCAATTCTGTATTTTTTAAAACACTATAGTCAACTAATAAAATTCCGGTTATCAATAACTGTAGTTTTTTCAGCCCTTTTCGGGTACTTACTAGGTTCAGATAACCCAAAAATTTTAGAATTAACCTTATTGACAATAGGAGGACTATTAGTAACAGGATCGGCAAATGCATTTAATCAAATTATAGAAAAAGATCAGGACAAATTAATGACAAGGACCAAAGAACGCCCAATGCCAGCGAACAATTTATCTGTGTCAGAAGCAATTATTTTTGCATCTTTTACAGGTTTTCTGGGATTATATTTATTATTCCTTATTAATTTACAATGTAGTTTTTTTGCATTGCTGTCATTATTGATATATACCCTTTTTTATACTCCATTAAAAAGAACATCTCCAATTGCTATTTTTATTGGGGCATTCCCAGGAGCAATTCCTTGTTTGTTAGGATGGGTTGCTGCTACTAATGATTTTGGATTAGCTGCAGGGGTGTTATTTGCTATACAGTTTTGTTGGCAGTTCCCACATTTTATTGCTATTTCATGGCTTTTAGAAGATCAATATAAAGCTGCAGGTTTAAAAATGATGATTGGGAAAAGTAATATTAAATCATCTTCATCTTCTTTTATAGCAATCGTATTTTCTGTTTTAATGACCATTACCTCAATGACCCCTTGGCTATTTAGTATTGAAAATCTACGATTATCCCCTTTATTTGCTTTAATAATTTTTACATTAGGTCTTTATTTTACTTTTATAACCATGCAATTATTTATTCAGGGAGAAAAACGTAATGCAAAAAAAATATTGATTTCATCTTATATATATCTACCTTTAACACAAGTCCTATTTATTCTAGACAAGTATTTAAATCAATTATTATGAAAAAAAGAGACCCCATTTTTATTCCAATTATTATTACACTTTCTATAATTATACCTGTTGTCGTTGCATTACTAATGTTACTCCCAGACGTGTTGTATATTAAATCAGAATCTATAGATTTTTCTTCCCTACCATTTTTTCATGCAATTCTGAATGGTTCTACTACAGTTCTTTTATATGTAGGATATGTTTTGATAAAAAACAAGAATACTAGATTACATAAAATTTGCATGTTGACAGCTTTTCTTTTTTCTTCGATATTCTTAATTTCTTACGTGGTCTCTAAGCTTACTAATACACCTGCCCCCTTTGGAGGAGAGGGGGGTATACGCATTATTTATTTTTTCATCCTTATTTCTCATATTATTTTATCTGTAGCTGTTTTGCCATTGGCTCTTTTTTCAATATATAGAGGGCTTACCGGGGAGATTCAAGAACATAAAAACATTGTAAAATGGACATTTCCTATTTGGATTTATGTAACTATTACTGGAGTGTTAGTCTATATTTTTATGATGCCATATTATTAAATACGCATATCTAAAAGAGATTTAAATCTAATTTAATAAGTCTTTTAAAACTATTTGTTTTTTGAATTAAAACATAGTTGCGTTTATTAGTAGAAATATTTGTATCTTGCAAAACTTTAAATTATTAGTTTATAGTATGAAGAAGTTATTACTTATAGCGTCCGTTTTTTTTCTTTACTTTTCCTCATTAGAAATTAAGGCTCAAGGTATTGATTCTATTAATGTTACACAGCCAATAATATGTCATGGAGATTTAGCTACTGCTACTGCATATATTAATCAAACAAATCCTCCTACATCACTTTCATATGTGTTACAGTTTCAAAATCAATTTGGGTTTTGGGTGCAACTAGGGTTTTCTGCTCAGGGGACAGGAAATACAAGTCCATTTACGGGACTATTTGCAGGGACATTTAGGGTTTTAATTGTTGATTCTGCTCTGTATCGTAGTACGGTCCCCCCTGGACAAAATCCAAATTCTATATATGATGTTGAGATGTTCAACATTATTGATGTTCCTCCTCTTGTTGCAACGACTACAACGATAACCCCGAATTTATGTTTTGGGGACTGTTCAGCCGAAGAAAGAATTACTATTACAGGGGGAACCCCCCCATATACAGTTACAGATATAAATAGCGGGGCCCCACTTACATTAGCGCTTATAAGTATTGACACAATATATTCAGCTTTATGTGCAGGAACATATAGTGTTACGGTGACGGATGTAAATAATTGCAATACCTCACCTTCTCCTACAACATTTACAATAAATTCTCTAGATACAATTCTGGTAAATGGGAGTATAACATCAAATTATAATGGGCAAGATATTAGCTGCTCTGGAGGTTCTGACGGAGAAATTACGGCTATTGCTTCCGGAGGGACTCCACCTTATATATATTCAATAGATGGAATAAATTTTTCAACAAACAATATTTTTACAGGATTGTCTGCAGGCGCATATACTATTACTTACAGAGATGCTAATGGCTGTGACACATCAGAAGTATTTATTTTAACAGATCCTCCTGGATTATCTGGAGGGTTAACTATTGATCAACAAGTCACGTGTAATAGCTCATGTGATGGTCAGATTCGAGTTATTGTAGATAATATTTTAACAGGAACCCCTCCCCATACTTACTCTATTGACGGAGGAATAACCTTTCAGTCTATACCAATTTTTTCAAATTTATGCGGGGATCTCACTTATAATGTAATTATTCAGGACGCAAATAATTGTCAATTTGCAACATCTATTTTCTTATCACAACCAACAGCTATTACATTTAATGCAACTTCTTCAGATTATAATGGATTTGGAGTTTCTTGCAATTCTCTTACTGATGGACAAATAGTGATTTTTCCCCCTTCTGGAGGCACCCCGCCATATACTTATTCAATAGATGGAGGAGTGACTTATAGTAATATAACGATCTATAATGGGCTTGCAGCGGGATCTTATTTAGTAACAGTACAAGACGCTAGTGGCTGTACAAATGATACAACAATTGTTATTACAGAACCAGGACTATTTAGTATTACCCCTACAATTACTTCAAATTATAACGGCTCTAATGTTTCTTGTCATGGGATTTGCGATGGGAGCGCAATAGTATTCCCTCAAAATGGAGTAGGTGTGATTACATATGATTTAACTAGTTTTTTACCACAAACCTCAAATACATGGTCAGGGTTATGTGGGGCTATAACCTTTGGGACATATACTGTTAATGCTACCGATGCAAATGGCTGTACAGCTACTTCTTCTTTTGCTTTAACAGAGCCACAGCCATGGGTCTACACAGTGGATTCTATTACAGAAACATGTAATTCTTCTAACGGGGAAGCATCCATTAATGTAACTCAAGGAGGGACAGGTGTATATGCGTATTTATGGGATGACCCTTCTCAACAAATAACATCTACTGCAACTGGACTAACAACAGGACTATATGAGGTTCGGGTTACTGACGTTAATGGATGTACTTTTACTGAAGATATATTTGTTCTTGAAGCAGATATTACACTTAGCTTTGATAGTGTACCTCCATGTAATAATGCAAATGATGGTTCAGCAACGGTTTATCCTAATGGGACACCACCATACATGATATCTTGGAATACTGGGAATCCAGCTGACACCACAAATACAATCACAGGCTTATCTCCAGGATTTTATTCTGTTACAGTTACAGATGCGACAGGATGTATTGTTACTGATAGTGTAGAAATTCCACCTAGCTCTATTGTAGAGATTGTATTAGATTCAGCTAACTCTACATTACATGTAGCATGTTTTGGAGATCCTTCTAATATAGTAACTGTTAATGCAACTGGGGGTACAGGGCCAAATACTTATTTATATTATATCCCAAATGTATTTCCAGTACCTCAAACATCTAATGTTTTTCAAGGGTTATTTGCAGGCACATATACAATTTTTGCTATTGATGCTAATGGTTGTTCTGACAGTTTAATAGTTACTATTACGCAGCCAGAGGAATTAATGTTTGCAACAGGATCAACAGATGTTAGTTGTTATGGGGGTAGTGATGGAACAGCTTTTTTAGATACCGTTAGAGGAGGAACAGTCCCTTATACATACACTTGGAGCACAGGAGCGAACACTACAATAATCAATAATTTACAAGCAGGTATATACATATTAAGCATTACAGATTCAAGTGGGTGTATTTCTAATCCAGTTTACGATACAGTTATTGTCAATGAACCTCCCGAATTACAAAGCTCTATAAGTATTTTAAGTCATGCACGTTGTGCAGGCATTCAAACTTATGCTGAAGGAGAATTACAAGTTTCTATTTCTGGAGGAACGCCAGGGTATTCTTATGTATGGAATACAAATCCTACACAGACAAGTACAACAATAATCAATTTAATGCCAGGAATATATTCTGTTACTGCTACAGATGCTCTTGGATGTTCTATTTCTGATTCTGCTGAGATATTACCAGGATTGAATCCTAATTTAGATGTTATTGTACAAAATGTTAGTTGTTTTGGAGCAAATGACGGAATGATGTTTACTTCTGCTTCTAGCGGAACTCCTCCATATCAATTTAGTGCAAATGGGGGGGTTACTTTTGTACCTCCAGGAACTCCGTTTGGGCCTTCAGGACCAGCATCGTATTTTATTACAGTTTATGATTCACTAGGATGTACAGATGCAGATTCTGTATTTGTGGTTGAACCATCATTATTACAAATCACTAATGTCAATGTGCAAAATGTCACTTGTTATGATAGTGCTAATGGAGAATTAACAGTTCAGCATATAGGAGGGACTTCGCCATTTACATATCTATGGGACGATTCGAATGGACAGACTCTCCAGACAGCCACTAATCTTTCACCAGGAAGTTACAGCGTTATTGTTACAGATACTATGGGCTGTTTAGACACATCAAATCTAGTTGGAATTACGCAGCCAGATAGTTTATATATTAGTAATATTAGTTCAACTTCTGTCTTGTGTTACGGGGGAAATACAGGAACCGTGTCGGTTTCTGCAGCTGGAGGCACGCCTGGCTATTCTTATTTATGGAGTACTGGCGCCATAACATCTAGTGATACAGCTTTAGTAACAGGAACTTATTCTGTCAATGTACTTGATAGTAATGGATGTAGTCGTTCTTCTAATATAATTGTTGATCAGCCTCTTCCTCTTACAGTAATGTATATAAAAGATTCTGTACAGTGTATTGGAGGTTCAGATGGATGGGCTACTGCTTTAGTTTCTGGAGGAGTTACATCTTATAGTTATCTATGGGAGAATGGAGATACGACAGTTACTAGTAGTAATTTAGAAGCAGGATATCACACGCTTACAATTACTGATCTAAATGGGTGTGTTTTAATTGATTCAGTTGAAATTTTAGAACCTGATTTTTCTATAGAAATAGATTCGCTAATTATAAACCCTATGACATGCCATAATGCCAATAATGCATCTATAACAGTATTGGCTACTGGAGGTCATCAGCCATACCTTTATTCTAATACTAATGGTTTTAATATGCAATCTACTATTGGGTTTCTTAATATAGCAGAAGGAACTTATATTATGTATGTTGAAGATATAAGAGGATGTGTAGATAGAGATACTATTCACATCTCCAGCCCGGACTCTCTTTATATTGACACAACTATTTTTTCACATGTTAGTTGTTTTGGATATAATAATGGCTCTATACAAGCAATTAACGCATCTGGAGGAACTCCATTTTTAGATTTATTAGGTAATCCGTATTATGAATATTCAGTAAATGGAGGGCAGCACTATTCTTCTATGGCATACTTTAATAGTTATCCTCCTGGGATCTATACTGTTGAAGTTTTTGATGCAAACAATTGTGCTGCTCAGGACATCATCATTATTGAAGAGCCTACCGAATTAGACGTTACAATAACAACTTCATTCTGGAACGGATATGAAATAAGATGTCATGGAGATACTTCTGGTTTTGCCAACATTCAAATTAGTGGAGGAGAGCCGCCATATATTAGAACATGTGTTGATATTTTAGGAGATACTGTTGCTTATGATACTGACTTTACGTTTGATAACTCTTCTGGTTATCATTCTCTTACAGGGATTAGCTCTGGAGTATACACTTTTATTATTCAAGATGCATATGGATGTATTGATACAACAATGTTACACTATGCTGAGCCAGACCTTATTTCCCATAATTTTATTGCTACACATGTAACTTGTGAGGGATGGAATAATGGGTCTTTAATTGATTCTGTTTATGGAGGCGTTGGCAATGCAACAACATATATTTATGCTTGGAATACAGGAGATAGTACTTATTCATTAAGTGGTATTGGTGTGGGGACTTATACTATTACTGTAGTAGATGAAAATAATTGTATTTCTACTAGTTCCTATACAATCAATAGTAATGGAGCCTTAAATACATCTATTAATAATTCCGCTACTGAAGATGTTACCTGTCATGATTATTGTGATGGAGTAATAGGTGTTAATGTAAGTGGTGGAGTTCCAAATATAAATCAGAATGGAAATCCTGTATATTCTTATTCTTGGGATGATATTCTTTCACAAAACACACCAAACGCAATAGGCTTATGTGTCAACAATACTACAAATCAAACCACCTACACCTGTGTTGTTACGGACGCCCAAGGTTGTACAGATACGATTAGTTATGTGCTTGAGCAGCCAGAAGAACTTGTAGTTACTGCGCAGGTTTTAGAGGGGGTTTCATGTAATGGGTTAAATGACGGAAAATTAAAAGCTTTTGTAGTAGGAGGAACTCCTAGCTATAGTGCAATGTGGAATAATGGAGTTACGGGGAATACGAATAGTGGCCTTTCCTCTGGAAGTTATGTTGTAGTTGTGGAGGATTCGAAGGGCTGTATGGATACTACTGAAATTTATTTACCAGAACCATCACAACATTATGTTAGTAATATAAGTTATAACGATGTTGCTTGTTGGGGAGAAAGTACAGGTTCAATTACTATTGATGTAGACTCGGGGACAGTTATAGGCATCCAAGAATATGCATATTATTGGTCTAATGGAATTATTGATACAACACAGATTTCTACAATTTCAAATTTAGATACAGGTGTTTATTATGTAGATATCTTTGATAATAATGGGTGTCAAATTACTAGCCAATTTATTTATATATCACAACCTGCTAATCCTTTAACAATTAGAGTAGATTCTACTGATGAGACATGTCTTCTTAATGACGGAGCTGCTATAGCGTATGTATTAGGAGGAACTTCGCCATATACATATAGTTGGAGTAATGGATTCTCAACGAATCCTATTTCAGGCCTTGTAGCAGGAATGGACTATAGTGTTATTGTCACAGACGCTAATGGATGCCGCACAATTGATGCTCCAGGGTATCAGGCTTCAGATGCAACTACGTATGTAAATGGAGTAAGAAACATATTTTTACCAGGAAATCTAGATGTTATAGATACTTCTCTTTGTTTAGGACATGAGTTAGAATTAAACATTGAAGAAAAAAATAATTTAACTTACTCATGGCAAGTTAGCGCGGGAGATGCTAATATAATTCCAAATTCTGAATTCCCAGATATTAAAGTAACTCCTAATACTTCAGGGATACATATTCTTGATTTAATTATTACTGATCCTAGTTGTCTAAACAGCTATAGTGTTAGAGCAACTATTAATGTTACTGATTTAGATCCAGAGTTATCTTCAGATCCTATGTATACATATCTTAATATAGGTACTGCATTAGATCCAAAAAATATAAAGCAAACATTGCAAGTATCATTAGAGAGTGTAGAGTTGACATCGAATTATTTAGGAGCTAATTATACCTGGACTTGGGATGAAACAGAGACAAGTAGTTCTAGAATTATAACTGTAAATCCAGAAAAATCTACCTGGTACTATCTTGAAGTTGAAGATGATAATGGCTGTGTTGGATACGATACTATTTATGTAGTTATTGGAGTGATCCCATATGATGCGATCTCTCCAAATGAAGATAGTTATAACGATACTTGGACTATTAAAGATATTGAATCTCATCCAGATGCACGTATTCAAATCTTTAATCGTTGGGGAATGATGATTTTTGATTCTCCAGGAGGACATACATACAGCTCGACTCCATGGGATGGGAAACATGAAGGGAAGGATTTACCGATAGGAACATACTATTATGTTATTAATCTGAATAATGGAGGCGAACCTCAATTAGGGACCATAACAATTGTTAGGTAAAATGAAAAAAATGAAAATGAAAAAAATATCGGTTTTAATATTTGCGACTTTTTTAGGAGGTATAGTTTCTGGACAACAACTTCCTCAAGTTACTCAATATATGATTAATAATTATGCTATAAATCCAGCCGTTTCAACTATGTATGATTATTATCAGTTAAAAACAACTGTTCGAAACCAATGGGTTGGAATGCCTGACGCTCCTACCACTACTTTATTAAGCATATATGGTAAACGTAATGAAAATGTTGGTCTAGGAGCGTTACTATTTAATGACCAAACAGGAGTTACAGGAAGAGTAGGAGGCTCTGTATCTTACACATATGATTTTTCATTAACAGAAAATATGCGTCTTGCTTTTGCATTGGCTGCTGGATTTACTCAATTTAAGATAGATATGACTGGGTTTGATAATGTTGACCCCGGCGATCCTGCATTTGGTCGAAAGCATATAATTGAAGAAGCAGTTCCAGATGCTACTTTTGGATTTAACTTATATACTGACAATTGGTATTTTGGGATTGCTGTTCCTCAATTATTAGGTTATACTGTTAAGACTATCGATCCAGATTTTTTGCCAGATAGTGTTGATCTTGTATCTAGCGGGACCTTAGCAAAACATTATTTTGCACATGGAGCATATAATTTTGAATTAAGCCCTTATTTTGGCTTAGAACCTTCTTTCTTAGTTAAATCAATAGCAGGGATAACACAAATAGATTTTGGGTTAAAGGCTATATATAATGATATGCTTTGGGGGGGTATGAACTATAGGAATAATGGTGATATTGCTGGAATTGTAGGATATTCTTTCCAAGAGCGTTATGAGATAGGATATGCATATGAGATGGTAAATTCTGAATTAAAAACATATGCTCCAGTTACACATGAGTTTGTTATAGGTATAAAATTTAAGCCAGCAACAGAAGATGAAATACTTTTCTATAGATAAAAAGCAGAAGATAAAAAATATAAAAAAAGCCCCCAATTTATAATTGAGGGCTTTTTTTGTTGTACGTTAGCTTTTTAGGGAAAGAGTATGTACAACCCAAAACAAGTATTACGACTGGACCAAAGCTAATGTTAAATAGGTGTTGTTTTTTAATTTATTATTAAACTTTTTAACACATAATTGTTGACAGGAGTATTAGTACTAAAATTTGTAAAATTATTATATAATAGGTTTTTCATTAATTTTGTTATATGAAGATTGCAATTCTTGGCACTAGAGGCATACCAAATAATTATGGAGGATTTGAACAATGTGCAGAATATCTTTCAATAGGACTTGTAGAAAGAGGGCACGAAGTTTCCATTTATAATCCAGCATTTCATCCTTACAAAAAAGAATATTATAAAGGAGTCAAGATAATCTCTAAACCAAGTCCGCAAAAGTTTATTGGAGCTTCAGCTGCAAACTTTATATATGACTTTTATTGTCTTAAGGATGCTATTAATTCTGATGTAGATATAATTCTTGAATTAGGCCTAATTACTTCTGCGCTATCTATTATTTTTTGTAGACATAAAGGGAAAATAATTGTTACAAATTTAGATGGCCTTGAATGGAAAAGATCAAAATGGAATTGGGGTATACAAAAAATAACAAAAACCTTAGAAAGGTATGGATTAATGTTTTCTGACTATATTATATCAGACAATATAGGTATTCAAGAGTATATAAAAAATGAATATAATAAAGAATCCTATTTTATCCCATATGGGACTTCAGAAATAGAGAGTTTTGACAGTAAGGTATTATTAGAATATAATTTAGAACCGTATAAATATCTATTGAGTATTGCAAGAATAGAACCAGAGAATAATTTAGAAATCATGATAGAAGGCTATTTAAAAAGCAACTCAAAATTACCATATATCATTATTGGGAATCATTTAACCCCATATGCTGATAATTTAAAAGATAAATATAGAAACAAGGGAGTTTTCTTTTTGGGAGGGATTTTTAATAAAAATCATCTAGACATACTAAGATATTTTAGTAAATTTTATATACATGGGCATTCTGTTGGAGGCACAAATCCAGCATTATTAGAAGCTATGGCAGCTCAAGCAGTTATTTTTTCTCACCGAAATAAATTTAATTATTCAGTTATTGAAGATAATGCTGAATATTTTTCTTCTGCTCTTGAGCTTTCTCAGCTTATTAATAAGCAAATATATAATAGAGAGGATATAATAAATAATAATTTAGTAAAAATTAAAGAGATATATAATTGGGATTACGTTATCTGTCAGTATGAGGAATATTTCAGCAAAATAATGATAAAAGAAGATCTAGACTAATAATAAATCTTGACATATTAAATCTGTGAATATTTTGCCATTATTACTTAATCGGAATGAATTAGTTAAATTATATATTAATTTCTTACGGACCCATTTTTCAATTTCTTTTTCAAAATAATTTATTACATCACTACTAAAATGGGTTTTCAGATACTTCTTATTAATTCCTTTAGATGTTCTAAGTTTTGTTAATATATATTCGTTATATATTTCATTTTTGGATAAATATTCTTTTTTGAAAAATCCAATATTTTGTTGGATGTTTTTTATATATATATTATTATTATTAATGTTCCATTGCCTACTTATACCATTGAATGAATGTGCTGATGGCCCAATCCCTAAATACCATTCTTGATTCCAATATGAATTATTATGTTTAGATTCATATCCTGGTTGAGCATAATTGGATATTTCATATTGGTTAAAACCATATTTTTTAAAATTGTTCATTAATGATTTAAATTGTTTTACGGAATTCTCTTCATTTAGCACAAGGGTACCATTTTGAATCTGTTTTTTTAATTGAGTTTTTGGCTCTACGGTTAAGCAATAGGCTGAAATATGCTGGATCTCTAATTCAAATACTTTCTTATAATTATTTTCCCATGCCTTGAGATTTTGTTCAGGCAATCCAAATATTAAATCAACAGAAATATTACTAAAAATTTTTTTTGCATTTACAATAGAGCTTATAGCTTGTTTTGAATCATGTGAGCGATTCATAAATTTTAAATCTGAATTCAAGAATGATTGTATACCTATGCTTAATCGATTAATACCTAACTTACTAAGTTCTTTTAATTTAGTAACACTTAAATTTTCTGGATTTGATTCAAGAGTTATTTCTGCATTCTTGTCAACATTAAAATTTTTATATATATTATTTAATAATAGAGAAAGATCTGTTTTTGTTAATAACGAAGGAGTCCCGCCTCCAAAATAAATAGTATGGATTGTTTTATTTTTAAGATAAGAAGAACGAATACTTAATTCTTTTCCCATAGCTTGAATTAACATATCTTTATTTTTTATTGATGTAATAAAATAAAAGTCACAATAAACACATCGTTTTGTACAATATGGTATATGTAAATAAATTCCAGCCAAAATTTGAATATTATCCCAAAGTTAAAAACAAAAATTAGAATACATTTGTTTAAAAATTTTTATGAGTAAAAAAGATTTTTTCAAACATTTAACTCCAGAAGAGAGGCAGATTATTGTAAAAAAAGGAACAGAGAAGCCTTTTTCAGGGGAATATAATAATCATTTTGATAAGGGCGTTTTTATTTGCAGAGCATGTTCTAATCCTCTTTTTGAATCTAATACGAAATTTGATTCTGGTTGCGGATGGCCGTCATTTGATGATGAAATAAAAGGGGCAATTAACAGATTTGCAGATAATAGTTTAAGGGAGCAAAGAATGGAGATCTGTTGTGCAAAATGTAATGGTCATTTAGGACATGTTTTTAAAGGAGAAGGGATGACAATAAAAAATACTAGACATTGTGTAAATTCTTTAAGTATTCGTTTCCAATCATGTCAAGATTTAAAAAATATTAAAAGAGAATAATTAAATTAGTAATTTTTTAAAAGATGTAAGTAAAAAGATTTTGTTTATTTATCCTTTGGTAAGGATATACAAAAAGTACTGCCTTGCTCTCCCTCAGATTTTTTTACAAAAACATCTCCATTATGATATTTCATGATTCTTTTTGAAAGAGAAAGGCCAAGCCCCCAACCTCGTTTTTTTGAAGTCACTCCAGGTTTAAAAATTGTTTTAGACATCTTTTTGCTAATCCCCTTCCCATTGTCAGTAATATCAATTAATATTTTTTTATCTAATTCAATAATTTCTAGCTTAATATTCCCTTGTGCATTAATCATTGCATCAACAGCATTTTTGCAAATATTTTCTATTACCCACTGCAAAAGAACACTATTTACAGGAACATATAGGGAATCTTTTTTAAAGTTAAATTTAAATTTTACAGATTCAGGAAGCCGAGAACTTAAATAAAAAATAGAATTTTCAATTAGAGCAATAATATTTGTTGATTTAAGCTCTGGTTTTGAGCCTATTTTTGAGAAACGATCAGTAATTGTTCCCAAACGCTTTACATCTTTTTGCATTTCTGAAACCATATCTTGGACGCCTTCTTTGCCTTTTAGCATTTCAAGCCATGCTATCAAAGAAGAAAGAGGAGTCCCAATTTGGTGAGCAGTCTCCTTTGCCATCCCTGCCCAAACCTGATTTTGCTCTGACTTACGAGAAGCGCTAAAAGTCAAATATGCAATTAACATAAAAATTGCAATGAATGTTAATTGATAAAAAGGATAATATTTTAGCCTAGTCAGTAATAGAGAATCTTTATAAAAAATCCATTGTTTATCTCCAATAAAGTTAATTTCTATTGGAGTATCTCCAGTTGACTTCATGTAATTTAACTCTTTTCGTAAAAATGTATTATTTATAACTGGAGGAGAAAGTAATTTATATTTTATTAATAAGCTATCTATTTTAGTTAGAGAAAGGATGTTTCTATATTCCAAAACACTATCACATTCATCTACTAATATTACAGGAATATTATTATTGTCGGAGATTACTTTTATTGCTAAAGAATAATCACCATCATTTGAGATGCTAACTAGCTGTTTAGTTGCTTGTGCCCATAGTTCAATTTTCCGTTTCTCTTCTTTTTTTAATTCTTTAACAAGTTGATTTGTTACAAATAAAGAAGAAACTCCAATAGCAAGAGCAAATACTAATAATAGATACTTCCATCGTTGCGTCTTGTTATAAATATTTTTCACGTTTTTCTTTTTCTTACATAAAGATACTAATCCTATTTTAAAATTTCATCTTCCCATTCTATTATCAGATCTTCTTGATTAGGGGTTTTAGTTTCAGAACGGTTATTTAAAATATCTTCTTTTATAATTTCTTTTATCGTTTCTTTCTCTTTATTTAATTTTTCTTTCAATTGCTCTTTTACATATATTTTGTCAAAATAAATTTTTGGATCATTGGTATTCCCAGTCATTTTTAAATAGACTTTGCTAAGCCCATCTTTGTTTTTTTCAATACTATGCTCTATACCTGTATTCTTTTTTCGAAATTCATTTGATAAAAGCTCTGACAATAATAACTGTATCTGATAATCAATCTCATTGTTAAATTTATGAGTTCCTGAAAGAGATACTGTTAATGCAGATGAGTTTATATTCATTTTCGGGATAGTGATTAATTCATTTTTTATTTCAAGAGTATTTTCTAGTCTAGAAAATTTTACATTTTTTAAGTCTTCAACATGCACATACGATGATAATTTATTCAAGGGAGCGAATTCAATTAGTTCTCCTTTTTCAATTATATAGTTAGCAGAAACCTCTAAGCTGCTTGGATTAAATTTAAAATCAGGTTCCCAGTTAGTGTGAAGGACTAAATTTCCAGAAACTAACCCTTTTAAATGGTGGTCTTGAATAAAAGACTGACCAAAATTACTAAACACAGAGAATAAATTTCTAATATTAATATTTTCTACTTGCATGTTAGAAAGAAGAGAAATATGGTCAGTATTATATTCATAAAATTTACCACTAAATTTTAACAGCCCATTAAATATGTTTGCCTGAATAGAATCAAATGAAAAAAATAAATTTTTGTAATTAATTTTGCCTTGTAGTGAAGAAAGATGAATGTCCTTCTGGCTAAAATTTTCAATATCAAGATTCAAATTAAATTTACACCAATTTGGAAATATTGATGTCAATTTTTTGTTTTTTTCTGCATTTCTTTTTGCTATTAATTCGTCAAATTTGATATATGTAGAATTTAAATCCCCGTTAATTTCTAGTATATTTTGTGAATTATCAATAATGAATTGTGGAAGATCTTTTATTTCGCCTTTAAAAGAAAAATCACTATCTCCTATTGTAAAATCTAATAAACTTATATATGAAATACTATTTATTATTTTTGCTTTGGCATCACGAATGATAAACGGCAAAGTAGAATCTTGATATAGAAAGGTCACATTAGAAAAATCCATAATTGATGTATGTGAAGCGTTTAAAAAGTGGGTTTTAAATTTGGGATTAAAGGCTATTTTCCCAGAATAATCAGTGGTTACAAATAATTTTCCGCTTAAATTTTTAAAAGGAGATTTGTTAAAATATTTATTTACTTCTCCCAAGTTCCATGTTGAGATAAAGGAGGAGGTTTTTAATAACGGGTCATTTAGATTATAGATGCTAAATGCTCCATTAAGCGTGCTATTTTTTGCTTTAGCACTAAATTCAGATATGTTAATTTCGGTGCTTGACAAGTTTTGTATTTCCCCATTATTAATACTCCCCTTTACTACACCATCCTTGAACTCAAAATTAGTTTTTGTTTTTAGTGATCCATTTTCTATTTTAAAATTCATATCAAAACTTGGGTGCGTGTTTTTATTTATTATTCCTTTAATTTTTGCAGTATAATTGATTATTCCATCTGCCTCAAAAGAGGTATATATTTTTTGCAAGTAATCTGGAGTACAATAGATAATAGAATTTATTTTTTGATTTTCCCCTTTTATGCTTAAAGATATATTGTTTCTATTCGATATCTCTCCTTCTATATTTTTATATAAATCTTCAATTTCTAATACAGAAGGATTGATTTTTATTTTATCTTTCATTAAGATTAACGAGAGATTTAACCGGATTTTTTTTTGATTTACATAGTTCCTTTTCGTGACAATTAATGAATCCATAATAACGCGACCTTTTGCTAATAATTTCTTGTTTTTCTCAGACTGTAATAGGTTTATTGATAATTGCTCTGCTTGAGTTACAATATTTGTATTAGAGTCAGTATATTCAATGACTGTATTATAAAATTTGAGATCGTCTAAATTAATATTGCTTTCTCCAGTTGAATTGAAAACATTATAATTACCTGATTTATTTAGATATTTTATATTTAATTTTCCATCTTTTATTATTATTCGTTTTAAGCGAAAATCTTTTCTCATAAATTGCAATAAGTTGAATTCTATTAAAATCTTTTCTGCAAATAATAAAGTATCATTATCAAATCCGGATTTTTCATCTAGTTTAAATTTTTTTAATTCAATGCTGATATACGGAAAAGATTTAAGGATATTTAATCTAATATTATCTGCTGAGCAGTCAACAGTTAATTGCCCTTTTATATTATTAAGAGTAATAGCACCAATATTTTCATTGAAAAGATAATTTATACTGATGCTTAGAAAAAACAGAAAAGCAATTAATGAAATTAAACTTAAAAATAATTTTTTCATAAAACTAATATAGGTTTAAAAATATAACGCAATTATTAGAGCTGTAATATATTATCCCTCTCAATATTTTGAAATTGTATAAATTAGTTTAATATTATTTTTTTATAAATATTTGAACTCTCATCTTTTATAAAGTATGTCCCTTTATTAAATTTATTGAGAGATATGGCTTCTCCAGATTGGATCCCGCCTTTCCTCATAACGATTTCTCCTAATAGATTATATATTATTATCGATATAGGTTTTTTTGAATCAAAATATATTTTATCTATTGTGGGGTTAGGATATATTTTAAAACTTTCAATATCATTTTCTTTGATATTTGTTGCTGACTGATTACAAGGTAAAATATTAAAGAGAAAATCACTATAAAATTCAATTGCTTGAATAAATTTTGGATTAGAATTACCAAATGCAGCCCAAGTGTGATCAGTATTGTTAAAGATAAGTACATCGTTTAAAATTCCCACATTGTTAGCTTTGGGGTGTATTTCGCCTGCACCACAAAGGTTAAGAACCAAAGGATTATTTAATCCAGGGCCGCAATTATAATTAACAGTATTATCATTAGTCCCTTGAGCGCTTACAATAGGCTCATCATTTGAATCTATCCAATTTATATCATTAATTCCACCAGCTACACTTATTACGCCATGTACTTTAGAAGAATACCCAAAATTACCAGCATCACCCTCTAATGTTCCTCCAATTACAGATGCTAATACCTGTACATTAGCAGGGAGATCTGTTAAATTATCAATAAAAGCTTGATGTACTGCAGTAACTCCACCAGAGGAGTATCCGGCAACATAAATAGAATTTGTATCTATTCCATAAGGATTCCCATTAGTAAAACTTTTTCTAAAAAATCGTACAGCAGCTTTTGCATCAGCAACTGCTTTTAGAACTGCTTTATATTGTTCATCTTGACTAAATAGAAAAGAAATCATATCTGCTAACCTATAGTTGATGGAAGTAGTTACATAGCCTCTTTTTGCAAATGCTGTGCAAAAATCAATGCAATCTGTCATGCTTTTATCCCCTCCATAAAAAGCCCCCGCATGCATATAAATAATTAAAGGCCTATTTGTTACAGTATCTCCATCTGGAATGTATAGATCCATCTCATGCTCATTATCAATATAAACATCAGAATAATTTACGATAGAGGTATTTATAGAGTTAAATATTTCAGTTTCATATCTGCCATTACATTGGCCAAAAGCATAATAAGATAATACCATTAATAGTATACTATAAAAGATCCTTTTCATATAGAATATTTTGAAGCAATATACAAAAAATCAAGAATGCAGCTTTTTTAATTGTTTATTAATTTGAAGATCTTCTACTTTGTGAAATAAATGTTCTATATTCTGAATTTGAGATTCGCTTTTTAATATTCCGAACGTAACATCATGCCATTTCATCTGTTTTAAATTCAATATAGCTTTTAGTTTTTTTGAAGAGAAAGGCATAAAAGGATTAGACAACACACAAAGAGCACTTGTGATTTGCAAGCATATATAAATTATAGTCTCAGTTCGTTTAGGATTAGAGTTATATAATTTCCATGGTTCCATATCAGTGAGATATTTATTCCCAACACGAGCTAAATTCATCAGCTCAGTTAGAGCATCTTTAAATTGGTATTTAGAAATATGCTCGCCAATTTTTTTAGGAGCAGCTATAAGTTTATTTATAATTTCTTTATCATATTTGTTTAATGATCCACAATGAGGAACAATACCATCCCAATATTTATTTGTTAGAACTAAAACTCGATTTATAAAATTTCCATAAATACTTACTAATTCATTATTATTACGAGCTTGAAAATCCTTCCAAGTAAAGTCAGTGTCTTTATTTTCAGGAGAAGTAGAACAAAGAACATAACGCATTGCATCTTCATATCCCTTAAAATCTTCTAAATATTCATGCATCCAAATAGCCCAGTTTCTTGATGTAGAAAGTTTACCCCCTTCTAAAGTTAAAAATTCATTTGCAGGCACATTTTTTGGCAAAATATAATTGCCATGTATTTTCAGGATAATTGGGAATATAATACAATGAAATACAATATTATCTTTGCCGATAAAATGAATTAAGTCAGTTTCTTTTTCTTGCCAATAATCTTCCCAGTTTTTACCATTTTGTTTTGCCCATTCTTTAGTTGCAGAGATATATCCAATCGGAGCATCAAGCCAAACATATAACACTTTATTTTTCGCATTTTTTAAAGGGACCTTTACCCCCCAATCTAGATCTCTAGTCATGGCACGTTCTTTTAATCCTCCATCAATCCATGATTTGCATTGCCCTAATACTTGACTACGCCATTCTTTTGGGTTATGTATTTTTACATCATCAAGGACCCCTTCTTCGAGCCATTTTTTTAGCCACGCTTCATGTTTTTGCATTTGGAGATACCAATGTGTAGTTTCTTTCATAACAGGAGATTTACCACTTAAAGTAGACTTTGGATTTAGCAATTCATTGGGGCTTAGCGCAGAACCACATTTTTCACATTGATCTCCATAAGCATTTTCATAATTACATTTTGGGCATTCTCCACAAATATATCTATCTGCTAGAAACTGATTATATTTATTGTCATAAAATTGTTGAGTAGTATGTTTTATGAGCCCATTTTTTGACTCTAATTTTAAAAAGAAATCGGTTGCGGTTTCATGATGTATTTTTTCAGTAGTTCTATGATATATGCTAAAATCAATACCAAATTTTTCAAAAGTTTCTTTATTCATTTTATGGTACTTATCTACAATTTCTTTTGGAGTGATTTTTTCTTTTTTAGCTTGTAATGTGATTGCTGCACCATGTTCATCTGAACCACAAATAAATAAAACATCCTCTCCTTTTAATTTTTGATATCGAACAAAAATATCTGCAGGTAAATATGCTCCTGCAACATGCCCAAGATGTAAAGGCCCATTTGCATATAACAATGCAGAAGTTACAGTTATTCTTTTTTGTGACATAATTTAGTTTGAATAAAAAAATTACTTTAGCAAAGATAAGTTTTAGAATGGAAGAAAAACAAATTTCATGATTATTCCAGATTATTTGAAAGAAGGAGACTCTATCGGGCTTATATCAACAGCTCGTAAAATATCTTTAAATGAATTGAATTCGGCTGTTAGAGTTTTAAAAAATTGGGGTTTAAAAGTAGTCTTAGGGAAACATATATTCTCTCAATATAGACAATTTGCAGGGACAGATTTAGAAAGAAAAACAGATTTTGAACATATGCTAAAGAATAGTAAAATTAAAGCAATTCTATGTGTTCGTGGAGGTTACGGGACCGTGAGAATTATTGATAAATTAGAAGATACCCTATTCACCTCTTCCCCAAAATGGATTATAGGATATAGCGATGTTACTGTGATACATTCTCATTTATATAACTTGGGGATTGCAAGCATTCATGCTCCTATGGCAATTGATTTTTTAACAGCATCAAAACAATCATTAGACACATTGCGTTTTTTGCTTTTTGGTCAGCAAAACTGTATAAAAACTAAATCCAATAAATTAAACAGAGAAGGAGAGATCAAAGGTGAAATAATAGGAGGAAACTTATCTATTTTATATAGCTTGTTAGGTTCTACAACAGATATTAATACGAGTAACAAAATTTTATTTATTGAAGACTTAGATGAATATTTATATCATATTGACAGAATGATAATTAACATGAAAAGAAATCAGAAGTTTAAAAAAATAAAAGGATTAATTGTTGGAGGCATGAATAATATGAATGACAATAAAATCAAATTTGGCAAAACAGCTAGGGAAATAATTTTTGAGCATATCGCAGAATATAATTTCCCAGTTTGCTTTGGATTCCCTTCTGGACATATAAAAAACCATATGAGCATTTGTTTTGGTAAGGAATCTTTATTGAAAATAACATCTAAAAGTGTAGTTTTACATCAATAAAATAAGAGAAATGTCTTTAGAGCAGTATTTTGAAAAATATAGAAAACATGTAATAGGTATAGATACAGTATTTGAAACTCCTTTTGGGAATCATAAAATGATTTATGCAGATTGGGTTGCAAGTGGGAGACTGTATGCCCCTATTGAAAAGTTATTTTTTGAAAATATTTTCCCTTTTGTGGGGAATACGCATACAGAAACATCTACAACCGGAGCAACGATGAGCATTGCATTTAGCGAAGCTTTAAAACATATTAAACTACATGTTAATGCAGACAAAAATGATGTTATTATTTCTTCTGGAGCAGGAATGACAATGCTTGTTAATAAATTCCAAAGAATATTAGGCCTCAAAATTCATGAAACATTTAAAGAAGATATAAAGATTCATAATAAGCCTATAGTTTTTATTACACATATGGAACATCATTCAAATCAAACTTCTTGGCTTGAAACCATTGCAGATGTACAGATTATTCCACATCAGAATAATGGAGAAATAGATTTGGAAGCATTTGAGTCGATATTAGCAGCCAATTCAGAAAGAAAATTAAAAATAGCCGCAATAACATCATGTTCAAATGTAACGGGTGTTGTCACCCCATATTATAAGATAGCAGAGATTATGCATAATAATAATGGATTATGTTTTGTTGATTTTGCCTGCTCTGCTCCTTACATTAATATTGACATGCATCCTAAGAATCCAAAACAAAGATTAGATGCAATTTATTTTTCTCCACATAAATTTTTGGGAGGGCCGGGCTCTACAGGAATTTTAATTTTTAATCGAGCTCTATATAATAATAAAATTCCAGATAATCCAGGAGGAGGAACTGTTGATTGGACAAATCCTTGGGGGGAACATAAATATATAGATAATATTGAGATTAGAGAAGATGGAGGGACCCCAGCATTTCTTCAAACTATAAAAACATCTCTTTGTATTAAGCTAAAAGAACAAATGGGAGTAAAGAATATTATTGAAAGAGAGCATGAAATACAAAAAATTATTTGGAATAGATTTGCTAATATGAAGCAGGTTAATTTACTTGCAGAAAATATTCAAGAAAGATTAGGGGTTTATTCGTTTTATATTAATGATGTTCATTACAATTTGATTGTACAATTATTAAATGATCGTTATGGTATTCAAGTTCGAGGAGGTTGTTCTTGTGCGGGTACTTATGGGCATATATTATTAAATGTGAATATGAAAAAGTCTAATAGCATTACTAATGCAATAAATAAAGGTGATTTATCAGAAAAACCAGGTTGGGTTAGAATATCTATTCATCCTGTAATGACAGATGAAGAAATAAACTTTATTATGGATGCTATTGAAGAAATATCAAACAATCATTCGGTTTGGATTCAAGATTATAATTATGATAAATCTACAAACGCATTCATTTTTAATAAAAAGGAATTTAATAAAAACATAATGCGTGCTAAGAAGTGGTTTGAATCAAGCTTAAGTTAAATTATTTTTTTAAAACAGTTGGGACTTTAAAATAATCGGAATCTTTGCTGGGCGCGTTTTTTAGAGCATCTTTTTTTGCAACGACTTTTTTTACTTCATCATCTCTTAGTATATTTTGTTCTTCACTTATATATATAAGAGGTTTAACATGATTCGTATCTATTTTTTTCAATTTCTGAACAAACTCAAAAATTTGTTGCAAGTCTGCTGTTATTTTGTTCAGATCTGTTTTATTAAACTCTAATTTTGAAAGTAAAGCAAGATTTTTTATGAGCGCATTATCAACTTTCATATTTTTTTAATTCATTCAAAATAATATTGTAAATATAGTTATTCAAATTTTTAATTGAGTCTTCTCCATAAAAAGAAGTAGGATTGACAGGCTTATGTACTGTGATTTTTACGCGTCCAGGATATCCTTTATAGTATTCTTGTGGAAAATGAGATTTATTATTAATAAGGGTTAGTGGAATAATTTTTATTTTTCTGTCTAGGGCAAGCCTGAAAGGCCCATTTTTGAATTTCTTTAAAATAGTAGTTGCTTTAGGAATTCCTCCTTCGGGGAACATGCAAATATTTAACCCCTTTTCTAATTTTTCTCCAGCATTTAAAAAAGCTTGATAAGAATCTTTTCGCTTTTCTCTATTTACTATTACTGAATTGTGTTTAAAGAAATACCCAAATATTGGAATTTTAACTAGCTCTGCTTTCCCAATATATAAAATTGGTACGGTTAGAGCAGCGGAAATTAAAGGAATGTCTAATGTAGAGACATGATTTGCACAGAAAATATACTGTTCATTTTTATTAAAATTTTCTTCGTATTTTATTCTGTAAAAAAGACCAGAAAACCATAATATAACTCTAGACCAATATCGCATTAGATTACATACTTTTTTATTATTTTTTATAACTGCAGTAAAAAATAATAAAAAAGGAATTACTAAAATAAAAGTGATAAGAAACAAATATAAAAACCAGAGCCTCCAAAGAGAACTAAAAAGATAGCCTATCCATTTCATCTTACAAAGATAAAAATCTACTATTTTTACAGAAAAGAAATTAATGAAAAGAATATTAACAGGAATACAAAGTACAGGAATACCACATTTAGGGAATATATTGGGTGCAATTATACCTGCTATTAAATTATCAAAAGAAGAAGATACAGAAAGTTTATTTTTTATTGCGGATCTACATGCATTTACTACTATTAGGGATCCCAAACAACTACAAAAAAATATTTATGCTACTGCTGCTGCTTGGATTGCTTTTGGATTTGATACAGATAAAAATTTATTTTATAGGCAATCTGATATTACTGAGGTCTGCGAGCTAATGTGGTATTTAAATTGTTTCACCCCATTCCCTATGCTTGCAAATGCACATTCTTTTAAGGACAAAAAAGATAGACTAGGAGAAGTAAATTCAGGTTTATTTACATATCCAGTACTAATGGCTGCAGATATATTATTATATGATGCTGATGTAGTTCCTGTAGGTAAAGATCAATTACAACATTTAGAAATAACAAGAGACATTGCAGGTTCTTTTAATCATAAATACCCAAATTCTTTTGTGTTGCCGGAAGTTCAAATTAACAAAAAGACAATGTTAATTAATGGGAGAGATGGACAAAAGATGAGTAAATCATATAATAATATTATTGATATTTTTTTACCAGAACAACAATTAAGGAAACAAATCATGAGTATTGTTACGGACAGTATTTCAGTCTCTGAACCTAAGACCCCTGAAAATTGCAATGTGTATAACTTATACCAAATATTAGCAGAAGATTCAGAGGCAACATCTTTAAAAAGGAAGTATGAGAAAGGAGGTTTAGGGTATGGAGATGCAAAACAAATGCTATATGAATTAATTATCCAGAAATTTAAGAAAGAGAGAGAAGATTTTTTAAATCTAATGCAAAATCAAGATATACTTGAAGTAAAACTGCAGGAAGGAGCGGAAAAAGCTAGAACAATTGCTTCTGAAGTCTTAAAAAGAATCAGAAAAAATATTGGTTATTAAAGTTATTTAAATTTTTCGTATAATTTTTT
This sequence comes from Bacteroidota bacterium, assembly GCA_036339955.1. Classification (GTDB taxonomy): domain Bacteria; phylum Bacteroidota; class Bacteroidia; order Flavobacteriales; family BACL11; genus JAYYZX01. The sequence continues at coordinate 51,851 of JAYYZX010000015.1, forward strand.
TTGGTGATTATCAATATTTATTGAAAGCCCTTTCATAAATATATGTTCGATATTATTTGTTGAGATATCTAGAGCATCTCCAGTTGATATAAAGAATGTTGCATCTTTTCCTATTTCAACCGAACCCAAGTCAGTTCCTATTCCCATAATTTCTGCAGCATCTAACGATAATGCACGTACAGCGTCTTCATAATTTAATCCATATGAAACTGCTGTCCCCGCTGAGAAAGGTAAATTTCGAGACCCCATTGCTTCCATACTTCCAGAATAACTAAAGCAGAATTTAATATCTAATGCTTTCAGCTTTTGAGGTTGAATGAATGGTTCATCAATAGGTCTATCTTCTGTATTAGGCAATCTGTGTATCCTGTTTAGAATTATTGGAACTTTATGTTTTTTTATGATATCTGTTACTGATAAAACTTCTTCTCCACCAACGAGAACACAGTTTTTAATATTTAAATGTTTTATCATTTGAATACTTCTCCTAATATCGTTAGCATAATTTGCATGGATATATAATATTTTATTACCATTAAATAACCCCTGCATACTTTCCATTTTTAAATCAATGTTTTCATGGTATTCAAAATATGCTTTCGCTTTTTTTAATATAGATTCAATTCTAGTTACTTTTTCTTCATATATTTTATTTCTTTCTCTTTCTCCTGGATCTCCCCACCATCCATGTTGTTTTACAATAGAAGGCCAATAAAGATGTATCCCTTCATCAATTTTGCAGACCGCGTCTTCCCAGTTCTCCCCAGACAAATAAAATATAGAAGATTGCCCACTAAACAGCCCTCCTCTAGGAGTAATTTGTGCTAATAACACTCCATTTGTTCGTATTGTTGGAATAATTTTTGAATCTGTATTATATGCAGTTAGTACTCGTATGTTCGGATTAACCTCTCCAACTTCTCGAAAATCATGAGTTGCTCTTACTGCTCCAATTTCTGTAATACCTAGAGTTGTATTCGGCAAAATAAAACCGGGATAAATATGTTTACCATATAAACGTATAATTGTATCAAAAGCATCTGGGTCAATACGAATATTTGACAAGTCTGCTACTAAATCAAATTTCCCATTTAATACGCTAATTGCAGAAGTTTCTATTTTTGTTCCATCTCCTATATGTAAAGTTCCTCCAATATATAAAGTTGGTTTTTGAGCCAAATTTATTATTGGGAAGAGCATAAACAAATAAATAAATAACTTAATTTTCATAATCGTCTTCTATAGTGTCACAGTGATAATGCTTTTCTAATTTTTTTACAGGTGGTTTTTTGTTTTTTGTTTTTTCAGAATTTAACTTCTTAATAATCCTCATACGTTCAGCTAAATCACGTTTTCTTAAATTTAAATCAATTTTTTGATCAAACAAACAGATTCCATCCACATATGTTTTTTCTACTTTTGAATATACAGACAAAGGGTCTTCGGACCACAATACTAAATCTGCATCTTTTCCAATTTTTATACTGCCCATGCGATCTTCTAAATGAAGTAATTTAGCAGGATTTAAGGTTATCATTTTCCATGCATCTTCTGCAGATGTTCCCCCATATTTCATAGCTTTTGCAGCTTCTTGATTTAAACGTCTACCCATTTCTGCATCGTCAGAGTTTATAGCTGTGATGATACCAGCATTATTTAATAATGAGGCATTATATGGGATAGCATCATTTACTTCAAATTTATATGCCCACCAATCAGAAAAAGTTGATGCCCCGGCGCCATGTTTTTTTATTTTTTTCGCAACTTTATATCCCTCTAAAATATGAGTAAAAGTATTTACTTGAAACCCCATAGAATCTGCAACATGCATTAACATATTAATTTCTGACTGAACATACGAATGACAGGTAATAAATCTTTTCTTATTTAAAATTTCTAATAGAATATTCAACTCTAAATTTTCTCTTGGAGCAGAATGCAATTTACGCTCTCTGAATGAGAGCGTATTATATTTAACCCATGAGTTCTCGTAATCTTTTGCCCTGTGAAATGCATCAAAAAATATTTGTTCGACCCCCATTCTTGTTTGCGGGAACCTAGTAGTATTTAAATCACCCCAATTACTTTGCTTAACATTTTCTCCTAGAGCAAACTTTATAAATTTATCCGCATGTTTAATTTTCATTTCTTCAGCAGAATTCCCCCATCTCAGTTTAATTATTGCAGATTGACCGCCAATTGGATTTGCAGATCCATGTAATAATTGTACTGCAGTTACACCACCTGCAAGCTGTCTATATATATTTATATCATCCGGGTTAATTACATCTCCAATATTGACTTCAGCAGTTACTGCTTCACTACTTTCATTTACTCCTTTAGAAATTGCAATATGAGCGTGCTCATCTATTATACCACAAGTTAAGTGTTTGTTTGTCGCATCGATAGATATGAATTTAGTATTTATAAATAAAGTAGTAGTGTCTAGATTTTTACCAATAGCGATTATCTTCCCATCCTTAATCGCAACATCTGTATTTTCCAAAATCCCAGAATTCTCATTTGTCCAAACAGTTGTATTTAAGAAAATTGTATTTTCTAATTTAGGAGAACCTTGTACCCCATAAGACTTATTAGGAGTCCATATTTCAGGCATAATTGTTTTTGCGTCACTAGACAATTTCTTCTTCTTATCTTTAATTAGAGAATCAGAAGTCATTATGAATGAGATATAATCCCCATTATTTTTTTGATATTTCCCTTCTATTAGACTATCATTATAAAACCCAATTAATCTATGACTATTATTTTTTGTAGAAATTAATATTTGATTATTAGTTATAGTACTATTTAAAGAAGATGAGTCTATAGCTGAAAATTTTATTTTAGGATTTTTTTTATCACCTTTTATTTCTACAGAGGCATTCGTTATTTCACTAGAATTGAAAGTATAAAACCCTCTAAAATCAATTACTTGTTTTTTTGTTATTAAATTTTTTGCCCCAGCTATCCAGTTTTCATATATAATACCATCTTCAAAAATATCCCCTGATGTAATTAAAAAATTAGCTATTTTCCCTTTTTCCAAAGTTCCAATTAAATCATGTACTTTGATTAATTTTGATGGGACTGTAGTAAGAGCAGCAAGAGCATCTTTTTTACTTAATCCTTTTTTTATGGCTTTTCTTAAGTTTGTGAGAAAATCTTTCTTATTTTTTATCCCTGAAGAAGTTATAGCAAAAGTAATATTATTATTTGCTAATATCAATGGGTTATATTCTGCTGTTTCCCAATTTTTTAATTCGTATAAAGTCAGCCATTCAGTTTCTTCTGGATTTGAGACATCAAAAGGTTCCGGAAAATTAATAGGAACTATAATAGGGTAATCTGTTTTACGGATTTCATTTATTTTTTCATACTCTCTACCTGTTCCTTTTATAATATAATCAACTTCAAATTCATCCCCTATTTTAAATACTCTATTATAATCTAAGACATGATTTATTACAAAAATTTGAGGAAGACGGTTTAATTTATTAAAAGCATCAAGAGAAATATTCACTTCATTACTGTTTTCTAATTGTTTATACCATTGAGCATCTAATAATGTTTGACGTATCAAAGCAATACTCCCCATTAAGGAGGTAGGATATCTTTGTGTAGAGACCCCTTTTTGAAAAGAATAGAAAGATGCAGCAGTTGATTTTAAAATTGTTTCATTTTCCTCCTTTTCTGATAATAATACAAAAGCTCCAGAGCCTCTGAATATTCCGTCTTTTTGATGTGTAAGTACAGAACCAAAACCTGAATTTATATATTCTGTTATTTCAGATTTATTATTTTTAAAAATTTCGGAAGCATTTATTTCGGGATGTATAGACTGATTCCAATGAAAAGGACCTCCTTTATTACTCTTATATTGAGGCCCAGCCCTATGAGATTTCTTATGTTTTTTAACTTCTGGCATACCATATTCTGAATATAAATCAATAAATGCTGGATATATATAATCTCCATTTAAATCTTCAATTATAGCTCCTTCTGGAATAGAAATAAGACTATCTACTTGAATAATTTTTTTGTTTTGAATCAACAAAGTACCACGTTTTATTTCTTTTTCAGGATTAATGATTATATGAGCATTCGTAAAAGCATAAATTGGATTAAAATTCTGTTTCACGCCATTTATTGGACTCATTTCTTGCCCGTTAATTGCTTGCTGAAAGAAGCAGATCAATAAAAGTACAGTCCTATATCTCATATATTTTTAATTAACGTGTTAAAATACTAATTTTCAATTATAATTATTTGTTTACTTTTGACAGGTAAAATTAAATTTTAAATGAAAATAGTTACTGCAAATTTAATAAATTCAATTTCTTTAATTACTTTAGGTTTATGGGGTTATTTAGATTCTCAATCCCCTACAGCTTTGATCCCAGTTTTTTTTGGAGTCATATTATTTCTATGTAATAAAGGCCTAAAGAAAGAAAATAAGATAATTGCACATATTGTTGTATTGCTTACTTTTTTAATACTTGTTGCTTTAGCAGGGATGAGATTGCCAAAATCATTAGATATAGGAGGAATAGGTCTATATAGAGTAATTACGATGATTGCAACATCAGCAATCGCAATGTTATCTTTTATAGCAAGTTTTATTCAGGCAAGATCGAAGAAATAAATTATTAGATATAAATTTTTCTATGCTTGAAAGAGCTATATTGATTGGATTAATTACTCCTAAAATTAAGAAAGAAACGGTTTTAGATTTTTTGAAGGAGCTTTCTTTTTTAGCAAAAACAGCAGGGGCTAAGCCTATCAAAACATATACACAAAAACTTCCACATCCTGATTCTGCAACATTTTTAGGCAAGGGGAAAATGAATGAAATTCAGCAATTTGCTTCCAGAGAAAATATAGATCTGATTATTTTTGATGATGATTTAACAAATACACAACTTCGTAATATTGAGTTGTTTTTTAAATGTAAAATTTTAGACAGGAGTAGTTTAATTCTTGATATTTTTGCAGCAAGAGCTCAAACAGCTAGCGCTAAAACACAAGTGCAATTAGCACAATATGAGTACCTACTCCCTAGATTAACACGTATGTGGACTCATCTTGAACGACAAAAAGGAGGGATTGGTATGCGAGGGCCGGGAGAAACGCAAATAGAGACAGATAGAAGAATTATTAAAGACAAAATAGCGTTATTAAAAAAGAAGCTTGTTAAAATCGACAAACAAAGTCTTACTAGAAGAAAAGGAAGAGAACAATTAATACGAGTAGCACTAGTAGGCTACACCAATGCGGGGAAATCTACATTAATGAATCAATTATCCAAATCTAATATTCTTGCAGAAAATAAATTATTTGCAACTCTGGACACTACTGTTAGAAAGGTTGTTATAGAAAACTTACCATTTTTACTATCAGACACAGTAGGGTTTATACGTAAACTTCCCCATCAACTAATAGAGTCATTTAAATCGACTTTAGATGAAGTAAGAGAGTCAGATTTATTATTACATATTATTGATATATCTAATAAAAATTTTGAGGATCAAATTAAAATTGTAAATAAAACTATTAAAGAATTAGGAGCAGAACAAAAACCATGTTTATTGATTTTCAATAAAATAGACATGTACTTATCTCAAGAGAACTTTCGAAACAGTAATAGTCATAAATTAAATTCTTCACTAAAAGAGCTAAAAAATACTTGGATGTCAAAATCGAATAAAAACACTTTATTTATTTCAGCAACTAATAAGACAAATTTTAATAACTTACGTTCTATATTATATAAAACAATAAAAGAGCTACATATTCAGCGTTATCCATATAATAATTTTTTGTATTAAGAGAACACTTGCAGATCGTATAATTTTTTATAATATCCATTTTGTTCGTACATTAGCGACTGATGAGTTCCTTTTTCAACTATTTTTCCTTCGTGTAGAACTATAATTTCATTCGCATGTTGTATTGTAGATAATCTATGGGCGATTACTATGGACGTCCTATTTTTCATTAATTCAGTAAGAGCCTGTTGTACTAATTTTTCAGATTTTGTATCTAGAGAAGAAGTAGCTTCATCTAAGATTAAAATATTTGGGTCTTTTAAAATTGCTCTAGCAATACTAATTCTTTGTTTTTCTCCTCCTGAGAGTTTATTCCCCCTATCACCAATATTTGTTTGATACTGATTATCCATTTTCATAATAAAATCGTGTGCATTTGCAATTTTTGCTGCAGTTATTATCTCTTGCTTTGTAGAATTTAAATTCCCCAGTTTAATATTATTCATAATAGTATCATGAAATAAAATAGATTCTTGACTTACAATCCCCATTAGATTTCGAAGATTTTTTATCTTGATATCTTTTATATTTATATCATCAATAAAAATACCGCCTGTTTCTATGTCATAAAATCGCGGTAATAAATCAGCTAGTGTAGATTTTCCACTACCAGATTCGCCAACCAATGCAATAGTATGACCCTTGGGAATTTCCAGAGTGATATTATTTAATATGCTTTGGGAATCATATTTAAATGATATATTTTTAAATAGTATATTTTTTTCGAAAGTTGTTTTCTTAACAGCATTAACATCTTCTTGAATTATGTTTTGAAAATCTAATATTTCATATATTCTTTTTGCTGCAGCACTTCCTTTTTGAATATAATAATATGAAGAGGTAAATGATTTTGCTGGAGGAATAAGTTGTGAAAAAATTAAAATGTATCCAATAAATTCTTGTGCTGTTAGGTTACTCTTCCCACTTAGTACTAAATCTCCACCAATCCACATAATTATTACCATAACAATAGTACTTAAGAATTCACTCATAGGAGAAGACAAATCTTTTTTTCTTAATAATGAACTCATAATCTCTTTATATGAAGCGCTTTTTCGTGTAAATTTTTCATTTATATGATATTCAGCATTAAGTGATTTAATAATTCTTAATCCTATAATATTTTCATCTATTGCAGAAAGAAGTTCTCCCATTTTTTTCTGACCTCTATCTGAGGATTTTTTTAAACTTTTCCCTATAAAACCTATTAGAAATCCGGCAATTGGGAATAAAATAATTACAAAAAGTGTAAGTTTTGGACTTAATATAATAAGAGTAATTAAATAAAGAATTATATTTAAAGGATCCTTAAATATAATTTCTAGAGAACTCATTATTGACCATTCAATTTCAACAAGATCAGTGGTCATTCTTGCAGTTATGTCACCTTTTCTTTTTTCTGTAAAAAATCCAAGCCGTAAAGACATTATTTTTTTATGCATATCTTTTCTGATATCATGCACTATCCCATTACGGATAGGAATTAAATAATAAAGAGCTAGATAACGAAAAAGATTTCTTGCAAAGAACGTAACTAACACTAACATACAAATAAAAAACAAGGCTTCTAATTGCCCTTTCTCATCAATTAGAGTAGTAATGACTGCATAAAAAGTTTCTTTTAAGGAATCAAGATTTGTAATTGGAGGAGGGTTATATACTTTTTGTTGAGTCTCAAATAATATACCAAGAAATGGTATAACCATTGTAAGAGAAACTAATGAAAAAATAATACTGAAAAAATTGAAAATAATATTTACTGCTACATAAAAAAAGTAGGGATTAATATATTTTAATATTCTTAGAAATAGACGCATAAAGCAAAGATAAAGTAAAGATAGGAATAACGGGGAGGAATGTCTATTATTGCATTATGGAATCTAACAGAAAAAGTAAAATATCACGTTTAATTCAAAAGAATATATCTATTATTTTCCAACAAGAAAGTCAAAATTTATTTGGAAAAACAATGATTAGCGTAACTAAAGTTTATGTTAGTGCTGATTTTTCCTCCTGTAAGATTTTTGTAAGTGTATTCCCAGTAAAGGATCCTCAAGATATCTTACAATTAATAAAGAAACATACATCGTTATTTCGTAAACATTTAGGGTTACGACTTCGGAATCAATTACGTATAATACCTGAACTGCATTTTTTCTTAGACGACTCTATTGATTATGTAGATGAAATAGAAAGGTTATTAAAAAAGTAATTACATGAGATTCCCATTATTTGTATCAAAGAAATATTTTGCCACCAAGAACTCTAATCGTTTTGTGCATTTAATCTCTTTAATTTCTATGACAGGTATTGCTATTGGAACAGCTTCTCTTGTATTGGTTCTTTCTGTATTTAATGGTTTTGAAGAACTTGTATTGGGAATGTATAATTCTTTTGATACAGATTTAAAAATTACATCTGTAAATACTAAAACATTCCCAGAAAGAGATGTAAAACCTATTTTAGAAAATGAGCAGGATATTTTACAATATGCGACAATATTAGAAGAAAAAGTATTATTAAAATATAATCAGAAAGAATATATAGCTACTATTAAAGGGGTTTCAAATTCTTATAAAGAGATGATGAATTTTAATTCTTTTTTAACAAAAGGAAATTATTTAGATAAATTTTATATTCCGGAAGGAGCATTATTTGGAAGCGGGATAGCATATCATTTATCAACGGGGATAGGAAATGTATTTGAGAAAATAAAAGTATATATCCCGAATAGAGAAAGCAAAACATTATTAAATCCTAATTCTTCACTTATACAATCTTCAGTTATCGTTATTGGTATTTTTAGTATACACTCTGATATTGACAGTAAATATATTATAACTTCGATTAACTATATACAGAAATTGTTAAATAAGAAAGGGCACCTTTCTGCTGTTGAGATAAGAATTTCAGATCCGAGTAATTTGAATAATATTCAAGAAAGATTAAAAAATAAATTAGGAGATAATTATATGATTCAAAACAGATTTGAACAGCAAACAGTGTTATATAAAATTTTAAAAACAGAAAAGCTGATCGTTTTTCTTGTTTTATTATTTATCATGATCATATCTGCTTTTAATATCATAGGCTCACTTAGTATGCTTATAATCGATAAAAGGAAAGATATAAAAACATTATCAGACTTAGGGGCAAACAGATGTCATATTCAAAATATATTTTTTTTAAAAAGCATGTTTACTATATCAGCCGGCACAGTATTAGGGTTATTTATAGGTGTGGTATGTGTTTTTATTCAAATGTATTTTGGAGTAATTAAAATGGCAGGGAATTTCGTAGTAGAAAGTTATCCTGTAGCAGTATATCCTCTTGATATATTCCTTATTATATTAATAGTATTATTTATTGGAGTGCTTACATCTTGGTATCCTACAAGGGTATTAATTAAAAAGTTTATGAATTAAAATTAATATGATTAAACTTATTTCTGATAGTATCTAATATCTCAAGTAATTCATTTTTTTCCATAGAAGTTACAAGCTGTTTTTTATAAGGTTTGAAATCAGGAATCCCTTTAAAATAATTTGTGTAATGTCGGCGAGTTTCGACTATTCCTAAATATTCCCCTTTCCAATTAATTGAATGTATTAGGTGTTTTTTACAAATATCTACTCTATCACTAATAGATGGCTTTGCAAGTGGACTATTAGTCTGCATAAAATGTTTAATTTCATTAAAAATCCATGGATAGCCTATTGTCGCTCTGCCAATCATAATTCCGTCTATCCCAAATTGATTCTTCATAGCGACTGCTTTTTCTGCAGAATCTATATCTCCATTTCCAAATACAGGGATACACATACGTTGGTTATTTTTAACATCCCCAATTAGACTCCAATCCGCATCTCCCTTATACATTTGTTTTCTTGTTCTCCCATGTATCGAAATAGCTTTAATCCCAACATCTTGTAATCTTTCGGCAATTTCAACAATATATCTTGAATTATCATCCCATCCTAACCTAGTTTTAACAGTTACAGGAATATTTGTTGTGGACACAATTTCTTTAGTCATTCTTACCATTTTTGGGATATCTTGAAGAATCCCTGCTCCTGCTCCTTTGCAGGCTACTTTTTTGACAGGACACCCATAGTTGATATCAATCACATCCGGATTTGCTTCTTCACATATAGAAGTTGCTTTTTTCATAGACTCAATATTATTGCCGAAGATTTGAATACCTATAGGGCGTTCAAAAGAATAGATATCTAGTTTCTGAATACTCTTATCGGCATCTCTAATTAATCCTTCAGATGAAATGAATTCAGTGTACATCATATCAGCACCATATTCTTTACATATTGCTCGAAATGGAGGATCACTAACATCTTCCATAGGAGCAAGGAGTAAAGGGAACTTTCCTAAGTTTATATTGCCTATTTTTACATCCATAAATTATTACAAAAATAAAAATTTATGCTCCTAAAAGGAAAGTTTAAAAACAAGCCTTACTTTTTTAAAATAATTTTATTAGTTGCACTGATATTTTCTTCAGCATTAATTTTTACTAGTTTTTCATATGCTTGTATTATGATGATATTTAATATTAGTTTTTCTGAAGTCAATTCTTTTTTAGAGAATATGTCTAATCCACATGTAATTAATTCTTTAAAAGTATTGCAGGGAGTCACTACTATTAGCTTATTTATAATACCAGTCGTAATATTTAGCTATTTATGCGAAATTAATTTACAATTAAATAAAATTCCAAATCGTTATGCTATATTAATAGGGGTTGCGATTATCGTAGTTATTAATCCAATCATTGATTATTTATATCAAATTAATCAAATTATTGAATTGCCAAATTGGATGTATCTTTATGAAATGAAGGCCGCTGTTCTTACAGAAGCTTTTTTACAGATGAATCATATTTCTGACGTGTTTATCAATATAATAGTTATTGCATTTATTGCTTCAGTTGCAGAAGAGTTTTTTTTTCGAGGAATATTACAACAAATATTAATTCAATCTTCTAATCAAATTAACGCTTCAATATTAATTACAGCATTCTTATTTAGTGCAGTTCATATGCAGTTTCAAGGGTTTTTCCCGAGATTTGCATTAGGATTACTTTTAGGCTATATTTTCTATTGGAGTAAAAATTTATGGGTACCTATTATTATGCATTTCATGAATAATGCAATAATTATTTTATTGAGCTATTATCCAATTCAGAAATTTACAGGAATTAACATCCTAGATTTCAACACGAAAATTAATTATGAAGAAGTATTTTTTAGTGCGTTAGCAGTAATTATTTTAGTATTCTTATTTAAGAAAAGAGCAAAAACTATTCAAGGCTAATACGTGCCTTTACGTGTAGAGTAATTAATTTTTAAAGCATTTGCTTTTCTTAGTTCTTGTTTTACATCCGTAATAATACCCATTTTTACTGTTTCATCTGCTTTTATTGATGTAGTCATATAAGGAACTTCTTTTTCATCTTTTGCTTCTCGTTCTGTTGCAATAAATTCTTGAATCTCTTCTACATCAGCAAATGCATCATTCAACTGTATCCTTGCTTTTGTCCCATACGACGCCTGCATTCTTTTGATAGGAGGGCCAATGTAGATATAACTTACTAAAGATTTTTTTTCCATTTTTTTAATTTCTGTCGCTTTAGGAGTCACAACGCTAACATATAAAGTTGTTTCTCTCATTACTGTTGTCACCATAAAAAAGAATAATAACATAAATACTATGTCTGGTAAAGCAGCTGTTGAAATTGCTGGTGTCCCTTCATCTTTATTTTTTTTAAATCGACTCATTATGAATTACTTTCAATATTTTTCGGTTCTGCTTCAGATATTTTTTGAGGATATAATTTCTTTATCGTTTTTTTATTGACCTTACTTAAGTTAGAATAAGGCTCCCCAAATTGTTTTAAGGCCTCATCATTTCTTAATTCATTGTATGCTGCAGCTAATTCATTTTGCACTCTCACATACATTTTGTAAGATGTCCCTCTGTCATTTTGTAAAGAAATAATAGCTTTCTCAGGATTATCAGATAAATTAGGCATATTCCCATTATTATTAATAAACTTTTTTGCGCCTTCTTTTAGTTGTGAAATATCCAGGAATTCTCCTTCTACTAATAATTGATCTGCTGAATTTACTAATACTACATAAATATTTCTAGCATGTATTTCTGGAGGTTTTTCTTGTTCTTCTTCTGGCATAGGAGGTAATTTCCTTGCAATTCCAGTATCAACATCCATTGTTGTTGTGACTAGAAAAAATATAAGTAGCAGAAAAGCAATATCTGCCATAGATCCTGCATTTATATCTTGAGTGCCTCGTTTTTTACGTGCCATTATTTTTTAAAAACTTTTGAAAACTCAGCAAATATTATTGAAGCTAGCCCCCCAAATGCTAATAGATAGAAAATATATAAGCCCATTCCAACTTGCTTCGAAGTTCCGGACGTAATATTATATTTTTCAAAAGAAGACAGAACTTCATCGGAAGCAATTGAATATGAAGCAATACAGATTACTAATAATCCTAAAATTGTATAAATAGTTTTTTTTGCATTTTCTCCATTTTTTATAAGCTTCATTATTCCAAAATATAATGCTATAACTGAACCGAGAGCCACCATAACATATGTTAATATGATACCGATATTAATTAGACTATTCATAAAATTATTTTTTATTTTTAACTAATAAGTCAATTAGAGAAATGGAAGCATTTTCCATGTCATTCACTAAACTATCAATTTTGGAGACTAAATAATTATAGAAGACTTGCAATATAATTGCAACAATTAATCCAAAAACAGTAGTTAAAAGAGCAACTTTGATACCTCCAGCAACTAACGAAGGAGAGATATCTCCAGCAGCCTCAATAGCATCAAATGCTCCAATCATTCCAATTACAGTCCCCATAAATCCAAGCATTGGAGCTAACGAAATAAAAAGAGAAATCCAAGACAACCCTTTTTCTAATAACCCCATCTGGACAGATCCATATGAGATGACAGATTTTTCTACCATATCAATTCCTTCATTGGACCTATCAAGGCCTTGATAAAAAATAGAAGCAACAGGTCCTTTAGTATTTCTACACACCTCTTTTGCCCCATCAACACCCCCATTGATTAAGGCATCTTCTACATTGTGTAGTAATTTATTAGTATCAGTTGTTGCTAAGTTTAAATAAATAATTCTTTCAATAGCTAATGCTAAGCCAAGAATTAAACATAGCAATACGATCCCCATAAATCCAGGGCCTCCTTCAATAAATTTTTGTTTTATAACTTGATGGAAAGATTTAGAATTTGTTGATTCTTGTATTGAGGCATCTATTCCAGTAGCCACTTCTTCCGTAGCCACTTCTTCCGTAGCTACTTCTTCTACAGTTGTTTCAGTTTCTAGATTATCTAATCCATCTTGTGCTATTGCAGTATTGTTCCCTAGAATAAAAAATACTGACAGAGAGAGTAACATAATTATTTTTTTCATTTTTCTGTATTTAGTTTTATATAAGATTTCACAAATGTATAAAATATTATAACGCTTCTTGATATTTTGAGCTTACTACATCCCAATTTACGACATTAAAAAATGCATTAATGTAATCGGGCCTCCTGTTTTGATAGTTTAGATAGTAGGCATGCTCCCAAACATCTAAGCCTAATATTGGAGTCCCACCACACTCTCCTTGCATTAATGGATTATTTTGATTTGAAGTAGAACATATACATAGCCCCTTATCACTACCGCAACAGCAATTACTGTTACACACACATAGCCACGCCCATCCAGAACCAAATCTAGTAGCTGCGGCTTTTGAAAAGGCATCTTTAAAATTATCGAATGAACCAAAAGATTTTTCAATAGCTTCGTTTAATGTTCCACTTGGGGTACCACCTCCACTAGGGCTCATAATTTCCCAGAACAAACAATGGTTATAATACCCTCCACCGTTATTTTTTAGCCCATCATTTAATCCCTCAGAATTTAGCAACTCCTCTATACTCATATCTTCTTTCCCAGAATTTTCAAGTAATTTGTTTAAATTATTTGTATATCCATTATGATGTTTCCCATGATGGATTTCCATAGTTTTAGCATCTATATAAGGCTCTAGAGCGTTATAATCATATTTTAGATTAGGTAATGCAAAGGGCATATTTTTATTTTTTATATTAATATTTGCCATGCTTCATTAACCTTGTTTTCGGTTAATAATTGTTTTGCTAAGATATGTTTTTCTTCTAAATTTTTCCCCTCCCTCTGTGAAAAACTTATTTTCTCAGGGATCTTTTCTAGTGATGCTAATATAGCTAAATCATCTTCTGATAAGATAGAACTTGCTCTTATTTCATTTGGCAGATTATCAAAACCCATGCTGATTTTTCCGATGGGTTTCCCCAGTTGAAATAAGTTGTCTTTTGTAGCCCTCCCATACCAATCTCCACCAAGTCGAGAAAGAGCTCTTAATTTTAAGGGATCAATATTTTGTTCAGTATCCAGGATGGATTCTTTTATATGAATCTTAAGCACTTCACAAATTACCAAATTTCCAGCCCCACCTTCTTCTCCTAATTTGATTACTTCATTCATTTTACACTCAAAATTAACAGGAGACTCTTTAATTAAATAAGGAGTTACCAAATCTGCTTTTATAGCTGTAAAACCTGCTTTTTCAAATTCGTTCACTCCTTTTTCAAAATCGCAACTACTAAGGGAAACTTGCTGTGCCATTACATCGGTTACTATACCAATGACTACTTCTTTAGTTTCAATAATATTTTCCAAAGTATGTTTGATAGTGTTCCCTCTCACTCTTCTTGCAGGAGAGAAAATTAAAATAGGAGGATTTGCAGAAAAGGCATTAAAAAAACTAAAGGGACTTAGATTTGGAGCTCCAGCTTTTGAAATGGTACTTGCTAAAGCAATTGGTCTAGGAGCAACGGCACCTAATAAATATTTGTGTATAACACTTGTATTTTCCTTTTTAGGGTCAATTGTTAGCATAATTATATATTTTTCTTTAGCGCAAACAAGGAATGAGAACTATCTTGTGTAACAACTTTGTTTTTTATACGTCCAAGCTTTTCAATCTCCATTTCAATAACATCTCCATCTTTTAACCATACAGGCTCATAGTTTGGGTCATTAAGTTTATGTGTCCCATTTAATTCTAAAAGACATCCAGTCCCTACAGTCCCAGAACCGATAACATCCCCTGGTAGAACGTCTGCTCCAAAGGCACATCTTTCTACAATTTCTGCAAATGTCCAATTCATATCTTTCATATTCCCTTCTGAAAGCAGTTCCCCATTAACCCAACATTTCATTTCTAGGCTATATGTGTCGCCATCATGACCTTCAGCTGTCTCCACTTTTTTATCTACTAGTTCATCTTTTGTAACTAAATAAGGACCGATAATTGTACAAAAATCTTTCCCTTTTGCAGGGCCTAGGTTAAGCTTCATTTCTTCCATTTGTAGCCCTCGAGCACTCATATCATTCATAATCATATATCCAGCAATATAATTATCTGCATCTTTTGCTGTTATATTTCTTCCTTTTTTACCAATGACAATAGCTGCTTCTAATTCAAAATCTAAACGAAGCATATGATCTGGCATACAAATAATATCCTGTGAAGGACCTAGAATAGCGTTATGATTTGTAAAATAGAAAATAGGAAATTGATCAAATTCAGGGATCATATCAACACCACGATTTCTTCTTGCTGTCGCTACATGCTGCCTAAAAGCATATGCATCTCTACATGAAGCAGGATTTGGGACTGGAGCAAATAATTCAGCAGAATCTAATTTGATAGCCGAAACATCCCCCTCCCCCTCTTTTATGTTATTTTCCAGTACTTTGGCTTTACTCATAGCCTCTTCTCCCATTTTAAGGAACTCATTCATGTTGTTTGAAACATAGTGATTGTTATCACTTAATGAATATATATTATTATTTAATAGAAGCCCTAAATCAAGTTTATTATTGTATTTAAATGTTACTATTTTCATTCTAAGTTTATTTTGGACAAACTTATTAAAAAATTACCTGAGTATTTCTTTTTAGACAACCAAAATATATGTAATTTGCAAACAAAAAAGTAATGCCATTTTATCATAAATTAGGGAAAATTCCACATAAAAGACATACAACTTTCAAAAAACCTGATGGATCTTATCATTATGAAGAGCTTTTTGGGACTATTGGCTTTGATGGAATGGCATCGTTATTATATCATTTACATCGACCTACTCAAGTTAAAGAGATTAAGAAGTCTTACTCAGTAGCACCAAAAATTGCGGTAGAGAAAAACATGAAAGCATACTTACTTAAAGGTCTTGAAGCACCAAAAGTTGAAGATCATCTAAAATGCCGGACATCAATTTTACTTAATAATGATATAAACATTCAATTGGCAGCTCCTACAAATTTAGAAGAGGAATATTATTATAAAAACACGGATGGAGATGAAGTTGTTTTTGTACATAAAGGAACGGGTGTTTTAAGAACATTTCTTGGCAACATTAATTTTAATGAGGGAGATTATTTAGTAATACCAAGAGGCATGATTTATACGTTTAAATTTAATTCGAATAATAATAGATTATTTATTATAGAATCTTACACTCCAGTATATACACCAAAACGATATCGTAATCATTTTGGACAATTATTAGAAAGCTCTCCTTATTGTGAAAGAGATATAAGAAGACCAGAAGAATTAGAGACGCATGATGAGAAAGGAGAGTTTTTAATTAAAGTAAAAAAAGAGCATATGATTCATGAGTATATTTATGCAGCACATCCATTTGGGGTAGTTGGATGGGATGGATATAATTTTCCATATGCTTTTTCTATTCATGATTTTGAGCCAATTACAGGAAGAGTACATCAACCACCTCCTGTACATCAAACTTTTGAAACAAATCGATTTGTGATTTGTTCATT
>JAYYZX010000016.1:0-35321 GCA_036339955.1 Bacteroidota bacterium
GCTGGAGCTTCTTCTGCTGGAGTTTCCTCTGCTGGAGCTTCTTCTGCTGGAGTTTCCTCTGCTGGAGTTTCCTCTGCTGGAGTTTCCTCTGCTGGAGTTTCCTCTGCTGGAGTTTCCTCTGCTGGAGTTTCCTCTGCTGGAGTTTCCTCTGCTTGCTTCTCTAATTCTTTACTTTTTTCAATTAATGCTTTTTCTCTTTCCTTATTTTTTATCTTTTCTTTTTCTAATCTAGTTTCTTCTTCCTTTATTTTTTGCTTATCTAAATTGGCTTCCTTTTCTTTAATTTGTTGTTCTTTTTGTTTTAGCCAGTCTTCAAATCTTTTTTCCGCTTCTTCTTCTGAAAAAGCCCCCTTAGAAACCCCTGTTAAAAGATGTTTTTTTATCATAACTCCTTTATATGATAATATTGCTCTAGCTGTTTCAGAAGGTTGCGCACCTTTCATGACCCACTTTAGAGCTTCTTCGAAATCTAGATTAATTATTGCTGGATTTGTATTTGGATTATACACCCCTATTTTTTTAATAAACCGCCCATCTCTTTTTGATCGTTGATCGGTTATCACTATATGATAAATAGGATGTCTTTTTTTTCCGTGTCTTTGTAGTCTAATTCTTGTTGCCATATTTCTTAATTTTGGTTAAACCATCTCGTGATTAATCCTCATAATTTAAGAGGACTGCAAATTTATAACTTATTTTAATAATTACTCCTAAATCAACAGAATTTTTATTTCTTAAATAACATTAATATTATCATTTTTAAATTTCCTAATTTTGCAATTCAAAACAAATGAGGATCAATGAAGAAAAAAGCAAGTACAAAAAACGAGATTAATGTAGATGAGTTTAAATCAGTTATATTAGATGATTATAGACTTATGCTAGAATGCCGAGAATCTAGTTTGCTTGGAAGAAGAGATGTGCTCTCTGGTAAAGGTAGTTTTGGAATTTTTGGAGATGGCAAGGAATTAGCACAAATTGCAATGGCAAAGGTTTTTAAATATGGAGATTTTCGTGCAGGATATTATAGAGATCAAGTTTTTATGACTGCCATTGGACAATACTCTCCTAAACAGATGTTTTCTTCTCTTTATGGAGATCCTGAACTTGAAAGAGAGCCTAGTTCAGGGTCAAGACAAATGATGAACCATTTTGGTACTCGATTTTTAAATGAAGATGGAAGCTGGAGGAATTTAATGGAACAAAAGAATTCTACTTCTGACATGGCATGTTTAACATCTCAATTCCCCAGATTAGTTGGGTTAGCTCAAGCTTCTAAAATATATAGAAATAATAAAGAATTAGCGGCTACTAAATCGGGATTTACAGAGAATGGAAATGAGATTGCTTTTGCTACTATTGGAAACTCTTCCTGTGCGGAAGGTCATTTTTTTGAAGCTGTTAATGCTATTGGAGTGCTTCAGATTCCTGCTATTATTTCTATTTGGGATGATGGATATGGAATCTCAGTTAGTAATGAGTATCAGATGACAAAATCAGATGTTTCTGAGGTTCTAAAAGGCTTCCAAAGAGATAAAAAAGGAGAAGGTTTTGAACTTATGAAAGTTAAAGCCTGGGATTATGCAGCTCTTGTTGAAGCATATGAGAAAGCAGAAACACTTGCTAGAGAAAAACATATTCCATCTATTATTCATGTTATAGAGATGACTCAGCCAACTGGACATTCTACATCTGGTTCTCACGAGAGATATAAAAGCAAAGAACGTTTAGCTTGGGAGGAACAATTTGATTGTATAAAGAAATTTAAAGAATGGGTAATTGGTAGTGCTATTGCTTCAGAGGAAGAATTAAATCTAATCGAGAATCAAGCTAAAGATACAGTTAAGCAAGCCAAGAAAGATGCATGGTCAGAATATCAAGCTCCAATCAAATCAGAATTACAAGAGCTAAAAGCAATTTTTAATTCTATTTCTCAAAAATTAAATTTAAATGAATTGGATAGCTGGATAAAAGAATTAGATCAAGCAGCAATGTTTGGCGTCTTCAGAAGAGATTATTTATCTAAGGCTCGAACATTACTTACCTTAATCGTAAAAGAAGATATTCCTGAGAAAGAAAATTTAAGAGAATTTATTAATCGCATTAAAAACGAAAATTATTCTCGTTATAATACAAAATTATATAATGAATCTCAATATAGTGCTCGAAATGTAGATGCTGTAGAGCCTAGTTATAATAATGATACAGAAGAAGTAGATGGACGTATTATATTAAGAGATAATTTTGAGTATATATTTAAAAATATTCCAGAATCCATGATTTTTGGAGAAGATGTTGGGAAAATAGGTGGTGTTAATCAAGGTGTTGAAGGATTACAAGACAAATTTGGTGAAGAAAGAGTAGGTGATACAGGAATTAGAGAAACCACCATTCTTGGGCAAGGTATAGGCCTTTCATTAAGAGGGTTACGTCCTATTGCTGAAATACAATATCTGGATTATCTCTTATATGCTTTTCAGACTATGGCTGATGATGTTGCGTCATTACATTACAGAACACATGGAGGGCAGATATCACCTGTTATTATACGTACTCGTGGACATCGGCTAGAAGGAATCTGGCATTCCGGATCACCTATGGGTATGATTATTCATGGAACCAGAGGTGTAAATATATGTGTTCCTAGAGATATGACTCGTGCAGCAGGATTTTATAATACTCTAATGGCTGGACAAGAACCAGGATTAGTTATAGAGTGCTTAAATAGTTATAGAATTAAAGAAAAAAAACCGAATAATATTGGTAAATTTAGAACTCCTCTTGGAGTAGTAGAAACTACAAGAGAAGGTTCAGATATTACATTAGTTTCATATGGCTCTACTTGGCGTATTGTAATGAATGCAGCAGAAGAGTTAGAAAAAATAGGTATATCTGCTGAGGTTATTGATACACAAACATTGGTTCCTTTTGATCTAAATCATGATATTGTAAAAAGTGTTAAAAAAACAAATAGATTATTAGTTATTGATGAAGATGTTCCAGGAGGAGCTAGTTCATATATATTACAGCATATTATAGAAGAGCAAAAAGCCTACTATCATTTAGATTCTAAACCTCAAACTCTTCCTGCAAAAGAGCATAGACCTCCATATGGTAAAGATGGAGATTATTTTACTAAGCCATCTGCAAATGATATAGTTGAAAAGGTATATGATATTATGCATGAATCTGATCCTAAAAAGTACCCTTCATTGTATTAAATGTCAAAAGTCACTGAATCAGATTCTTACTACCATTCTCTAGAAGAGATGAGTACTGAAGATCTTCTTATTAATATTAATAAAGAAGATCAGAAAGTCCCTTTCTTCATAGAGAAAGTAATTCCTAAAATAAAAGTACTGGTTGATGTTATTTATGATAAAATGGTTGATGGAGGTAGATTATTTTATATTGGTGCAGGAACTTCTGGACGTTTAGGTATTCTTGATGCTTCCGAATGTCCTCCAACTTTTGGTGTTGATTACAACTTAGTAATAGGCTTGATAGCGGGTGGAGACTCTGCAATTAGAAAAGCGGTGGAGTTTGCAGAGGATGATAGGGCTTTGGGTTGGAAAGATTTACAAAATAATAATGTTTCCTCCCAAGATATAGTAATTGGTATAGCAGCTTCTGGAGCAACTCCTTATGTTGTAGGAGCATTAGATAAATGTCAGAAAAATGATATAGTTACTGGCTGTATTGTATGTAATGAAAATTCAGAACTTTCTAAAGTGTCCAATTATAGTATTGAAGCTATTGTAGGCTCAGAATTTGTAACAGGGAGTACAAGAATGAAATCAGGAACTGCACAAAAGTTAATTTTAAATATGATCTCTACCTCTTTGATGATAAAGTTAGGAAGAGTTAAAGGAAATAAAATGGTGGATATGCAACTTGCAAATAATAAACTGGTTGGGAGAGGAGTAAAAATGATTATGAATGCAATTAATGTTTCTTCAGAAGAAGCAGAGCAATTATTAAACAAACATGGGTCGGTACGTAATGCTATTGATAGTTATAATGGATAAACAAAAATTAATTTACGGTTTAATATGGATCTCATGCTGTATGACTAGTATTTTCTTATCTGCCACAATGATCTTTGCTGGTTTTAATAATTTGCGTCATGACAGTTATTTTGTACTAATCTTAGGCTTTATTTTTGTTCCTATTGTATTTTTTTGTGGCTACAAAGGATTAAAATCTATTTTAGATTATATATTTAAATAAATATTGACTATATTTATCAAACTAAATTAAATAAGACAATTATTATGAAAAAACTTTTTATTTTTATATTAGCTCTAGTTTTTGTTATTCCTTCTTATGCTACTCATTTAATGGGTGGGCAAATTACAACTACCTACTTAGGTACTGATTCTACAGGAGCACATTATGCTATTGAATTTACTGCATATAGAGATACCATAGGTGTCCAAATGGCAGGAACTGCAATGTTTAATATACATCAACTTGACACTTCAGGGAACTGGAATGGTATTCTTACTTCTACTGTTATGTATGATACAACTTCAGGAGGTTTGATGCCAACTGTTACTGTTTATGGCGTAGAGGTATATACATATTTAGATACTATAACACTTCCTGGTGATGGATATTATTCAATATCATGGTCTGGATGTTGTAGAAATGGAGCAATTGTTAACATGGCTAATCCATTAGGTGAAAATATGGCGCTTACTACATATTTTACTGTTGATAGTTTAAATCCAAATTCTTCAGCTACGTATTTAACGCCACCTGTATCTTATCTACCTTCAGATACTACTTGGCAATATAATCCACTTCCTTTTGATCCAGATGGAGATTCTTTAGCTTGGAGTTTAGCCGTTCCATTAAACGGTAATGGAACAGTAAATGGTTATCAATTTTTATCAGATACAGCATTATATTCTAATGTATCAGGAATCTTCTCTTTAGATTCTATTACTGGAGCATTGAGCTGGAATGCAAAGATGGCTGGTAATTTTGTAGCTTCTTTTATTATTGATGAGTATAGAAATGGTGTGAAGATTGGAGAGATGAGAAGAGATATGCAATTTATTGTTATTAATGATACAACTAATGCTATGCCTCAGATCTCTAATATGCAATCAGTTCCTACTAATTCTGCAGGATATCCATATGTATATCTTACTCCAGGACAAAATTATCAATTACATTTATTAGGTAATGATGCCGATGTAAATGATGTATTAAGTATGGACGCATTTGGGTCACCATTTACTATGTTAATTTCACCAGCGACGTTTGGTTATACCCAAACAGGTAATGGGAATGAGATTGAAGGAACATTTGATTGGACTCCTGATGTTTCTCATATCAGTACTACACCATATTCTATAGTATTTAGAACTTCGGATAATACGTTCTATTTTGATAATACAGTTCAATTTGAGGTTGCTTCTGCAACTTCTGTTGAAGAAGAGGATGATGCTAGAATAAATACTATTTATCCAAATCCTTTAACTGAGGGTAATAGTCTTTATATCCCAATTAACCTTAAGGAATCTCAGAAAGTTATCCTTGATGTATATACTCTTCTAGGAACTAAGGTTTTTGAAGGAAGAGAATTAGAGTTAAATTCAGGTTATCATGTAGTAGAACAAAACATTGATTTACATAATGGACAGTATTTTGTTACTTTAAAAGATGAAAATAATATTATAATTTCCACTCAAAAAATTCTAATCGTTAAGTAACTTTTATCATACTTTTTTATACAAAGAAGAGGGGTTTATCCCCTCTTTTTTTTGTAATTTAGAGCTCCTTTTTAGCTTATGAAAATTAATAAGATTTCTAGTTCTAGAATAGATAATGTTGATTTTAACAATCTACTTTTTGGCAGGAACTTTTCTGACCATATGCTTATCTGTCACTATAAGAATAATTCATGGGGGGAGCCAGAAATTAAACCATACTCTTCAATCCCTATGATGCCAGGAACACAGACTTTACATTATGGACAGTCTGTTTTTGAAGGAATGAAAGCATTTAAGAACCAAGAAGATGAAATTTTATTATTTAGAAAGAATGATAATTTTGAGCGATTAAATCGTTCTGCTGAAAGACTATCTATTCCTGCAATACCAGAAGAGATTTTTATTAATGGATTAGATGCTCTTCTAACAGTAGACTCTAATTGGTTAAAAAAAGAAGACAATTATTCTCTATACATCAGACCATTTATATTTGCTTCTAGTGAATGTATTAAGGCATCTTCTGCAACAGAGTTTACATTTATTATTATTACTTCTCCTACATCAGCCTATTATGAGAATGATATAGATGTTGTAGTAGAAGAGCATTATACTAGAGCTCCAAAAGGAGGTGTGGGTTTTACTAAGGCGGCTGGGAATTATGCTTCTAGTTTCTTCCCAACAAAACAAGCAAATAAAAGAGGTTTTACTCAGATAATTTGGACTGATGCATTGGAACATAAATATATTGAAGAATCCGGTACTATGAATATATGGTTTAGAATTAAAGATACATTATACACACCAGAACTTTCAGATAGTATATTAGCGGGCATTACTCGAAAGAGTATAATCCAATTAGCACGAGACAATGGTATAAATGTAGTAGAAAAAAAGATTTTAGTTTCAGAAATTACAGAAGCTGCAAAGAACAATCAATTAAAAGAGATATTTGGTACAGGAACAGCAGTTACTGTCATCCCAATTAGAAGCATGACATATCAAGATAATAAAATTAATTTACCTACAATTGAAGACAGATTTTCCAGTAAATTAAAATTACTATTACAAGATATTCAGAAAGGAAAGGTTGTTGACAGATATGGATGGACCACCAAAGTAGTTCCAATTACTGTTTAATCATTTTATAGTGCATTATTTCTGCTTCTTCAAATATTCTACCAACTTTTTTAAAACCAACTTTTTCATAGAATGGTACAACTTGTACTTGAGCATGTAAATATTTTGTTTTGTTAATTTCTTGAATATCTTCTAGCATTTTTAATAATATCTGCATCCCATATCCTTTCCCTCTATCTTCTTTAAGTACGGCAAACCTTTCAAGTTTTATACCATTTTTTGTTTCTCTATATCTTGCTGTTGCGCAGGCTTTATTATTTTCAAACAATATGAAATGGATTGATTCTTCTTCAAATTCATACTCCTCCTCTTTGTCGACGGCTTGTTCTATTACAAATACCTCATTTCTAATTGAAAAAGCTTGATTTATTAAATATTTATCTTGAAAAGTGAATCGTTCTATTGTTATCATGTGTAAAAATATGTATTTTTGCTATTCTATAAATTTTAAAATAGAATATTATGAAAAAAATATTTTTCTCTTTTTTATGTTTTACTTTTTGTTTTTCCTCTCTTTTTGGAAGCCATCCTACTCATACTATCAATGTTAAAGCTGATGTAAAAAACTCAAGGATACAGTGGAAGGGATCAAAAATAACTTCATCACATGAAGGAAATGTGGAATTAAGACAAGGATTTTTAGTTATTGATCATGGAAAGCTCGCTGGAGGAAAATTTTCTATAGATTTAAGTACAATTTTTTGTACTGATTTAGAGGGGAAAAAGGCAGAAAGTCTAGTTGCTCATTTAAAAGATGACGATTTTTTTGATGTTGAAAATCATCCTATTGCTGTTCTTTATATTACTGATGTTAAACATATAGAAGAATTTAATTACTCTATTAAAGCTGACTTGACTATAAAAGGCAAAACAAATCCTATTTCATTTACTGCAAGAGTTCCCGTTAAAGGAGCACAATTCGAAGCAAGTGCTAAGATTGTAATTGATAGGACTAAGTGGGGGATAGTATATAAATCTGGTAACTTTTTTAAAGACTTAGCGGCAAACAAGATTATTAAAGATGAGATAGAATTTGATATCCGTTTAGTTTCTCAGAAGACTAAATAATATTCTTTATAGCTTTTGCTAGTAATATTGCAGCTTGAGTATTATTTCTAAACCAGAGTTCAGGTTCTATTAGTTCTAATTCACTTAATGAGTTTTTATTTTTATTATCACGAACTATATCTATTCTAGCATAAAGAGTTTTAAAAGGTATTGCTGACAAGCATTCCTGAGCAAAGTCAATCTCTGTTTTACTTGGGGTATAATTCTCTGTTTTTCCCCCATGATCATCTTGCACTCTGAAATCCCCTTCTTTGGCAATTTTTCTTATAGCATGTGTATAATCTCCGTTAATCATAATTAAAGATATTTCTCCTTTAGAAGTTATATTATGTAGAAACTCTTGAAATAACATACATTCTTCTTTTATTAATTTTTGAAATATATTCTCGAATTCTATGTAATTTAGAGAAGATACTCTATATGTATGTCTTGCTGCACCAGAAATAGCAGGCTTTATTACAGCTTCTAACCATCCAGTTTGTTTAAAAAGATCTTCTAAAGATTGTTTTTCCCCTTTTTCTACGAAAAGGGTTGGAGCAATATTTATCCCCTGTATTGACAAATCTTGTAAATAATGTTTATCTATATTCCAATGGATAATATCTGAAGTATTTATAAATCTAGTTTTATATCTTGTTTTTTCTATCCATTTAAAGAATTCATCAAAGCGTTCAAAATAATCCCAAGTTGTACTGAAGATAGCATATTTTGTATTTTCCCAATTAAATTTTTTATCTGCCCAATCTTTCTTACATACACTTAAACCTTCTTCTTCTAATGCTGTTTGTAATATTTGATCTTCTAATAATACTTGATCAATATACCAATTTGTTTTTTCTGGATTTATATAACGAGAATCAGTTAATATAACAATATCAAACTCTTTATTCACTAGAATTAGTATATAGGATTTGTTAAATTTTTTACATATTTCTTCTATACTGTCCTCCTACTTCAAATAGCGCATTTGTAATTTCTCCCAATGAGCATCTTTTTGTTACTTCCATTAGTATTTCAAATATATTTTGATTTTTTACAGCAGCGTCTTTTACTTTGCCAAGCATTCTTTTTGCTTCTACTTTATTCCCTTTATGTAATTGTTTTAGCATTGAAATTTGATACTTTTTTTCTTTTGTGGTTGCACGAATTATTTCTTCTGGGATTATTGTTGGAGATCCTTTTTTATTTAAGAATGTATTTACTCCTATAATAGGGTATTTTCCAGTATGTTTTAATGCTTCATAATAAAGCGATTCTTCTTGTATTTTACTTCTTTGATACATTGTTTCCATAGCTCCTAATACACCGCCTCTTTCAGTGATTCTTTCAAATTCTATTAGAACAGCCTCTTCAACTAAATCTGTAAGTTCTTCAATAATAAAGGAACCTTGTAGTGGATTCTCATTTTTGGCTAATCCAAGTTCCTTATTAATAATTAATTGAATAGCCATAGCTCTACGTACAGATTCTTCAGTAGGAGTTGTAATTGCCTCATCATATGCATTAGTGTGCAGAGAATTACAATTGTCATATATAGCATATAATGCTTGTAATGTAGTTCTTATATCATTAAAATCAATTTCTTGAGCATGTAATGATCTCCCAGAAGTTTGTATATGATATTTTAACATTTGAGCACGTTTATTTGCCCCATATTTTAGTTTCATTGCTTTTGACCATATTCTTCTTGCGACTCTTCCAATAACAGCATATTCAGGGTCAATTCCATTTGAGAAGAAGAAAGAAAGATTAGGACTGAATTTATTAATATCCATTCCTCTACTTAAATAGTATTCAACATAAGTAAATCCATTTGAAAGAGTAAGTGCTAATTGCGTGATAGGATTTGCTCCTGCCTCTGCTATATGATATCCTGATATTGATACTGAATAGAAATTTCGTATTTCTTTATTAATAAAATATTCTTGCACATCACCCATCATTCTTAATGCAAACTCAGTTGAAAATATACAAGTATTTTGCGCTTGATCTTCTTCTAGAATATCTGCTTGCACGGTCCCTCTTACTAGAGAAAGCGTTTGTTTTTTTATTTTACTGTAAATATTTTTTGGTAAAACTTCATCTCCTGTAACTCCTAATAAGAATAATCCTAACCCATTATTTCCTTCAGGAAGAGAACCTTGATATTTTGGCCTGTTAGTTTTTTTCTTTTTATAAACTTCTTTTATGATCTTTTCAACATCTTTTTCTATTTTATTTTTTTTGATATATTTCTCGCATTCTTGATCAATAGCAACGTTCATAAAATATGCAAGTAACATAGGAGCTGGCCCATTAATAGTCATTGAAACCGATGTCATAGGGTTTGTTAATTCAAATCCTGAATAAAGCTTTTTTAAATCATCAAGACAGCAAATTGAAACACCTGCATTCCCAATCTTACCATAGATATCTGGTCTATAATCAGGGTCATTTCCATATAGTGTTACGGAATCAAAGGCAGTAGATAATCTTTTTGCTTCCATATCTAGGCTAACATAATGGAATCTTCTGTTTGTTCGTTCTGGACCACCTTCTCCGGCAAACATACGAGTAGGATCTTCTCCTTGCCTTTTAAAAGGGAAAAGTCCTGAAGTAAAAGGGAATTGTCCCGGAATATTTTCTTGTAACTGCCAGTATAATATATCCCCCCAGCCTTCATATTTAGGAAGTGATATTTTGGGTAAATTTGTTTGGGAAAGAGATTTGGAATGTGTCTTTATTTCAATAGATTTACCACGTATATTATAGCTAAATATTTCCTTAGCATATTGTTTTCTTAAATTATTAAATGTGTCAATTAGTTTTTGATTCTTTGGATCTAACTCTAATAATAGTTTTTCATATTCTTTTTTGACTCCATTTTTTATTTCTTTTTCTTCTATTATTTCTAGAGATTTATTTAGGGCATATAGTTTTTGTGCAATTTCTTTTTGTTTCTTACTCCAAGTGTCATATGATCTATTAGATTCAGCTATTTCAGAAAGATATCGTACTCTATTTGGAGGTATAATAAAAATTTTCTCAGACATTTCATTTGTCACTTCAAAACTAGATATAAATTGATTTTTTTGTTTTGTGTTTAATTTATCTATTATTGCTCTGTATAGAGTATTTACACCAGGATCATTAAATTGTGAAGCGATAGTTCCATATACTGGCATATCATCTATATTTTCTTGGAACCTTTGTTGGTTTCTTTGGTATTGTTTTTTAACATCTCTTAGAGCATCAACAGAACCTTTCTTATCAAATTTATTTATTGCAATAACATCTGCAAAGTCTAACATATCAATTTTTTCAAGTTGGGTAGCAGCACCATACTCCGGAGTCATTACATAAAGAGATATATCAGAGTGATCTAAGATTTCTGTATCAGATTGTCCAATACCAGAGGTTTCCAGAATAATTATATCATAGGATGCTGTTTTTAAAATATTTAGAGCATCATTGACATGTGCAGATAGTGCTAGATTTGCTTGCCGTGTTGCTAATGAACGCATATAGACTTGATTAGATTTTATGCTATTCATTCTAATTCTATCTCCAAGCAGGGCTCCTCCTGTTTTCCTTTTTGAAGGATCTACTGAGATTATTGCAATATTTTTTTTTGAAAAATCAGTAATAAATCTTCGGACTAACTCATCAACCAAAGAAGATTTTCCAGAACCTCCAGTACCTGTGACACCTAAAACTAATGTGCTTGAATTTTTTGCAAGTAATTTTACTTCTTTAAGTAATTTTTTATGTTTTTTCGGATAATTTTCACTAGCTGAAATATATCTTGAAATGGTATTTACATCTTTTTTCTTAATTTGTTTTAAAGAACCTTGTATAGTTTCTCCAATTGTGAAATCAGATTTTTTTACTAAATCATTTATCATACCTTGTAATCCCATTTCTCGCCCATCATCTGGATGATAGATTTTTGTAATACCGTGTTTTTCTAACTCCTTGATCTCTTCTGGTAATATTGTTCCTCCACCTCCAGCAAATATTTTTATATACCTTCCATTCTTTTCTTGTAATAGATCATACATATATTTCAAATATTCCATATGTCCTCCTTGGTATGAAGTGATAGCAATTGCATTAGCATCTTCTTCAATAGCACAGTTTACTATTTCAGCAACACTTCTGTCATGCCCTAAATGAATTACTTCACAGCCAGTTGACTGTATAATACGACGCATGATATTTATAGCAGCGTCATGTCCATCAAATAAGCTAGCAGCAGTAACAATTCTAACTTTGTTTTTGGGTTTATATGGTAGAATGTTTTTCACAACAGGATTTTTATCTTGCAAATTTACGTTTTTAAGTACTATTTGAAAAATCAATGGAATTTGATATTTTTATAGCCTTATTAATTCAAATATTATATGAAAAAAAATAAAGTACTTTTTGGCGTTACTTTCATCTCATTAATAACGTTATTATTTTTTCTGATACCAGAAAAAGATAAACAAAATATTATGGTTTACCCTGCTGACAATCCCGCTGAACGTGTTGTATGGGAGCGTCTTCGTTTAGCAGACCCTAATACTGGTGAAATTCCACGAAATATTCATCGTAAAGAAAGAATGTTTGCAAAAACATTGCCTCAGGCGAATAATCTTTCTAAAGGAAATTGGATCCATAGAGGCCCTTATAATGTTGGAGGTAGAACCCGTGGCTTTGCATTAGATATATTGGATGAAAAAACATTACTTGCTGGTGGTGCCTCCGGAGGTATGTTTCGTTCTATTGATGCTGGTGTAAGTTGGACTATGACTACACACCCTAATCAATTACATAACGTGACTTGTATTTCTCAAGATATAAGGTTTGGAAGAGAGAATATTTGGTATTTTGGATCTGGTGAGCTACGAGGAAGTTCAGCTAGTGGAGGAGAAGCATACTATCAAGGAAATGGTATATATAAATCTACTGATGGTGGGCTTAGTTGGGATTCTCTAGCTATTACAGCCACTAATACTCCACAATCTTTTGATTCAGATTTTGATTTCATATGGAATCTTAAAACAGATCCAAGCAATGATAGTTTAGATGTTGTATATGCTGCTACTTATGGTACTATTTATAGAAGTCAGGATGGAGGTAACACGTGGCAGCAAGAGTTAGGAGGAGGAAGTTCATATTATACAAATGTGGATATCACTTCCAATGGAACCGTATATGCTACCTTAAGTACGGGTTCTAGCTCTGCTACAAATAAGGGTATATGGAGATCAGCAGATGGTCAAAATTGGACTAATATATTAGACACAGCTTTTCCTTTAATATATGGTAGAATAGCAATTGGTATTAATCCATCTAATGAGAATGAAGTATATTTTTTAGCAGCAGAAACAGATGGTTATGGACAGCATACAGATGTGTTTTTTGGAGGAGAGGCTTGGACATCACTATGGAAATATACTTATTTGAGTGGAGATGGAAGTGGTTTGGGAGGTCAATGGACAGATTTATCATCAAATATACCAGCAAACCAAAATACTTCTTTTGATAATTTTAATGCACAAGGAGGATATGACTTACTAGTAACGGTACACCCTACTAATCCTAATATAGTCTTTATTGGAGGTACGAATCTTTGGCGTTCCACAGATGGTTTTACCTCTCCAAACAATACTATGATATGTGGAGGATATCTAATAGGCTCTTATGAGGGAGATGGAAATTGGGGAATATACCCTAATCATCATCCAGACCAACATGATTTATGGTTTCTTCCTTCAAATGATAGTGTTATGCTAAGTGCTACGGATGGAGGTGTATATACATCTGCTAATGCTTTTGAAGATACAGTTAAATGGACTTCTCTAAATAATGGCTATTATACTTCTCAATTATATGCTACTACAATAAGTCGAAATGCTAATTCTAATGTGCTGCATGGAGGTTTCCAAGATAATGGGAATTTCATTACTTTTTCTGGCAATCCTAACAAACATTGGCATATGCCCTTTAATGGAGATGGGGCTTATGCTGGTATTGCTGACAATGAAGAAGATTTCTATCTTTCAATACAGCGCGGTGTAATGTATAAAATGAAACTAGATACAAATGCACATCGTATATCTTTTAACAGAATGGATCCAGTATCTACGGATTCTACTAAATATTTATTTATTAACCCTTTAGTTATGGATGAAAACAGCGATATTATTTATTTAGCAAATGGCAATCATTTGTGGAGGAATAATAATATCTCAAATATTCCATATAATAATGCTCATGTTAAATCAGATTTCGGATGGGAAAAATTTACAGACAGCTTACCTAATCCTCTTATGCGTATTTCTGTTATAGAAACTTCTGTTAATCCACCTAATATTGTGTATTATGGTACAAGAAATAAATATGTTTATCGTGTAGATAATGCACATGTTGGAGATCCACCACATACGCAGCTTCCAGGTATCTTAACAGGACAAAATTCTTATTGTTCTGATATTGCAATAAATCCTCTTGATGCTGATGAGGTTATGGTAGTTTATTCAAATTATAGCGTTTACTCTCTATTTCATAGCATGGATGGAGGAGTTACTTGGTCAAAAGTTGCAGGTAATCTTGA
Source organism: Bacteroidota bacterium (assembly GCA_036339955.1). Taxonomy (GTDB): domain Bacteria; phylum Bacteroidota; class Bacteroidia; order Flavobacteriales; family BACL11; genus JAYYZX01. Next base: position 14,509 of record JAYYZX010000016.1, read on the forward strand.
ACAAAATAATTCTGGCTCAGGCAATGGACCATCTTGTCGTACTGCAAAAATAATACCTTTAGGAAACGACACTTTATATTTGGTAGGGACTTCAGTAGGTTTATTTGGAACATCAAAATTAGATGGTTTAAATACTACATGGAAACAGATAGCAAAGAGTGAAATAGGTAATGTTGTTATAGAAACCCTCACTTATCGTGCAGCAGACAAGCTATTAGTTGTTGCTACACATGGTAATGGTATATTTAGTATTAATTTAAATAATGTTGGTACTGTTTTAGGTATAGAAGATAATTTATACAAGGATCAAAGTGATATTACAATTTATCCTAATCCAACACAAGGTGATTTTAAACTAGATTTCACTATAGATAATCCGATGAATATTTCTTGGGTAGTTTATAGTGAGACGGGAAGAATAGTACAATCGAAAAAAGTAACAAAAGCTATTTCGGGTAATAATCAAATCTCAGTAAGCCTTAATGGATTATCATCAGGAATGTATTATGTAACTCTTAATATAGGAGGTGATAAGATTACGAAACAAATTATAAAACAATAGAATATCATGCTTAGAATTTATATTATAGGAATTTGTATTTTGTTAATTGCTATTGTTGCGAATGTTTTAGTAAGTAAACTGGATATTAGTACTTGGTATAATTTTGGTCCTAAATTATTTTCTCAAGGATTTTTAGCTATAAAAGAAGCAGGGATATTAAATTGTGTATGGTTATTTATTATATATCCTATTATATTAGCATGTGGTTATTTAATTGGTAATAAACTCTATAAAATTATTTTTTTATGAAACAAACTTTATTTATTCTATTATTTATTCCCTTTTTCTCTTTTGGACAGTTTACATATGTTCCAGATGATAATTTTGAACAAGAATTAGTCAACTTAGGATATGATTTCATCCTCGATGATTATGTTGAAACCGCAAATATTGATACTGTATCTGTATTACATATATATGGTCGAAATATTGCTGATTTAACTGGAATTGAAGATTTTATTGCATTAAGGCTTTTGTATTGCGGAAACAATAGTATTACAACACTTAACCTTAGTAATAATCCTGTATTATTTGAAGTTAATTGCAATACTAATTCACTAATATCTATGGATGTTAGAAATGGTAACAATCAAGGTTTATGGTATTTCACATCTATGTTCAATCCATCTTTATCTTGTATAGATGTAAATGATGTTGCTTATGCTACTTATACATGGGCAGTTGATACTTGGACATCATTTAGTAATAATTGTAACTCTACATCTGTAATAGACCAAAAATATGATGCTAAAAAGAAACTTCTGCAAGTTGTTGATTTATTAGGAAATAATGTTAGCCCACGAGCTAATATCCCTCTTATCTACATTTATAGTGATGGTTCTGTTGAAAAGAGAATATTCTTAGAATAAGTTTTTTTTTAATATCTTTTAAGAATAAATTAGTATCTTGACAGACGTTATTTAAAAACAAGTAAATCATGAAAAAACTTTTATTCTTATGTGCTTCAGCACTAGCTTTAGCTGTTATTTTTTATCCCTCTTCTACTATTAGTAACTCTTCTGGTTCTCCAGGCAATATGACAGGTGCACCAGGAGAAAATACATGTACAGCATGTCATTCATCTTTTGGATTAAATACCGGTACAGGAACAGTTAGTTTAACATCTAATATCCCTGCTTCTGGTTATACTCCTGGAAGTACTTATACTGTTACTGCTACTGTATCAGATTCAGGGATTAATCAGTTTGGTTTTGAAGCTTTTGGCGGAGATTTTTTAAATATAAATAGTAGTGAGATGCAATCATTAGCTCCAAATAGAATTACGCATACTGCTTCGGGAACTCAAGGAAGTGATTCAAAATCATGGACATTTGATTGGGTTACTCCAATTGGTAATCCAGGAGCACTAACTCTTTATGCATCTTTTGTTGCGGCAGACTATCCTATTGGAAATAGCGGGGATCATGTTTATTCTACTTCATTGACTGTAAACGAGGCAGTAGCTGTTCCTGGTTGTACAGATTCTCTAGCATGTAATTTTGATCCTTTAGCTACAATTGATGATGGTAGTTGTGTTTATAGTACAAGTTCTACAACTACATTAACAGCATGTGATAGTTTATTTTGGGGTGATACAACATATAGCTCTTCAGGAACTTATGCTTGGATAGGAATCAATTCAGTAGGATGTGATAGCTTAGCAATACTTAATTTAACTATTGGAATTTCTGGTTGTACAGATTCAACAGCATTAAATTATGATTCTACTGCTACTTGTAATAATGGAACATGTATTTATTTCCAAAACAACTCTGTAGATTTATTTTTCTCTGAATATGCTGAGGGTAGCTCAGGTACAACGAATAGATATTTTGAAATATATAATCCAACTCAAGATACTATAGACTTATCTGATTATGCTTTTGCACGGGTTAGTGGTAATCCATCAACCGTTGGAGTATATGAAACCTGGGTTAATTTTGATTCAGGAGCTGTAATACTTCCTTATGATGTTTATGTAGTTTCACATAGCTCTTCTAATACTGCTATTCAAGTAGAATCAGATATGAACTCTAATTTCTTAAGTAATGGTGATGATGGTATGGCCTTAGTATATGGCCTTGAACCTTTAGCTCCAGAACCTCCATCTAGTGGATATTATATGATCTTAGATTGGGTAGGGGATTGGAATGGCGATCCAGGTTCTGGGTGGAATGTAGCAGGAGAGACAGCGGCTACAAGAGATCATACTTTGGTAAGGAAATGCTCTATTTCTCAAGGTGATACATCTTGGTCAAATGCTGCTGGCACAAATCCTCAAAATTCGCAGTGGGTTGTTCTAAGTGCAAATAGTTTTTCTAATATTGGACAGCATGATGCAAGTTCTATTTCTTATTCTCAATCAGACACTATTTGTGGAGGACTTTCTATAACTGTAGGCAATAACACATATGATTCAACAGGTATTTATTTAGATACTCTACAGACACAGTTTGGATGTGATAGTATTATTACTACACAACTGACAGTTCTTGCTACTTCGGCTTCTATTGTGACAAATGATCTAACAATTTGTAACGGTAGTTTTGTAATGGTAGGTAATTCTATTTATACCACATCAGGTTCGTATAGTGATACTTTAATAAATAGCGCAGGTTGTGATAGTATTATTAATACAAATCTTACTGTGCAGACACCTGTTTCTCTAGAATATACTATTTGTGATGGAGATAGTGTTGTGGTTGGGTCCTCAACATATTATATGAGTGGTAATTATACTGACACTATACAAAGTTCTATTGGATGTGATAGTATTGTACATACTAATATTATTGTTTATTCTCAATTGTTGATTTCTGGAGGTATTGAGAATAATACTGTTGGAGGTGGAGGTTATTTCTCAGGGTCACAATATTTAGAATTAAGCTGTTATATGTCTTCTGAATTGGTTTCTGCTGTAGTGTATTCTCAAACTGCATCTATAACAACTTTTGAAATTCGTGATGTCGCCGGTAATGTTTTAGATTCTATTACAGTGAATGTCATTCCTGGAGGACAGAGGGTTTATTTTAATTATCAAATGACAGCAGGTACTGATTATCAAATAGGAGTTAATGGCTCTAGTAACGGTTTGTATAGAAATAACTCTGGAGTGAACTATCCGTATGATTTTGCAGGAGCTGCTTCTATAACATCATCTAGTGCAGGAGCTGCTTATTATTATTTCTTTTATGATGTAGAAGTACGTGTATTATCAATAGCAGCATTAACAAGTAATTATTCTATTTGTGATGGAGATACTATTCAAGTTGCTGGAAGCGTATACACGACAACAGGGTTTTATACAGATACCTTAACTTCTTATATTGGATGTGATAGTGTAGTGTATACTAATCTTATTGTAAATCCAAATGTTTCTTATTTGAATAATCAAACTATCTGTAATGGAGAGTTTTATACTATTGGTAATAGTACATATGATTCTACGGGAATTTATCATGATACTTTAGTATCACCTCAAGGTTGTGACAGTATTGTTACAACAAACTTAACTGTATTGACAATCTCAGGAACAGGATCTACAAATCTGCAAACCATATGTGTTGGAGAAAGTTATTCAATTGTAAATAACACATATAATACTGCTGGAACTTATTATGATACTTTAGTTTCATCTCAAAATTGTGACAGTATTATTACAACTATTTTAACTGTTAATTCTGCAAATTATATGTCAATCAATGGAGGAATCTTAGATAGCACATCTGGTCCTGGAGCATTTAGTAGTTACGATGGGCATCTAATTATAGATAACAATATCTTGAGTGTATTACAGGCTGCTACAGTTTATGCAGAAGACACTAATGATGTTACATTTGAGTTACGGGATAATAATGGTGTTGTTTTAGAAAGTGTTATTCATACCGTATATCCAGGTTCTCAAAGATTGACATTTGATTTTATGATACCTGTAGGTAATGATTTTGAATTAGGAGTTGATCCGAATGCTAGTGGTGGCGTTATAGGATTATATAGAAGCAATGCAGGAGCAGGTAATACATGGCCATATCCATTTAATTTAGGTCCAACTACTATTACAAGTTCTAATGCAGGTGATCGTTATTATTACTATTATTATGATATAGAGATTATGCCTTATGCTACTAACAACAAGAAGTTTATATGTAAAGGAGATAGTATTCAGGTTGGAACCAATATTTATGATACTACAGGAAATTATATTGATACCGTTGGATTAAGTACTACAGGATGTGACAGTGTAGTGTATACTATATTAGATTTTTACCAGTCACCATCATTATCTATACAAACTATTCCAGATCCTCCTCAGATATGTTTAGGAGATTCTGTTATTTTGGAAGCAAGTGATGGATTTGTGTTTTATTGGTGGAATAATGGTCAATTTGGAGATAGAATAGTAGAAGACCCAACTCAGGATACTTGGTATGTAGTTGAAGCAAAAGATTCAAACAATTGTGTTGTCAAAGAAGATATCTGGGTGTATGTTGATTCTTGCTTTACTGGTATAAACAATATTCCTATTAATGAGATTTTGGTATATCCTAATCCAACAAACGATTACATTAACATTTCATTTGAGAGTCTTTCTTCCCAGAATATAGAATTAAGGATATATAATCTCCTTGGTGAGGAATTATCTTCTATTTCATTAGCAGAATTCCATGGGTATTTTAATAGAAGATTAGATTTAAGAGGATATGCAAAGTCTATATATTTTGTAGAGATAACTACTAAAGATTTTGTTATAAATAAGAAGGTAATATTTGAGTAATCATTAAAATAGTAGATTAACAATGAAAAAACTACTACTTATATTACTTTGCTTGCCTATGATTGGGTTTGGGCAAGATGAAAGTGAGTATGTAGAAATGGATGGAATGTTAGATGCTCATAATAGTTATCGTTCTGAGTTAGGGATTAATAAACTGAAATGGTCTGATAAATTAGCTGCGAATGCATTAATTTGGGCAAAAGTTCTAAAAAGAAAGTGCTCTAACAGCCTGAAACATAGTCCAGAAAAATATAGCAAAGGATACGGAGAAAATTTAGCCTTATATTATGATACAATAGCTAAAGCTAATGATGTTGTAGACCTTTGGGCTAATGAGAAAGAATGTTTTGATTTTAAAACTAAGAAATGTATAAATAACAACTTTGATTGCGGACATTATACTCAAATTATTTGGAGAAATACAACAGAAGTAGGTTGCGCAGTTGTGCAATGTGAAGATAAGCAAATTTGGGTCTGCCAGTATAATCCACCTGCGAATTTCATTGGAGAAGAAACTTATTAAAACAATAGATTAAGCTGGTAAATCAAAATCATAAGGTAGAATCTGTTATTTTAGGTCGTTGATATTATTAGTTAGAATTTCAATTTTTGCTTTTGCATCTTCGGCCTTCTTTTTTTCAATATCTACAACCGCTTTCGGAGCATTATCAGTAAATTTCTTATTTAGTAATTTATTTTCTACTGATTTTAGGAATCCTTTCATATAATCTAGCTCTTTATTTAATTTTTTAATTTCTTCTTCAATATTTAAATTCCCTTCAAAAGGAATAAAATACTCATTTGATTGAACTATAAATGAGAATGCATCTTTTATTTTTTCTTTTGTATAATTAATACTTGAGATGTTTGCTAGCTTTATAATAATTGGATCCATGTCTTTGCAGAAATCATTCTTGTTTACTTTCACGAATAAAGAAACTTGTTCTTTATTAGAAATCTGTTTCTGTAACCTGAAATTTCTTACAGTAGATACGACTTCTGATACAATATCAAAATCTTCTAATACAATCTCTTTTACTTTGGAAGCTTTAGGCCAACTTGCAACGATAATATCATCCTGTCTTTCTTTTATTAAATGCCATATTTCTTCTGATAGAAATGGCATAAAAGGATGTAGAAGTTTTAATATATTTTCTAGATACTCTATTGTTTTATCATATGAAGTACTATCTATAGATTCTCCATAATTTGGCTTTATAATTTCTAGATACCATGAGCAAAAGTCATCCCAGATTAGTTTATAGGTACTCATTAACGCTTCTGATATTCTATATTTGGAATATGACTCATTAATTTCTTCTATTTGCTGATTTAATTTGTTTTCAAACCATAAGATAGCTTGTCTTGCAGATTCTGGTTGTGTACAATCTCTTATGTCTAATCCTTTTATTAATCTAAATGCATTCCATATTTTATTAGAAAAATTACGACCTTGTTCACATAAGATCTCATCAAATGGAAGGTCATTACCAGCAGGAGAACATAGCAGCATACCAACGCGTACTCCGTCTGCCCCATATTTATCTATTAGAGAAATAGGATCAGGAGAATTTCCTAGTGATTTAGACATCTTTCTTCCTTCTTTATCTCGTACTATTCCAGTAAGATAAACATTTTTAAATGGCATATCTTTTTTATATTCATAGCCTGCCATAATCATTCTGGCTACCCAAAAAAATAAAATCTCAGGTGCAGTGACTAAGTCATTGGTAGGGTAGTAATAATTAATTTCTTTATTATTAGGATTTCTGATTCCATCAAATACTGATATTGGCCATAACCAAGACGAAAACCATGTATCTAATACATCTTCATCTTGATGTAAATCTTCTATTGAGATATTTTTTTTCTGTTTTTTTGCTAATTCAAATGCTTCATCTTTTGTTTTTGCTACAACATATTTATTTCCTTCATAGAAATATGCCGGTATTCTATGTCCCCACCAAAGTTGACGAGATATACACCAATCTTTTATATTAGTCATCCAGTGACGATATGTATTTTTAAATTTCTTTGGATAAAAATTGATATTATCATTCATTACATTTTCTAATGCTGGCTCACATAACTTCTCCATTTTGACAAACCACTGCATAGATAATTTCGGTTCTATAATAGAATCTGTTCTTTCTGAGAAGCCGACTTTATTCTTTATACTCTCGATTTTTATAAGATATCCCTTTGCTTGTAAATCTGCGATAATTTTTTTACGTACTTCAAACCTATCTAATCCAACATATAATTTTGCTTTTTCATTAATTGTTCCATCATCATTTAATATATCAATAGAGTTTAGGTTATGTTTATTACCTAACTCATAATCATTGATATCATGTGCTGGTGTAACTTTTAATGCTCCAGTACCAAATTCCATATCTACATACTCATCATATATTATAGGTATTTCACGTTCAACTAATGGTATTATACAGTGTTTCCCTTTCAGATTTTTATATCTTTTATCCTTAGGGTTTACACATATTGCAGTATCTCCTAATATTGTTTCTGGTCTAGTAGTAGCAATTGTAATCCAATCATTAGTTTCTTTTATTTTATAACGAAGATGAAATAATTTTGAATTAACTTCTTTGTGTATCACTTCTTCATCAGAAACTGCAGTTCTTGCTACAGAATCCCAGTTAATCATCCTTATACCTCTATAGATTAATCCTTTATTATATAAGTCTATGAATATATCAATTACAGATTCACTTAAATCTTTATCCATAGTAAATTTTGTACGTTTCCAATCACAAGATGCACCTAGTTTTTTTAATTGCTCAAGAATTATACCTCCATGTTCTTCTTTCCATTTCCATGCATGTTTCAAAAACTCTTCTCTAGATAAGTCTGTTTTTTTTATTCCCTTTTTGTTTAATCTTTCTACTACTTTTGCTTCTGTTGCTATGGATGCATGATCTGTTCCGGGAACCCAACATGTATTATAACCTTCCATACGTGCTTTACGAATCATAATATCTTGGATTGTATTATTTAACATATGCCCCATATGTAAAACTCCAGTTACATTTGGAGGGGGTATAACTATTGTATATGATTCTCTATCATCAGGCTCAGAATAGAAATATCCTTTTTTAAGCCAGTATTGATACCATTTTGCTTCTATTTTTTTAGCATCATATTTTTTTGCTATACTCATTAGTTTAAATATCTATATATATTTTACAAAACTACGAATTCTATTTTCTAAATTTTAGAAGAATATGTATTTGTATTACGTAAAATAATTCTGTAAATTTGTCGTTCTAAAATAAAACAATGAAAGTAAAAATATTTCTTGTAGCTATAATTTTTAGCAATTTCATATATGCTCAAGATGTTGATCTTGCAGATAATGTTTCTAAACAAGAAGAAAAAACAAGTGGAGCTACTATTGATTTTGAATCTAAAGTTATAGATTATGGTACATTAGATTTTAATGCTGATGGTAATAGAGAGTTTGTGTTTACTAATAATGGAACAGAACCGTTAATTATTAAAACTGCTAGAGGAAATTGTGGATGTACTGTGCCTGATTGGCCAAAAGAACCTATTATGCCTGGTTCTAATGGAGCAATCAAAGTCAAGTATGCTACTAATAGACCAGGAAGATTTACAAAGCAAGTTACTTTATCTACTAATATAGATACTAAGCCTATAATCTTAACAATTAAAGGAGAGGTCTTACCTGCTCCTAAGAAAGAGTCACTAGAGAAAAACACTACTGGAGCTCCTAAAGAGTAAATTTAATTTTATTTATTTGAAAATAATTTAGAGATTTACACCTCCATTTTTTAAGTGGAGGTTTTTTTAAAGTTTTTTATTATGCCAGAAATATCGAGTAAGGGAAAGTCAATGCCAGAATCTCCTATTAGGAAGCTAGTTCCCTTTGCAGAGGAAGCAAAAAACAAGGGTATAAAAGTTCATCATTTGAATATTGGCCAACCAGATATTGAGAGTCCTATTTTGTCGTTAAATGCAATTCGTAATTTTGATAGTAAAGTTATAGAATATAGTCACTCAGCTGGTTTTGAGACTTATCGAAAAGGTTTAGCGGACTATTATAAAAGTATAGGTATTAATATTGAATATTCAGATTTAATGATTACAACTGGAGGTTCAGAAGCTTTATTGTTTGGTTTAAATTCATGTTTAGATCCAGGAGATGAGATTATAATTCCTGAACCTTTTTATGCTAATTATAACGGATTTTCAATTTCTGCTGGAGTTAAAGTAGTTCCTGTTACAACCTCAATTAAGGATGGATTCTCACTACCTAATATAGACGATTTTGAAAAATTGATTACACGAAAAACAAAAGCCATATTGATTTGTAATCCAGGTAATCCAACAGGGTATTTATATTCAGAGGAAGAATTGGATACATTAAGAAAAATTGTTGTTAAGAATAATTTATTTCTTTTTGCAGATGAAGTTTATCGAGAGTTTGTTTATGATGGGAATACTCATAATTCTATATTAAATCTTAAAGGTTTAGAAAAACACTCAATAGTCATTGATTCTACATCAAAAAGATATAGTATGTGTGGGATTCGTGTTGGATGTATTATATCAAGAAATAAAAAAGTAATATCAACCGCTCTTAAATTTGCACAGGCTAGACTTTCCCCTCCTACTTTTGGGCAAGTTGCAGCGGAAGCAGCACTAGGTGTTCCGAAAAACTATTTTAAGAAAGTGATTGCAGAATATGTTGACAGAAGAAATCTTCTGATTCAAAGATTAAATAGCATTGAAGGGGTTATATGCCCCAGACCAAAAGGAGCTTTTTATGCAATTGCTCAACTTCCAGTGGATTCTGCTGATAGATTTGCTCAATGGCTTTTAGAAGATTTTCAATTCAATCAACAGACTTTAATGGTTGCTCCAGCAGGTGGTTTTTATTCTACTCCAGGAGCTGGTGTTGATCAGGTTCGTATTGCATATGTTCTAAATAAAAAATCTTTAAACAATGCTATTGATTGTCTGGAAGAGGCATTAAAAGTTTATCCAGGAAGGAGGACTTAACTTATAATTTTCTTATTTATAAAGTAAGTATTTCTTACGTAATTTTTTAAATTCAAATAACTCTTGTTGCCAACTTTCTTTGATTTCCTGATCTCCTTTTCCATCTATTATTTGTTTTCGTAAATTATCAGTACCTGCTAATTTGTCAAAAAAACTATTAAAGAAATTTTCTTTTTGTTCAGATTCATGGTATGTATTTATTAGCCATTGAAGATTTAATTCTGTCATATAGTTATCTTGATACCGAAGATCTATTCCGGAACACAGAATATTTTTGTATTTTGGATTCTTACTACCGCTATTATTTTGAGGTATAAAACTGTAATTACTTTTTAAATATGGAGCTCCAAAGTGCTGAAATGGAAAATCAGTTCCTCTACCTACACTTATTGTTGTTCCTTCAAAAAGACATAGAGAAGGATATAGATTAACAGCCCTTGAATTAGGAAGGTTAGGTGATGGTTTTATGGGTAATTGATACGAAATTTGATGTGAATAATTTTGCATTTTTATAACGATTAAATCGCATCTAATTTTATTTTTTAACCACCCTTCTTCATTAATCATGTTTGCATATTCTCCAATAGTCATTCCGTATACAATTGGAACAGGGTGCATTCCTACAAATGATTGAAAATTCATATTTAATATTGGCCCATCTATATAATGACTATTAGGGTTTGGTCTATCTAAAATTATTAGTGGTATATTATTTTCTGCAAGAGCTTCCATGACATAATGTAGTGTTGAGATATATGTATAAAATCGTACTCCTACATCTTGTATGTCAAATATCATAACATCTAATTTAGATATATCTAGATTTTGCGGCTTTTTATTTTTTCCATATAATGAAATTATTGATATTCCTGTTTTGATATCAATTTCATTTTTTACATATTGGCCAGCATCTACATCCCCCCTAAAACCATGTTCTGGAGTAAATATTTTACTTATATTAATTCTTAAACTCAGTAAACTATCTATTATATGGGTTCCTCCAATTATAGATGTTTGGTTAGCAACTATTCCAACTTTCTTATCTTCAATTAAAGGTAGATATTTATGTGTTTGTTCAGATCCTAATTTTAAGTTTTGAGAATTAGCCTCAAAGTAATGTATTAATAATATGAAGAGAAATATTTGTTTTATTTTAGCCATAATATGAATATTTCATTTTTTATATCTAATAAATTACTTATTACAAAAGAAAGCAATAATAGCTATACAAGACCTATTATTCGCATATCAATTTTTGCTATTGCAATTTCAGTTGCCTTTATGTTACTTTCTATTATGATTGTAATGGGATTTAAAAATCAAGTTGCTAATAAAGTTATTGGATTTAATTCTCATATTCAAATTACTTCTTTTGGCGATAATCAATCTTATGGAAATGATCCTATTGATAAGAAACAAAATTTTTATTCTAGTATTACACAAGAAGAAGGTATTGAGCATATTCAGGTTTTTGCTACAAAAGCAGGAATTATCAAAACAGAGGACGAAATACATGGAGTTGTATTAAAAGGAGTAGGTGATGATTTTCATAAAGATTTCTTTAAAGAGAATCTTGTTGAGGGAGTGGTTCCGATTTTTAATGATAGTCTAGTGTCAAATAATATTCTTATATCTCAACGAATAGTGAAATTATTAAATTTAAAGTTAGGACAAGATATCTTTGTGTATTTTATTCAAGATCCTCCACGTGTTCGTAAATTCAAGATATCAGGTATTTATAGAACGGGCTTTTCAGATTTTGATGATATAATACTTCTTGGTGATATTAGGCATGTTCAAAATCTTAATAGCTGGGGACATGATAGGGTGGGTGGTTTTGAGATTATGTTAAGTAATTTAGATGACATAGATAGGCATACTCAAATAGTTTACAATCAGTTAGATTATAATTTAATTTGTAAGAATATTAAAGAATTATATCCTCAGATTTTTGATTGGCTAGATTTACAGAATTTAAATATTCAAGTTATACTTTTTTTAATGATTGTTGTTGGAGTTATGAATATGATAACAGCACTACTTATTATGATATTGGAAAAAACTCAATTAATAGGTATTTTAAAAGCATTAGGCGCTAACAATTGGGTAGTGAGGAAAGTTTTTGTGTATAATGCTTTATATTTAATTATATATGGGCTGATGTTAGGAAATATTTTTGGACTTTCTCTTGGTTATTTACAAAAGACTTTTAATCTCATCAAGCTTGATCCTAATATTTATTATATGGATACAGTTCCTATTAATTTTGATTTTTCATCCATAATTTTATTAAATTTAGGAGTGTTTATTATTTGCTGGCTAGTACTTTTAATTCCTTCCATAATAATTACAAAAATGAAACCTATACAATCTATTCGTTTTGAATAGAATTGATAGATTTGCAGAACTTAATCTAATATGGAGTATTTTGAAAATATAATTGGTACTATAGGGAAAACTCCTCTTATTAAATTAAATAGAGTTGTTATAGATGTTCCTGCATTGGTGTTAGCGAAAGTAGAAACTTTTAATCCTGGAAATTCTATCAAAGATAGAATGGCAATTAAGATGATTGAAGATGCTGAATCACAAGGTTTATTAAAGCCAGGAGGTACTGTAATTGAGGCAACTTCTGGAAATACAGGAATGGGTCTAGCATTAGCTTGTATTCATAAAGGATATAAATTAATTTGCACTCTTCCTGATAAGCAATCAAAGGAGAAAATAGATATATTAAAAGCTATGGGAGCTAAAGTAGTCATTACACCTACTGATGTTGCTGCTGAGGATCCTTCATCATACTATTCGGTAGCAAAAAGATTAAATTCAGAGATTTCAAATTCTTTTTATCCTGATCAATATAATAATTTATCTAATAGAGAAGCCCATTATGAAAGTACTGGTCCTGAAATATGGTCTCAAACTAACGGAAAGATTACACATCTTATAGTTGGAGTTGGAACTGGCGGTACAATCTCCGGAACAGGAAAATATTTAAAGGAAAAAAACCCTAAAATTAAGGTTTGGGGTGTTGATACATATGGATCTGTTTTTAAGAAATATCATGAGACTCGTGAATTTGATAAAAATGAAATTTATCCATATCTCACTGAAGGAATAGGTGAAGATATATTACCAGAAAATGTAGATTTTGAACTTATTGATTTATTTGAAAAAGTTACTGATAAAGAAGGAGCTATATATACTCGTCGATTAGCTCGTGAAGAAGGTATTATAGTCGGTTACTCTGCAGGAAGTGCTGTTGCAGCAATTAATCAATTAAAACATAAGTTTAAAAAAGAAGATGTAATTGTTGTAATTTTTCATGATCATGGTAGTCGATATATAGGCAAGCTGTTTAATGATGAGTGGATGGCAGAACAAAACTTTTTGTAGCTTGTTGAAAAGTTAGCATCTTTTTAAAGAATTCTATCTGTTTCTTTTTCTAATTTTAGCTTGACATTTCTACTTATAATATTTTTATTTTAATTATAGTATGTATCTCATATTTGATACGGAGACTACCGGTCTTCCTCGTGATTTCAATGCTCCTTTAGATGCGTTTGATAATTGGCCAAGATTAGTTCAATTAGCTTGGCAAGTTCATAACATTGAAGGGAAATTAATAGATGTCCAAAATTATATTATTAAGCCCGAAGGATTCAATATACCGTTAAATGCTCAGGAAATACATGGAATTTCTACTGAGAGAGCAGAAAAAGAAGGGGAAGACCTACATTCTATTCTAGATATTTTTCAGAAAGCTATTAGTAAAGTAGAGTTTATTGTTGGCCATAATATTGTGTTTGATAATAATATCGTAGGATCTGAATTCTTACGTTTAAAAATAGATAATGTATTAGTTAATAAGTCATATATTGATACTAAGAATGAAGGTACAGAATATTGTAAGATTCCTGGAGGTAAAGGAGGGAAATATAAATGGCCTTCTCTTATAGAATTATATAAAAAGTTATTTAATGAAGGTTTTCAAGCAGCTCATAATGCTGCTGCAGATGTAGCAGCAACAGCAAGATGCTTTTTAGAAATGATCCGTGTTAATATTATTTCTCATGAGAAGATTGGATTAACTAATGAACAATTAATTCGTTATCAAGAAATTAATTCTAAGCCTTTTGATTTAATTGGTTTAAATATTAAAGAATCTCTAGATTCAAATAATATTGAACTTGACAGTAATAAGAGTAGTGATAAGAAGAAAAAACAAGAGAAATATAGTGAGATAACATCTCCTTTTTCCCATTTGCATGTTCATTCTCAATTTTCTGTTTTGCAAGCAACAGGAAGTATTCCATCTATTGTTGATAAAGCAGTTGATATGAATATGCCTGCTATTGCTATAACAGATCATGCAAACATGTTTTCTGCTTTTTATTTAATAAATACAGTGTATAATCATCCTATTAATAATGGGATAAGAGACAATGAGCCTTTAAATCTTAAACCTATAGTAGGATGCGAATTGAATATTTGTGAAGATCATACTAATAAATCTGTAAAAGACTTTGGTTCTCAGCAACCATTTTTGTGCAAGAATATAGAGGGTTATAAAAATCTTTCTAAGCTAAGTTCACTTTCTTTTATTAATGGGTTTTATTACATTCCTAGAGTAGATAAAAAATTAATTTTAAAATATAAAGAAGGATTAGTTGCTATTAGTGGTAGTTCGTATGGCCCAGTACCAAGTTTAATTTTAAATGTAGGGGATACTCAAGCGGAAGAAGAATTTAAATGGTGGGCTGATAATTTTGGAGATAATTTTTTTGTAGAAATTAATAAGCATGGCTTGGATAAAGAGGATTATGTCAATAAGAAACTTATAAGTTTTGCTAAGAAATATAATGTTAAAATAATTGCTACTAATAATGTATATTATTTAAATCAAGAAGATGCAAAAGCACATGATATTTTACTATGTGTAAAAGAAGGAGAATTAGAGAAAACGCCTATAGGAAAAGGAAGAGGATTTAGACATGGTTTTGATAATGATCAATATTATTTTAAATCACAGAAAGAGATGTGTGAATTATTTATTGACCTTCCTGAAGCAATAGATAATATTAGTTATTTAGTTGATCAGATTGAGTCATTTTTATTAAATCGAGATGTTTTACTACCAAATTTTGAGATTCCAAAAATTTTTTTAGCAAAAAAGCAAGATAATGTAATAGATGAAAATGAATATTTACGCTATTTAACATATGAGGGCGCTAAAGAAAGGTATATCGAAATAAGTAAAGAACTAGAAAAACGTATTGATTTTGAGTTAGAAACTATAAAAAAATCAGGATATCCAGGATATTTTTTAATTGTGCAAGATTTTATTTCACAAGCAAGAAAAATGAACGTTTCTGTTGGTCCTGGTCGTGGATCAGCAGCAGGTTCGGTAGTTGCATATTGTACAGGAATTACAAATATTGATCCTATAAAATATAATTTGCTTTTTGAGAGATTCTTAAATCCTGAACGTATTTCTCTTCCTGATATTGATATTGATTTTGATGATGAAGGGAGAGGAAAAGTTATAGAGTGGGTAGTAAACAAGTATGGTCAGGATAAGGTTGCTCAGATTATAACTTACGGAAGTATGGCTGCTAGATCTTCTATTAGAGATACTGCTAGAGTTTTAGATTTACCTCTTATTGATGCAGATAGAGTTGCAAAATTAGTACCAGAAATGATTTCACTCAATCGGCTTTTTAATTTCACTAATGAAGAACTTAAAACTGAGATTCCACGTGATCAACAGACCAAAGGAAAGGAATTAATTAGCCTTGCAAAACAAGAAGACTTAATTGCAGAGACCATTAAATATGCTCGACAATTAGAAGGCTCTATTCGTAATGTAGGTACGCATGCCTGTGGTATTATTATCGCTCCTAATCCTCTTTTAGAATTATTACCTATCACTAATAGCAAGGATTCAGATTTATTTATTACACAGTTTGATAACGATGTAGTAGAACAAACAGGTTTATTAAAAATGGATTTCTTAGGTCTTAAAAATCTAACTATTATTAAGGATTGTGTAAAAATTGTATATAAGCTTCATAATATAGATATTGATATTAACAACCTACCTTTAGATGATAAGAAAACGTTTGCATTATTTCAAGCAGGTAAAACTAGAGGTATATTTCAATTCTCATCTAAAGGAATGCGCTCTCATCTTAAGCAACTAAAACCTGATAAATTTAATGATTTGATAGCAATGAATGCTTTGTACCGACCTGGACCAATGGAATATATTCCAAATTATATTAAACGTAAGCATGGTAAGGAAAATATTCAATATGATTTGCCTGAAATGGAGGAATATCTTGTAGATACATATGGGATAACAATTTATCAAGAACAGGTTATGCAGCTTTCTCAAAAACTTGCTGGTTTTACCAAAGGAGAGGCAGATAGTTTGAGAAAGGGTATGGGTAAAAAAATTCGTCAAGTTATTGATAAATTAAGGCCAAAGTTTATTTCAGGTTGTATGAAAAATGGTTTTGATAAGAATGTTGTAAATAAGATATGGCAAGATTGGGAGAAATTTTCAGAATATGCATTTAATAAATCTCACTCTACTTGTTATGCTATGATTGCATATCAAACAGCATATTTAAAAGCTAATTTTTCAGCTGAATTAATGGCAGCATTACTTACTAGTTATATGCGAGATATTAAAGACATCACATATTATATGGAAGAATGTAAAAGTATGGGGTTAAAAGTTTTAGGTCCAGATGTTAATGAAAGTTTCTATAAGTTTTCTGTAAACAAAAATAGTGAGATCCGATTTGGTCTAGGAGCTATAAAAGGAGTAGGAGAAGGTGCAGTACAAGCAATTGTTGATGAGCGTAAATTAAATGGTGACTTTACAAGTTTTGACAATTTTGTAACAAGGGTAGATTTAAGGGCTGCAAATAAGAGGACATTGGAAAGTATTGCATATGCTGGTGGATTTGATTCTTTTGATATTCGAAGATCACAATATTTCTTTTCTGAAGAAGATCAAAGTTATATTGAAAGAATGATAAAGTTTGGCAACAAGATTCAAGATGACAGAAACTCTAGTCAATTTGACATGTTTGGAGAAATAAACGAATCTACGATTCAATCACCTAACCCTCCTGATATTAAAAATTGGGGGACAATGGAAATGTTATCAAAAGAGAAAGAGGTTGTTGGTATTTATTTGAGCGGCCATCCGCTTGATGATTATAAATTAGAAATAAACAGCTTTTGTAATAGTAATTTATCTCTTTTGAATGATATGGACAGAATAAAAGGTAAAGATCTAAAGTTAGCTGGAGTTGTTGTTGAGGTTGAACATAAAGAGACAAAGAATGGTAAAAAGTTTGGAGTATTACATTTAGAAGATTATCATTCATCATTTTCATTTTATATTTTTTCAAATGATTATATCAAGTTTCAGCCCTATTTACAGTATGGCTGGGCATTAATGATTAGAGGTAAAGTGCAAAAACGATATTATGATGATAATTTAGAGTTTAAAATATCATCTATTGAATTACTTTCAGATTTAATGGATAATCAAGTAAGAGATGCTATATTGCAAATTCACGTCCAGAATATATCAGATAAGTTTGTTTCCAATATAACAAAACTTGTCAATAATAATAGAGGTAAGCATGGATTGATTTTAAATGTAGTTGATCAAGAAAAAAAGTACGAAATAAATTTATTATCTAGGAATCATAAAATTAATTTAGATAAAAATTTCTTTGAGCAGATTAGTACTATGGATGATGTTAAAATTAAAATTAAATAAATTAGAATAAATTTATAATTTTGTAAAATTAAGATTTAGAATTATGGCATTAGAAATTACAGACGCAAATTTTAAGGAATTAGTCTTAGAATCAGAAAAACCAGTTTTAGTAGATTTTTGGGCTACATGGTGTGGACCTTGTAGAACTATATCACCAATTATTGATGAAATTCATACTGAATTAGATCAGAAAGCTATAGTAGGGAAGATGAATGTTGATGACAACTCTGATATACCAGTTGAATATGGTATCAGGAGTATACCAACACTATTAATATTCAAGAATGGAGAGCTTGTTGATAAAGTAGTTGGTGTACTCCCAAAAGCTCAGATAGTTGAGAAGCTAGAAAGTCATATGTAAATAACTTTCTGCTAATATAATCAAAGGTTTTTAGCTTTTTCATTTTTATGATGGTATTTAAAAACACATTACCCCTAGATAGCCTTGAGCTATTTGCTAATCAAGTAGTAGAGGGATTTATTACGGGTATGCATAAAAGCCCTTATCATGGGTTCTCTGTTGAATTTGCAGAACACAGGTTATATAATACTGGAGAAAGTACACGTGATATTGACTGGAAGTTATTTGGAAGAACAGACAAGTTATTTGTTAAAAGATATGATGAAGAAACAAACCTTAGATGTCAATTAATTCTTGACACATCATCGTCTATGTATTATCCGAATTTTAATACTCCAACATTTGAGAATCCAAATAAAATATTATTTTCAATTACAGCGATAGCTTCCTTGATGAATTTATTTAAAAGACAGAGAGATGCAGTAGGGTTAAGTGCATGCGCGAACGAAGTTCATATTCATACTCCATCAAAAACAACTACAAGGCATCATCGATTATTATATCATGAATTAGATAAGATTTTAAGCATTGATGCTTTGAAATATAATCGTAAGACTACTTTATCTGAAAGTCTGCATCATATTGCAGAAAGAATACATAGGAGATCATTAGTTATATTATTTACTGATATGATTGAGGAGGATAATGCTATTGATAGTGTTTTCTCCGCATTTAAGCATCTTAGGCATAAGAAACATGAAATAATTTTATTTTATTTAACGGAACCTAAAACCGAACATAACTTTTCTTTTAAGAATCGACCATATAAGTTTATAGATATAGAAACACAAGAAGAAATAAAACTAAATCCTATTCAATATAAAGAAAGCTATAAAAAAGCATCCAAAGAATATTTAAAAAACATACGTTTAAAATGTTTGCAGTACAAGATAGATCTTGTAGAAGTAGATATAAATCAAAGCTTAGAACAAATATTGATTAGTTATTTACTTAAAAGAAAAAAAATGTTCTAATAGAATCTTGGTATTTATTAGAATTTATATATCAATCCATTTTTTATATTATAAGTAAATTCTGGTATTCCGGAAGCAGGATACGTATCATATGATCCTGAGAAAATATTAGAGAGCGAGAATTTATCAGAAATTTTAACCCTAATACTTGATTTATTAGAAACTTTACAGTCTCCAAGCTTGTTTATATTTGGCTGTATATATGTTGTTATTAAAAATAACAATATTTTATTTACCTCTATTTTTATATCAAAATATGTATTTAATCTGAATGCTGAAATTTCAAGACCATTATTTAGAATTTCATTTTCATAAAAAGAGGATAAGCCAACAAAATTTTGATTGAATATTTCTAATCTTAATCCAGATCCTAATAGCTTTCTATTTTTTATGCTACGAAGAGGATCATATTGATTTTGAATAAAAGACTCTATAGTATAAGATTTGTTTATATGATTACTAATTCTCAGATGTTGATATCCGTCATTAGAAAACACAATCCCTCCAGCTCTATCTAAATTAATTTCATTTAACAATAGAAAGCTCCAAGATTTATTATCCCATTGCAAATAAGATATATTACTCAATTTCCAATCTGTTTTTATTGTTTTCTTGTAGTTAAAAGTAAATTCAGTAAAACCACTTAATCCTTTTTTATCAGATTGTCTTTTATCTTCTACACTTACTATTTGAGAAAAGGTAATGATTGGAATAAATATTAACAAAGATGTTAATCTCATTTCTATTATTTTTTTGGAATGCAAATGTAATAAAGTTCAAAAAATAATTATTTAATAGAGATTTTTATAATCACTATGTTTTAATCTTTTAATTATTTACTCAGAAAAATCTCAAATACAATAAAAAAATCTTTTAGATTTGCACTGTTTTATGACGGTCTGGTAGTTCAGCTGGTTAGAATACATGCCTGTCACGCATGGGGTCGCGGGTTCGAGTCCCGTCCAGACCGCAACCGAAAAGTATAAACCCTTGTAGTTCAAAAGATTACAGGGGTTTTTTAATTCTAAGGGGAAGGATTTGGGGAAGGATTTTAAGCTTAGAATAATTTTCTTATAATATTTTCTAATATTAAATTGACAAGATATTTATTCTGGTGTTTATATGTTGATAACTCCTGTCAAACAATCTGTATAGTAAAAAATAATTCTTAAGTTTGACAAAACAATAGATTAAAAATGAAAAAACTACTACTTATATTACTTTGCTTTCCTATGATTGGGCTTGGGCAGAATGAAATCAAGAAAGAACAAGAGACAACTAAGAAAGAACAA
>JAYYZX010000017.1:0-27212 GCA_036339955.1 Bacteroidota bacterium
CAAAACTACTCCACAGTTACCTAATAGTTTTGAAACAAATTTTTTAGTCAAGATAATTCTTTTGTAAGTTTGTTTTTATTAACTAATAAAATTAAAAAGATGAAAAAAAAAGATAATTTACTAAGAGGAATTATTATTGGAATTGGAGTAATTATAGTCCCTCTAATTATAATGGGAACAACTTATACAACAATAAACAAAAAAACATTAGAGTTCCATCCTGCTGGAGGTGGCTTTGAGCTAGCATGGTTATTTAATAATGAGACAGGAGAATTATGGTTTTTTAAAGGGACAAAGAAAGGGTGGGGAAAAGTGTCAGGAAATTATAACAGTAAGGAGTATGAAAAAATGTTTGAATAATTATTCCTATTTAGAAAACCAACAAAAAGTATGGTACAATACTACTCAACAGTTATAAAATCAACTATTGAAGATGTTTTGTGTTTAGCATATCATTTGTAAGTTTGTAAAAAAATCTAATGAAACCTAAAGCAAGCTTAAAACTTATAGGACTTCCTAAATCGACATTTGACGAATATTGTAATGAAGGTCGTATCCAGTTAAGAAAACCGAAACTCATTCCAATATATAAACCTGGAGATGAAAATTCATTAACATCAGTTTTATTATCTACATTAAGATTAGTAAAAGAATTTCGCAAAAAGTTCTTTGACCAAATAAAAGTCAAAAATGACGGGAAAGTATATTTTTATACTGAAGTTTTTTTTCCAGAATTAAAGGAAATTGGCGATAAATCTAGAATTGATGGTCTCATAATCTATGTAAAATCAGGAATTATTAAGGATGCGGTTTTTATTGAAGTAAAACATAAAAATGAACAAATTAAAAAATATGAAGATCAAATCATAAAATATTATAAGGTTGCTCAAAAATTAAATAATGTGCCTAAAATCCTTACGATATCAAATGACTTTGTTTCAAAACCAACTGAATCGCCTATTTATATTCCACACCAAGCAAAATCTATATCATTGTTTCATCTTTCATGGACATATATTCAAACATTATGTCAAATATTACTTTTTGATAATGACGACAATATTGAAGACGAAGACCAAGTAGAAATAATGAAAGAAGTAATGTCATATTTTAACTATGAAAAATCTGGCATCATAGGCTATAACAAAATGTCAGAAAACTGGAAAGAAATAGTTAGTGCAATAAAAGCAGTAGGTAATGTGGATCAGTATCTTGATGGAACAGTAAAAAGTTGGGAACAAGAAGAAATTGATATGTCTTTAATGCTTAGCTCAAAATTAGGGGTGCTTGTAAAAGCAAAAAACGAAAACAAAAAACAAAGACTAAAAAAATTGAAAAAAGAGTATATTTTAACTAGTACTCTTTCAATAAAAAATACTGTTTCAGATATCTTTATTACGGCTGATCTTGAAAAGCAAACAGTTTCGATGTTGTCTAAAGTAAAACCTTCTAAAAATGACAAAATAGTTGGAAAAATATCTTGGATCAGAAAGCAAATAGAAGGCTTTGAAAAAGACTATACAGAGTCCAATTCATTATTTGATAAGCTGTATATTGATCTAGATATAAAGTTTGCTAAGCAAAATGAAAAATATAGATATCGTGATATGGATAAATTATACGATTATGCAAATGCAAATAAACAAAAAGATATATCAGAATTTGGGATTGAATATATAAAGTCCCTCAAATTTAGTAATCCAAAAGATTTTGTAAAAGGGTTGGAAAATATGTTATTAGATTTTTATAAAATTATATTACAAGATTTAAAAACATATATACCAAAACCTCCTAAGATAGAAAAAACTCAAGAAAGGGTTGCATCTGAATAATTGAACTTTTCAGAAAAGTACTTCAATTTAAAATTACTCGACTGTTACAGATTTTGCTAAATTTCTAGGCTGATCTACATTGCAATCACGCATTAAAGCAATATAAAATGCAAGTAACTGTAAAGGGATAATTGATAATATTGGGGTTAGATGTTCTAAGCAAGAAGGAATCTCAATACAGTAATCAGCTATTTTGCAAACAGTCTTATCTCCTTTTGTTACAATTGCAATCAACCTTCCTCCTCTTGCTTTTACCTCTTGAATATTGCTTACAACTTTTTCATAATTTCCCTTTCTTGTCGCAATTACAACAATAGGCATATCTTCATCGATAAGAGCGATTGGGCCATGTTTCATCTCGGCTGCTGGATATCCTTCTGCATGTATGTAAGAGATTTCTTTTAGTTTTAATGCTCCTTCTAGAGAAACAGGGAAATTAATTCCTCTTCCTAGATATAAAAAATTAGAGCTGTCTTTAAATTCTTTAGATATATCTTCTATTAATTTTGATGATTTCAGAACCTCTTTTATTTTTTTTGGAAGCAATTCTAATTCAGTAATTATTTCTTGATATTGTGAATTATTTACGCTCCCCTTTTTTCTAGCAATACGTAGAGCCATTAATAATAGAACGGTAACTTGAGTTGTGAATGCTTTTGTTGATGCAACACCAATTTCTGGCCCAGCATGCGTATAAGATCCTGCTTTTGTTAGTCGTGCTATAGATGACCCTACAACATTACAAATACCTAAAATAGTTGCCCCTTTATCTTTAGCTAGTTCTAAAGCTGCTAAAGTGTCTGCTGTTTCTCCAGATTGAGAAATAGCTAACACTATATCATTTTCATTAATAATAGGATTCCTATATCTAAATTCAGAAGCATATTCAACCTCAACGGGAATTCTTGCAAGATCTTCAAATAAATATTCTCCTATCAATCCAGCGTGCCAAGAAGTCCCACAACCAACAATAATTATACGATTTGCATTTAATATCTTCTGTTCATACTCATATATACCCCCTAGTTTTATTTCTTTATTTTCAGGGTTAATTCTCCCACGTAAAGTATCTCTTATGCTTTTTGGCTGTTCAAATATTTCTTTTAGCATATAATGAGAATAATCTCCTTTATCGATATGTTCTAATGTGAGTTCTAATTCTTCTATGAATGGAGTCATAGAAATATTAGATATAGTTTTTAGTTGTAGATTTTTGTTTTTATTTACTAGTGCTATTTGACCATCTTCTAAATAAACTACATCTCTTGTATATTCAATAATAGGACTTGAATCAGAGGCTATAAAATATTCTCCTTTGCCTACCCCAATTACCAAGGGACTCCCTTTTCTTGCAACAATTAACTCATCAAGATTTCCTTCTTCAGCAATTACAATTGCATATGCTCCAATAACTTCATTTAAGGATAACCTAACAGCTTCTAATAGATCAATCGTATCATTTTTTTTAATTTCTTCAATTAGATGTATTAAGACTTCTGTATCAGTATCACTAGTGAAAGTATGCCCTTTCTCTTCAAGAGCTGTTTTAAGAATTTCATAATTTTCTATAATGCCATTGTGAATGATTGCTAATTTTTTATCTTCTGAAGTATGAGGATGAGAATTAATTTTATTTGGAGCCCCATGTGTAGCCCATCGGGTATGACCAATTCCTGTTGTAGCTGTATATAATTTTGATATATTTTTTTCTTCTAATTCAGAAACTTTGCCCTGTTGCTTAGAAATCAAGAGCTTTTTATTTTCTAATAGAGCAATTCCAGCACTATCATAACCTCTATATTCTAATCTTTTTAGCCCATTTATAATTATAGGATATGCTAGTTTTTTTCCTACATAAGCAATAATTCCACACATAATATCACTTTAATTTAGAATATATAATAGAGATTTCTACTAGATTATTCTCTAATATTGTTTGGTTTGCAACAAGAGATATCGGATTTAATTGGTAATCGAATGTTGCAACATCCTTTGGTCGTAAGTATAAAATATTTGTATAATCCGGATTCTCTTGAATTAGCTCATGTATATAACGGGTTATATTTAAAGAGTAAGTATTATTATTTAATACTCCTCCAAAGTGTGTCTCTCCTTCAAAATAATCAGGAAGGAATTCAAGGAACCCATCTTGTTTAACATAAAGCAAACTAAGATTATTATGAGGTTCGTATCCCATATTTTCCGATGTTGTAAATGAAATTATTGCCTTATTGATAGCTTCCCCTTTCAGTAAATCACGTAAAAGAGTCAAGTTCTCTAGTCTGATTTCTGCACTATATCCTGCCATAGATTGCAAGTATGTTTCTCCAGGAGTCTCTATAAGAGGGTTATCTTTTTTAAATGAACTTACTCTTTGCGCCTCATCATCTAATATAAAATCTAATACCAAAGTACTATCCGGAGCTGAATTATTATGATAAGAAATTCTAAGTCTAGAGTTATTACCATAAGGATTAAGATATAACATAGTATTGTTTGTATATATAGGTTTTATAAATAGACCTTTAAAAGAAGATAAAAAAGATTCATTATCAACAAGAACAGTATTAGATTGATTAAATATGTCATCGGCCAATGATTCTTTGAGTTGGATGCTTATAATTTTTGTATTATTATTCCCTGTCCCTGTATCAATTATATTCGTGTTTAGAGAGAGTTCTTCTCCATAATTAAAGTCATTTTTAGAAAAATATATAGAATCTGAGGAAAGATCCTCTTCTAATTTAAAAACTGATAGTGATATAGCTGCATCTAAATCAGTGTTGTTAGGGTAATAATCATAACATTCATATGTCAGATAGACATCTTCAATTACCAAGTTATTTATATCACCTAAATCTATATTATTTGACGCTAATAAGAATTGTGTTGCTATTGTAGCGTTATGATCTCCAAACACATTATGTGTCATATCACCTATTATTAAGTTAGGTCTAATTTTATCTGAATTTATAGAGTCTAACCTTACCGTTTTTATATCTAAGGAGAATAAAGTGTCAGATTGATTAATTCGAATAATATCTGAAGGAGGCTGAATTTCAAGACCAATATTATTTGGCTTTGAGCAGCCTAATAGGATTATAAATATAAAGAGTATACGCCAAGTTATTTGCATGTCAATAAATTAATCTAATCAACTAAAATTAGGTCCTTTTTTTCTTTTTTTTCAAGTAGTTGATCATAAAATTTCAAATATTTTTTTTCATCGATTTCCTCGTTAAAATCTGTTATAAAAGGTTTCCCAGATTCTATCGCATATTTTATGATAGATTTATTAATTCTTGGGCTTGTTTGAATTATTGCATCAGAATATTCTATTGCAAATTTATTTAAATTGGAAAGAGTGCATGCTTGTAGTAGTGTAATATCTTTTTTGTTTAAATTTTCAAAAAGTAGTTTATCTATTATATTGTCTCCTAACTGCCCTTTAAATCCATTATTAAAAATAGAGTAGATAATTTTTGTATTCTGAAATAATGGGTCATCATAGTATAGTTTTTTGATATATAAAGGAACTAAAGATGAGAACCACCCTTGACAATGAATAATATCAGGCTTCCAACCTAATTTTCTCACAGTTTCGATTACTCCCTTACAATAAAAAATCATTCGTTCATCATTATTTTGCATAAAAGCGCCATTAGAATCATGAAACTTTTTTCTTCTTGGAAAATATTCTTCATTATCAATAAAATAGACTTGCATTCTTAATTGCTGGATAGAGGCAACTTTAATGATTAATTGATGATCAAAATCATCAATAATTAAATTCATTCCAGATAATCGAATTACTTCATGTAATTGATGTCTTCTTTCATTGATAGTACCATACTTAGGTAAAAAAATACGGATATCTTTTCCGCTTTCTTGTATTTTTTGAGGAAGTGCAGTCCCTTTTAATGACATTCTTGTTTCGGAGGTATAAGGAAATATCTCTTGTGAAACATATAATACTTTTTTCTTCCCCATAAGTGTACGTAAATACTTATGCAAAAATATATAAAATTATTCTTTATATCAAGCAATTCATTTAGTTTTGTTTACGTTTTAGTAAATATACTATTTTAGAAAAATGTTAATTTTTAGAAATAAAAAGAAGTTACAAACTTATTTAAATGAGATACCGAGGAATGAGAATATCATAGGTTTTGTACCAACTATGGGGTCTTTGCATGAAGGACATCTACAATTGATTAAGGAATCAACTAAAGAATGCACTATAACTATTTGTAGTATATTCATTAATCCAACGCAATTTAACAATGAAGAAGACCTTAAGAATTACCCAAGAAATACAGAAAAGGACATTAATATTTTAAATAAAACAACAGATTGTAATATAGTATACTACCCTGAAATTAGTGATTTGTATAAAAAAAATGAAAAAGCACATTATTATAATTTTAACGGACTTGATAAATCAATGGAGGGGATATATAGGCCAAATCATTTCAATGGCGTAGCGACAGTATTAGAAAAATTTTTTCGGATTATAAACCCAAATATAGCATTTTTTGGAGAGAAAGATTTACAGCAATTACAAATTGTGAAAAAATTAGTTACTCTCTTAAATATGCCAATTAAAATAGTAGGGGTTCCTACTAAAAGAGACAAGAATGGCATAGCAATGAGCTCAAGAAATAATTTTTTAAATAACCACCAAATACAGGAGGCATTACAACTATATGCATCTTTACAATATTGTAAGGATAATAAAACAAATACTATAAAAACTCTGCGATCGCATATTATATCTAAGTTTGAGAAAAATGCTATGATAAAATTGGAATATATCGAATTTGTAGATTTTGAGACATTACGTCCAATTAAGAAAATCAAACCCTCCCCTTGTAAAAATGCTATTTGTATTGCGGCATATATAGGAGATGTACGATTAATTGACAACATTATTTTATAAGAAAAAGGAAGATGAATAGAATAAAACCTTTTATTAGCAGCTTAAGATATATCTTCTTCTTTTGTTTAGGCTTAGGGCTTTTATTATTGGCGTTTCGTAATCAAGACCCTTCAGAATTATTTTCCGAGTTATTAAAAGTTGAATTTATTTGGATAGTAATTTCAATGATTTTTGGTGCTCTTGCTATTGTTAGTAGGGCGATACGATGGTTAAATTTGATAGAGTCTTTGGGTTATAGCAGCTCTAAAGCAAACAGTATTTATGCGGTTGCTATTGGTTATTTATCTAATATAGCTATCCCTAGAGCAGGTGAAATTACAAGATGTACTAGTTTAAATCAAACAGAGAAAGTCCCTATTGACAAACTTTTTGGGACAATTATATTAGAAAGAATTATTGATCTGTTAATTTTAATAGGGATCATTGGGGTAACGTTTATATTAAAATTTAATTACATAAGAGAATTCTTTTTGTCGGCATTTAATAATTTTAATCAACAAGAATTAATTAATATTATTCTAATAATATTATGTACTATAATCCTGTTATCACTCAGCTTTTTAGCTTTTAAAAATCAAATAAAATCGTTTTCTATTTATGATAGAATCAGACAGTTTTTTATTGGATTTAAAGATGGGGTTAAAAGTTTCTCACAGGTTAAAAATAAATTTAACTTTTGGGCTCATACAGTATTTATTTGGGTTATGTATTTTGCAATGACTTATGTCTGTTTTTTCTGCATTCCTGCTACTAGTCAGTTATCATTATCTGATGGCTTATTTATTATGGTAATTGGAGGTATTGGAATGGTTATTCCTACTCCTGGAGGTTTTGGATCTTATCATCTTGCAGTACAGAGCGGGCTTATGTTATTGGGGATAAGAGAAGATACATTACATATAAATACAGATATTGGATTACTTTTTGCTACAACAGTACATTCTGCACAAACATTAATGACATTGGTTTTTGGATCAGTTTCATTATTTTTACTTGTTATTCATAAAAAGCGTACCAGATGAAAGCTACAAACGTAATATCAAATAAATTTTTTAATTTAAAAGAATTAGAAGTAAAATGTAAAAGCTGGAAAAATAATAATAATAAAATAGTGTTCACTAATGGATGTTTCGATTTAGTTCATAGAGGTCATATTGAGATATTAGCAGGAATTTCTGAATTAGGAGATAAATTAATAATAGGCCTAAACTCAGATAGTTCAATTAAGAAATTAAAAGGAGAAAAAAGACCAATTATAGATGAGTATTCACGTAAATTATTGCTAGCGGGGCTTTTTTTTGTAGATGCTATAATTATCTTTGATGAAGACACCCCTTATGAGTTAATTGATTCTTTGAGACCGGATGTTTTAGCTAAAGGAGGAGATTATCAACTTGAAGATATTGTAGGATATGATATTGTGAAAAAATATGGAGGGGAAACCATCACTATTCCTTTTATACCTAACTTTTCTAGTTCTAATATAATTGATAAAATAAAAAATATTTAAATGGCAAAAAAAGTTCATTCTGCCTTTTTTTGTCAGAATTGTGGTAATCAATCTCCAAAATGGCTGGGTAAATGTCCAGCATGTAATGAATGGAATACATTTGTTGAAGAGATTATAGAAAAAAAAGATACTAAAACCCTTCCTTTTGTAAAGCAGAAGAAATCTAGCCCAACTTTAGTAAATGAAATTGATTATAGTAATGAGCAGCGCATATTATCTGAAGATAAAGAACTTAATAGAGTTCTTGGAGGAGGAATTGTACCAGGATCGTTAATCTTATTCGGTGGCGATCCCGGTATAGGGAAATCTACTTTATTACTGCAATTTGCATTAAGTATAAAAAAGAATAAGGTATTATATGTTTCTGGAGAAGAAAGTGAAAAACAAATAAAGATGCGTGCTGAACGTATTAGCAAGGAGTCCACTAATTGTTATATACTTACAGAAACACTAACACAACATATTTTTCAGCATATTACAAAATTAAAACCAGATATTTTAATTATTGATTCTATACAGACTTTACATACTACACGTATTGAATCTTCTCCAGGAAGCGTTTCTCAAATTAGAGAATGTACTGCTGAAATGATAAAATACGCTAAAGAGACAGGGACAGCAATATTTTTAATTGGGCATATTAATAAAGATGGGGCTATTGCAGGGCCAAAGATTTTAGAGCATATGGTAGATACTGTTTTGCAATTTGAAGGAGACAGGAACCATGTTTATCGAATACTTAGAACAATTAAAAATCGATTTGGATCTGCATCAGAGTTAGGAGTATATGAAATGAATCAAGCTGGATTGAGAGAAGTTAATAATCCGTCTGAAATACTTATATCAGAAAGAGATGAGCCAACTAGTGGTGTAGGTATTGCAGCTACTATTGAAGGAGCTCGACCTCTGCTAATAGAGGTGCAATCATTAGTTAGTACAGCTGTATATGGCACGCCACAGCGATCAGCAACTGGATTTGATAATCGAAGATTAAATATGTTGTTGGCTGTTCTAGAAAAGCGGTGCGGTTTTCGATTAGGGTCAAAAGATGTATTTTTAAATATTACAGGAGGTATTAAAATAGATGATACAGCAACTGACTTAGCAGTAGTGTGTTCTGTCTTATCTTCTGATCAGGATATCGCTTTGGAAACAGATATATGTTTTGCAGCAGAGGTTGGTCTTTCCGGAGAAATAAGACCAGTAAATCGTATTGAACAAAGGATAGCAGAAGCAGAAAAATTAGGATATAAAAATATTATTATCTCTAAATACAATAAGTTTAATTCTAAAAAAGTTGATATTTCAGTTAAGCAATATGGAAAAATCGAGGAGGTTTTTAAATCATTATTTTAGATAAGTTAATTTTTTTATAATTTTATAGAAAAAAGCATATGCAAAGATTGATATTAATATGGATCGTTATATTTCTTTTTATCTCTTGCTCAAAAGAAAAAAAAACCTATTGTGCTAATTGTACTGAATTGACTACAGGTACACAAGCCTATTTTTGCGGTTCATCGATCGTTGTTGACGTATATATAAGTGATAAAGAAAGTTTTGATCCGGGAAATCCTACACTACAATGGGAATGCCATAAAGAGGAGCAAATACCATAGTTAAATCATGAAAGAAAGTTTATTAACAATATTTTTATTTCTTTCCTATTGTACTTTTTCACAGCAGTTTGAAGAAACTTTTGGAGGCTTAGGCTCTGACAGAGGGCTTTTTGTTGAGCAAGTATTAGATGGTAATTATATAGTTGTGGGGGAAAAGTATTATTCATCTACAAAATCTGATATACATTTAATAAAGATTAATACTTATGGAGATACAATTTGGACTAGAGATTTTGGCACAGGAGGATACGATAGAGGCTCTTGCGTAAAAGAGACAGGAGATAAAGGCTATATTATATGCGGTACAGATTCTTTAAATTCTGCTCCTTTACAACAAAATACAGATATCTATATTATTAAAACAGATTCTAACGGGATTGCAGATGGCAACAATGGTACATGGCAGCAATCGATTGATCTAAATAATATTTCTGTACCACCAAATACTTATTCGAACTCTCATGATGCTGCACATTCTCTTTGTAATTTACATGATCATGCATATGCTATTACAGGGTTTACAGACTCTCTTAATAATGGAGACGAGGATGTTTTTTTACTTATTCTAGAATCAGGAGGATTCTTTCGAACTAAGAAAACTTACGGAGGTAATGGCAAGGATATTATGTTTGCTATTCAACAAACATTTGATAAAGGACTTATTCTTGTAGGCTCAAGTAATTCTTTTAGTTCAGGTGGAGATGATGATATATACTTGATAAAAACAGATTCTTTAGGAACAATTATATGGGATACAACATATGGGGGAAGTGGAGATGAAAGAGGTTATTCGGTAGAGCAAGTATTGGACAGTAGTTTTGTTATAACAGGATATACAACTTCTTTTGGTAGTGGAGACAGAGACCTTCTTTTTATGAAAATCGGGTCAAATGGGGATTCATTACGATCTAAAGTATATGGATATAGTACTGCAGATGAAGGAAAATGTATTAAACAAGATACTATTAATGGAGGCTGTATTATTTCTGGATTTACTGAAACAGGTGTAAGTTTAGCTCGTGATGCATGGATTATTAAAACAGATGAACTTGGAGATTCTCTATGGTCCGTAAAATATGGAGGAGTATTAGTAGATGAAGCTAATGCTATTAGTCTAACATTAGATGGAGGGTATATATTTACGGGTTACACTAATTCTTTTGGTAGTGGAGCACAAGATATGTATGTTGTAAGAACTAATTCAAATGGCAGATTGACAGCAATTAATTCAAGTCAAACCATATATAATAAGAAAAGAAATCTAAAAAAAATAGTTGACATATTAGGTAGAGAAACTAATCCAACAAAAAACACTCTTCTGTTATATATATATGATAATGGCACGGCTGAAAAGGTGTTTATTAGATAAATAAGTAAATACTTATAAACAAAAAAACTTCCCATTATAACATATTATTAACAGATATCAACATGAATTTATGAGGTATATGTTTTTGGGTTTAATTATATTTAAGACTTTTTAACTATCATTGTTATTATTAATCAAATAAAATCAATTATGGAAAATATGTCAAAAAACCAAAAGATTGCAATGGGTTCTGGATTATTAATGATAATTTCTTTATTTATGCCTTTTATGTCTTTTGGGCCAATATCAGCTTCATTAATGGGGACAGGCTCTTTTCATGCATACGTGTTTTTAGCTTTGGGAGCTGCAGGATTATTTTTTAATTATAAGACTGATACAACTAAGGCAAAATATTCTTATTTGGGGGCAATTGGCTGGTTTATTCTTTGGGTCTTTATTAATGAGAGCGGCACAAAAGTATTTAGTTTTGCAGCTATAGGTTTTTATCTGTTAATTATATCAATGGTTGTTTCATATATGTACACCAACAAGCTTGATTCTGGAGATTCTGGAGAATAAAAGGATCGTATTACTATGGAAGAATTTAATAGTCTTTTAAAATCTCAGAAATACGCATTCATTTCTAGTGTAGCATTAGCTTTATCAGTATTTATGCCTTGGGCCGATATAGGTATTATGAGCGCATCATTAATGGATCTTCCAAAATTTATGCAGCTTGCAGAAGCCTTTGGAAACAATAAAACAGAAAGTTTTTTTGATTACCTACTTATTTATTCAGGCTATATATTGTTAATTTTGGGAGGGGCTTCAGCCTATTTTAATTTTAAATCAAAACCTAAAAAAGCAAAAAATATATATTTTGTAATTATAGGATATCTTCTCTTATCACTAATTTCAACTATCATAAAAGACGGATCTAGTAATAATGATTTTTCGGCATTAAATGTTATGGGAGTAGGAATGTTAATATTTATTATATCACTTGTTGCTGCATTCATTTATACAAAGAGAAGTATTCTAGAATTAGAAGAGACAGAAGAGAATGACAATGATTTAGATTAAATTGTAATTAGAGATTTTTTGCTTTTTTTATTGTTTCGTCTTCATTTGATATAATCGTATAATAGGCCTCATCATTCCATATTATTCTTGCAAGATTTGCAATGATTAATGTTTTTAAATAATTTAATTCAACTTCTCCCATTTGAAAATTAAATTCACTATCCTTTTGATGTATTAGTTTTTCGAATTGATTAAAATAATCTATTTTATTATTTGCAGATAGAAACTTACTTTTTGCAGCGTAAAATTCTTTCGGGAAATCAGCTTTAATTTTCATCGCATAACCTATTGAAAATTCTGTCAACCATCGTTTGCTAATTAAGTGATTTACTTTTTGGTAATTAATATTTTCTGGTTTAGATATTATATGATCAGGAGTAATTCCCCCACCACCATATACTGTTCTTCCAAGACGAGTTGTAAATATGGTGCTATCGTTATTTTTTTCTTCTCTCTGATATTGCTCTAGGTAATAATCTTTTATATTGCCCTGATATGATTTTTGGATTGATCTCCCAGAAGGCGTATAATACCTTTGAGTTGTTAATCTAATTGCAGAGTTATCTTTTAAGATCATCTCTTCTTGTACTAATCCTTTACCAAAAGATCTTCTCCCAACAATTATGCCTCTATCATTATCTTGAAAAGCTCCGGCAATTATTTCACTAGCTGAAGCCGAACCTTCATTAATTAATATTCTTACAGTTATATTTTTTAATAATCCTTTTTTAGATGAAATTAGATCTTGACGCTTCCTTTCTTTCCCTTCGGTATATACTAAGAGAATATCTTCTTCAAAAAAATCATCACAAATCTGTATGGCAGGCCTTAAATAACCACCTGGATTATCTCGCAAGTCTAAAATTAATTGCTTCATATTATTAGCTAATAATTTATTAGTAGCAGTATTAAATTCTCTATATGTTTGAGCTGAGAATCGATTAATTTTTATATAAGCTGTACTGTCATCTAACATAAAGCTTGCATCTATACTATTTAAGGGGATATTGTCTCTGATGATATTAAAATTAAGTAGGTTTTTCATCCCACTTCTTTTTACTGTTATATTTACTTGGGTGTTTTTTTCTCCACGAAGACGGTCAATTACATCTGTATTAGTTATTTTAATATTTGCTATATTTTCTTGCTCTACAGCTATAATTTTATCACCAGACTTTACACCTAATTTTTCAGAAGGGCCTCCTGATATAGGAGCTACAACTACTACGGTGTCAGAAATAATATTAAATTCTATTCCAATACCACTAAACTCACCCTCCATTCTTTGGCTTTCAATTTTAAAATCATTTTTTGCAATATATGTTGAATGGGGGTCAAGACTCCCTAATATAGAAGTAATAATTTCTTCTTCAAAACTAATATTTACTGTATCTACGTAGTTTTCTTCGATTAGTTTTAGGAGATTAAGAATTTTTGAATCAGATTTTTTCGAGTTTAA
This sequence comes from Bacteroidota bacterium, assembly GCA_036339955.1. Taxonomy (GTDB): domain Bacteria; phylum Bacteroidota; class Bacteroidia; order Flavobacteriales; family BACL11; genus JAYYZX01. Next base: position 13,752 of record JAYYZX010000017.1, read on the forward strand.
ATTATACCCAAAAAATATACTAATACTGATTAATACAGCATAAAGAACAGGCTGTAGATAGCTATTTTTCATAAAGATATTTTTCTTCTATTTGCGTGATTTCTACGCCAGCAGTTTTTAAAAAATCTAGGCTGGAGGCATCTTTATATTGATTAATATAGACTAATTTTTTTATGCCAGCTTGATGTATTAGTTTACTACACTCTTTACAAGGAGACATAGTAAGATAGAGGGTTGCATTTTTACAATCATGAGTTGTCCTAGCTGTTTTTAGAATTGCATTTGCTTCAGCATGTAATACATACCAATGAGTTATATTTGATTCATCTTCACAAGCATTATCAAATCCAGATGGAGTCCCATTATATCCGTCAGAAATAATCATATTATTTTTTACTATAATTGCTCCTACCTGTTTTCGCTTGCAATATGAAAGCTTCGCCCATTCTAAAGCCATTTTAAGATATGCTATATCATATCGATATTTTTTTTTATTATCTTTCATAAGTGGCGCAATATACTAAAAAAGCTCTCAAAACCAGAGAGCTTTTGTACCCAGAGCCGGGCTCGAACCGGCACGGATAAAATCCATTGGTGTTTGAGACCAACGCGTCTACCAATTCCGCCACCTGGGCCACATTATTTAATATGCAAAAGTAATAGTTTGAGATTATTTTATATTCTTTAGATTTTAAAATTAAAAAACTTTAGTAAATAAATTTCAAACTTCATATATTTGCACCCCTTTTAATTAGGATAGTAGTTTTATGGAAACACCAGTTAAGTTTTTTTCAGGAAGAGAATCTCGTCGTTTAGCAGAAAAGATTGCAAAATCTTATGGCATAGAATTAGGAAATGAATCTGTTATAGAATTTGCTGACGGGGAGTTTGAGCCTTCTTTTGATGAAACGGTAAGAGGAGCCGATGTATTTTTAATTCAATCAACTACCCCCCCCTCTGATAACTTAATGGAATTACTTTTAATGGTAGATGCCGCTAAGCGAGCTTCTGCGCATAATATTATTGCTATCATACCTTATTTCGGATATGCAAGACAGGATAAAAAAGGGAAGCCAAGAGTCCCAATAGGAGCAAAATTAGTAGCAAATTTATTAATTGCAGCAGGCATAGATAGAGTGATGACTATGGATTTACATGCCGATCAAATTCAAGGGTTTTTTGAAGTTCCAGTTGATCATTTGTACTCTTCTACTGTTTTTATCCCTTATATAGAAAAATTAAATCTTCCAAATTTAGTTATTGCATCTCCAGATATGGGAGGCTCAAAAAGAGCAAATACTTATGCTAAATTTTTAAATTCAGAAGTAGTAATTTGTTATAAACATCGAGAAAAAGCAAATGAGATATCTAAGATATTAGTTATTGGAGATGTTAAAAACAAAGATGTTGTTTTAGTTGATGATATGATAGACACTGCAGGAACGCTTTCTGCAGCAGCAGATTTAATGATAAAAGAAGGGGCAAATAGTGTTAGAGCAATTTGTACGCATGGGGTGTTCTCTTCTAATGCTGTTCAGAAAATAGAAAAATCTAAATTAAAGGAAGTAGTTGTGACAAATACTATAGGAAAGAAGCACGAAAGTAATAAAATAAAAGAGCTCTGTATTGCACAATTATTTGCAGAAACTATTAAATCAGTCATGCAAAAACGTTCAATAAGTTCCAATTTTATTTGTTAATTATAAATTAAAAAGATAAAAAAATGAAAACACTAGCAATTAATGCAAAACTTAGAAAATCTGTTGGTAAGGCAGAATCTAAAGCATTAAGAAATCAGGGTAATGTACCATGCGTACTTTACGGAGGAGAAAAGCAAGTGTGTTTCTATGCTCATGAGAATGATTTTAGAAATCTTGTTTATACTTCAGATGTATTTATTGTTGATCTTGATATTGATGGAGGACCTCATCAAGCCATTGTACAAGACTTACAATTTCATCCTGTAACAGATAAATTAATACATATTGATTTTCTTGAAATATTTCCTGATAAAGAAGTTACAGTCTCTATCCCTGTTGTTTTACAAGGGATCTCAATAGGAGTTAGAAATGGAGGGGTATTATTATTTAGGAGACGAAAGATTATTACAAGAGCAATACCATCTAAATTACCAGATATTATTAATATTGATATTAATGCTCTGAACATAGGAGACTTTATTTATATTAAAGATTTAAGACATGAAGAATATAACTTCTTAGCTCCTGATAATGCGGTTGTGGTTGGAGTCAAAACGGCTCGGAATATTATTGAAGAAGTTGAGGAGGAAGTTGAGGAGGAGCTTGAAGAAGGTAGTGATTCAGAAGAAAACCAAGATGGTGAAAAACCAAAGGAAGAGAGTAAAGAGGGAGATGTTAAGAAAGGACCTGATTCTGAAGACACTTCTTCGAAATAGATAAATATGAAATTTCTGATTGTAGGATTAGGGAATCCAGGATTAAAATATCAAAATACTCGACATAACATTGGGTTTAAAGTTCTTGAAGAATTAGCCAATAGAAATTCATGTGTTTTTGAGAGTGGGAGATATGCAGAGTTTTGCAAGATTAAATTTAAGTCACGTATTTTGATTCTTGTCAAGCCAACAACTTTCATGAATTTAAGTGGTAAGGCGGCACATTATTGGTTACAATATTTAAAATTAGATGTTACACGCATGCTAGTAGTAACAGATGATATAGCATTAGAATCTGGAGAGTTGAGAATACGCTCTAAAGGCTCAAATGGAGGGCATAATGGATTAAAGAATATTGAGAACATGCTAAACACTCAAAATTATTCTAGATTACGCTTTGGAATAGGTAATGATTTTAAAATTGGGAGACAGAGTGAGTATGTTTTAAATTCTTGGGATACGTCGCAAAACGATATTTTTTTATCATCTATAGATCAGAGTATATCTATAATTGAATCATTTTGTACGCAGGGGGTTGTTTATACAATGAATAATTATAATAGAAAATAAAAATGAATTTTTTTAAATTTGCTTTTTATATGGTATCGTGGCCGAGTGGCTAGGCAGTGGTCTGCAACACCATCTACAGCGGTTCGAATCCGCTCGATACCTCTAAAAAATGTCCGTTTATCTTAACGGGCATTTTTCTTTATATTTGCGTGACCTAATTTTTATGAAATCATTATTTATTTTTTCTTTTGTTATTCTCCTTTTTTGTGCACAATCTGTACTTGCACAATCTTGTCTTGCACTTGATAAGTATGAAATAACAAAACTAACTCATGTTGATTGTTATGATGATAATACTGGGGAGATTAATATTACACTTACAAATAACAATGCAACACACTTATGGACCTACCCAGATTTAACTACCACAAATAATTTACATAATTTAACTAATTTATATGCAGGAAATTATTCTCTTGAGATTATAGAATTAGGAGATACATGTAGAGACACTATTATTGTTGAGCAAACAATACAAATTGATGTAGAAGTTTCCATAACTGCATTATGTAATAGTGAAGACTCAGGCAATGTATTTATTGAAAAGATTTGGGGAGGAACATCACCATATAATATTTCCTGGGTAGGAACAGGAAATTCGGATTCAACTATACAATTACCGCAAGGAGATCATACTTTAAGAATTAGAGATACTAATAATTGCAGAAGGTGGTTATTAATAAGAGTTATCTCTCCTCCTCCTATGTCAGTCTATATGCAGGCGGGCCATGTAGAGTGCAAAGATGATAATACTGGCTCCGCAAGAGCATTTATTACAGGAGGGGCCCCTCCGTTTAATTTTGAATGGGAAGTAGAGTCCGATATAATTATTGAAGATCAATTGTTTTCTGTAGTTCAAGATATACTCCCAGGATATTATAAAATTAAGATTACAGATATGCAAGGATGCGAGTTAATAGACTCAATAGAGGTTAAAAGTAATCCAAAAGAATGCATAAAAATATATAGTGTTTTTACTCCAAATGGAGATAGATATCATTCCTATTGGCACTTAGAGAAAATTGAGCTTTATCCAGATGCATTGATAGAGATATATAATCGTCATGGGACTATTGTATTTAGAAGAAGGAACTATCAAAATTCAGAATCAGTTGGATTTACGGGAAGAGATCAGAATAATCAAAATTTACCTTCAGGGACATATTATTATGTTGTTAATTTAGAGAGTGAAGATGAAATATTTCGAGGAACGGTTACTATTTTAAGATGAAAAAAAGATTTATAATATTTTTCCTTTTTCTTTCAGGATTTAGTTGTGCTGAAAACCCAATGTTTTCTCAATATTATTTAGATCATATGATATATAATCCTGCATTTTCTGGAAGTAAAGGATATAACTATTTCTCATTACAGAGTAGGGCACAATGGTTAAAATTTCATGAACGTTCTCCGCATACTTCTCAAATAAATTATCATGGTCGTTTTGATAATCAATCAGGATTTGGATTGTCATTTATATTTGATAAAAAATCACCAGAGGAAGAAACAGGGCTACAAGTAAATTATGCGTATCATATTCCACTTAATGATGATAGAATAAATCTTTCTTTTGGGATAGGAGCTACTTTCATACATCATAAGATAGACTTTGATATTGAAGACTTCCCTCCTGATTGGCAGTTAGACCCCACTTTACGTTCTATAGGGCTAGGCGAAAATACATCAAATTTATGGGACGCATCTTCTGGAATTTTTCTTTATGCAGATAAATTTTATTTAGGATACGCAATTAATAATTTATTGGAATCTTCATTTCTTGATGAATCAGGAGATAAATTATATGGGAATAATAAATACAAACATTATTATCTTATGGGGGCGTATAAATTTCAAATTATTGATAAAGATTGGCATATTGAACCGTCCTTACTAGTTCGAAAACTAGAGAGCCATAAAGAACAATATCATATTACAACGAGGGTTATATATTTAAGAGATTATTGGAGCGCAATTACTATTAGAACTAATAAAACTTTAGCTTTTGGGATAGGGTTACGTTTAAGTGGAAATTTGCATTTTGGATATTCATATGATCACAATTTTCAATCAGAGATTACGCCATTAACTTATGGGACACACGAATTATCAATTAGCTTACACCTTCAATCTATATTAAGTCAAAGGCACACAAGTTTTTGGAGTTATTAAGGATGAAAAAAATCGATCATATTGGTATTGCTGTAAAAGATTTGAAAAAATCTAATACTATTTTTAAAAAGCTTTTTGGAAAATCTAATTATAAACAAGAAATTGTAAAAAAAGAAGGTGTTGTCACATCATTTTTTCAAATAGGTGACGCAACAATAGAGTTGTTAGCTAGTAATGAGAAGGGGAGTCCAATTGACAAATATTTAAACAAGAAATCAGAGGGTATTCACCATATTAGTTTTGAGGTATTTGATATTCATGCAGAAATTGAACGCTTAGAACATGAAGGTTTTAGTTTTGTAGAACCTAAAATCAGAATTGGAGCTGGCAATAAGTTAGTTTCTTTCTTGCATCCTAAAGAAACAAATGATGTACTTATTGAATTATCTCAAAAAAAAACTAAGAACTAACTTTTTTGAGTTTTTTAATTGTTCATAAGAATCATTTCTCTAGTTTTGTTTTTCGGGCCTATAGCTCAGCTGGTTAGAGCACTTGACTCATAATCAAGGGGTCGTTGGTTCAAGCCCAACTAGGCCCACTAAAACAAATCCCACTCAATTGAGTGGGGTTTTAATAAACGTACTTTAATACAAAACCGAAAAATATTTCAAAAGAGAAACTAAGTGGAAGAAGTAAAATTACATAAAAAAGGGAATAAGAAATTAATTATTTTTGTTGTTCTGGGATTAATTTCAGTAGTATTCTTTTTTTTTCAAAAACAGAAGAAAATTCAAAAAGAGGTTGCATTAAAGGTTCAATTTATTGAAGAAAAAAACATGTTGCGTGATGAGCTAGATGATTTAATTGAAGAGCATGATGGGTTACTTGATGAGTATGGAAATCTAAATGAACAATTAGGATATAAAGATTCAATTATTCAAAATCAAATTTCTGAGATTAGAAATCTTATTCGGAGCAAGAATGATTTAGTTGCAGCTAGACAGAAAATCGAGTCACTTAAAGAGATTTCAAAACGCTATTTAGCAGATATTGATTCATTATTTATTGTAAATAAAAATTTAACCACAGAAAAAGATAGTGTTATTAAAGTTAATAAAGATATTAATTGGAAGAATTACAAATTAAATCAACAGAACAAACAACTTTCTGAAAAAGTTGATCAAGGGTCTATTCTGGAAATCTCAGATGTTTCTATAGAGGCGCTTCGATACAGATCTACTGGAAGAGAAGTTAGTACACGCTCGGCTAAAAAAACGCAAAACTTACGAACATGTTTTCGTATTTCAGCTAATCAAATAGCAGAATCTGGGGTAAAAGAAGTATACTTTCAATATATTAACCCATACGGAGAAGTATTGTTAAATAATGATTCGATCAGTATAGTAATTGACAATCAGGATTTTCTTTGCAGCTCTAGATTGGAAATACAATATAATAATATTGAAACAGAATCTTGCTTAGACTGGGAGAGAAGAGATGTTTTAGTTTCAGGGGTTTATCATCTTAATATTATTATTGATAAAAATATTGTAGGTCAAACTGCTTTTGAATTAAAATAAACATGATTCGGTTAGTCACTTATAATATTAACGGTATACGCGCAGCCTTAAGAAAGGGGTTTTCTGAATGGGTCTCTAAATTGAATCCAGATATAATTTGTTTACAAGAAATAAAAGCAAATGTGGAACAATTTGATATAGATATATTTACAAATTTAGGCTACCATGTTTATTTATGTCCTGCAGCTAAGCCAGGCTATAGTGGTGTTGCATTATTATCAAAAATAAAACCTACTCATGTAGAATACGGATGTGGCTTTAATGAGATTGATATAGAAGGGAGAATACTAAGAGTAGATTTTCCATCATTTTCTGTTATGAGTGTCTACTTCCCATCAGGAAGTAGTGGAGAATTAAGGCAAAAGTTTAAATATAAGTTTTTAGATATTTTCCAGAATTATATTAATAAATTGAAGCATCAAATCCCTAATATTATAATATCAGGAGATTATAATATATGTCATACATCAATTGACATACACAATCCAATAAGAAACTCTAATAGTTCTGGATTTTTAAAAGAGGAAAGAGAATGGATAACAAATTTTTTACAAAGTGGATTTATTGATTCTTTTCGACACCTGAATACCTCTCCGCATAATTACACATGGTGGAGTTATCGCGCAAATTCTAGACAAAAGAACCTAGGGTGGCGGATTGATTATAATATGGTTTCAGAAACATTAAAAGGTAAAATAAATGACGCAAAAATTTTGTCAGAAGTCAAACATTCAGATCATTGTCCTGTATTGCTAGAATTACGTGAGTAGTTTCATTATATTTGCAGTAATAATATAAAATGGGAATTTTACAAACAGCAGAACGCAGCACACAACTTGATCCTTCTGAAAATGTCATATTTCAAAGACATCTTATCGCGTATAAAGAAGCAGCTAAAATTATCACTAAAGGGACCATATTAGAAATTGGAAGTGGAGAAGGATATGCAATTCAAGAGTTATTAAAAAACGCAGATAGATATATAGCAATTGACAAGTATGATACACAAATTCCGGATTCAATTAGAGATAGAAATAAAATTGAATTTAAGAAATACGAGGTTCCTCCAATTAAGGATATTGAAGATAATAGTGTAGATTTTGTTGTAACATTCCAAGTCATTGAGCATATCAAAAATGACGTGTTATTTTTAGCTGAGATATATAGAGTACTTAGGCCAGGAGGAAAACTCATACTTACAACTCCTAATAGTAAAATGTCACTTAGCAGGAATCCTTGGCATATTAGAGAGTATACTGTATCTCAAATGGAGGAAATACTTGGGACTTCTTTTTCGGATTATACTGTTCATGGAGTTTATGGTAATGAACAAATTATGCGCTATTATATGAAAAATAAGGAATCTGTACGCCAGATTATGAAATGGGATATTTTTAATCTGCAATATTTATTACCTCGGATATTATTACAAATCCCATATGATATTTTAAATCGATTTAATAGAAAGAATTTACGTAATAAAAATAAAGGTATTGTAAAAAAAATAAATTTTACAGACTATTCAATACAAGAGGCTTCAGAATCAAGTTTTGATCATTTTTGTGTAGCTACCAAGTAGTTGAAAAAGAATATCCACGTTGTTTTAATTCTTTTAGAATATCCGCTAAACATTTTTGTAGTATGTTGTAGCTTTTAAAGTTGTTATGAAAGACTATAATTGAACCAGGCTTAACATTATTCAATACATTATTTTTAACATTAGATACGGAAATATTTTTTTTAAAATCATAACTTAATACATCCCAAAGAATAATCCTATAATTTAGTTTTAATTTTTTTATTTGTAATGGTGTGATTTTTCCATATGGTGGTCTGAAGAGATTACTCCCCTTCAGTAATTCTTCACACCTAGCTACATCATCTATATAGCTTTTTGTTGATGTCTTCCAACCATTTTTATGGGAATAAGAATGATTTCCAATAACATGCCCCCTTTTAATAATAAGATTATATAAATTAGGATGAGATTCAATTTTATTTCCTACAAGAAAAAAAGTTGCCTTTATATTTAGAATATCAAGCTGCTTTAGCACCCATTGTGTTATTTCTGGATTTGGGCCATCGTCAAAAGTGAGCCATAATTGTCTTTTAGTAGTTGATTTTCTACAAGTTATTGCAGGAAATATTTTTTGTATATAAGGTAGAAAATTAGAAGACAAATTATATAGATTGGAGATTCCTAAAATCGTCTAAAAATGTATTTATCCTATATTCACTATAAGAAATTTCTTCTTCAATACCATTCTTGATTTTATAATATTCCCCGCTTTTCTCTATTACTTCTACTTCACTATCTATTAAAGAATTTAATTGAACAATTCTAGATAGACTTGATAGAACCTGCATAGATATTTGGATGTCTCTTTTTATTCCAGAACCATCCTTAAATTCAGACAGATAAGCATATTCAATAAGGTAATTATCCATCATTTCAGCTAATAAATTATTTGCAGCTTCATTATTCCTATTTCCACCAGCTTTGTAATAGACATCAATCAAAGGCAGAGAGAAGTAACTATATTTTGCTACTTCTTTAGGAAATTCAGCTATACATTTATCTAAAACAGCTATTGCTTTTTGATTTTCCCCTTTATTATATAATGCATCTGCTAAGCGCGCATAATTATTTCTAAAATTCATTATCATACGCGTATTGGTTTCATCAAAGTATAAATCACTATTATGGAACCCACCCCATTTAAAATCGGTCATTAATTTTGGATACATTTTTTCAATATTTACTACTCCTGTTTGTCCATCTGGGGATGAAGCTAGATAAGGGACTAATCGATATGCGAGGCCTTCTAATTGAAAATAATTTTGTAATCCCATAAAATTATCACTACCTACTGTAATTGCAAAATATATTGGGCGTTCCCAATTAAAGTTTGCTAAAATATCAAGAACCATTAATTGGTTTTTATATATTCCATTCCCTTTTATATTCCATTTAATTTCAGGAAGTATCTTCTCATGATATTCACTAGGGATAAAACTCATTACTTTTTCCTTATCTACTTTTAACTTTAATTTTTTTGTAGGGCAATAATTACGCATACCTACAGATGTTCTAATTTTTGCCTTATTGCTTTTACTATTAATAAAATTCACTACATCTTTCACATCTGTAGAACCAAGACGATCTTGAACTAAAGTATAATCTCTTGTCCCAGCTCTATAATCATCATGTTCTAAAGAAGAAGGAATTGGAGCAGCATCATAAGTAGCTCTTTTCATCTGGTCAATATACCAAGGAGTATTAAAAAGAGAAAGATTAACCACTTTTATATCTGTACGTATCCCTTCTACTTCTTGTGCATACCATAAAGGGAATGTGTCATTATCTCCATTTGTAAAAAGAATCGCATTTTTATCACAGGAGTTTAGATAATTTTTTGCTACTTCTAATGCAGTATACCTACCAGAACGATCATGGTCATTCCAGTTTTGAGAAGCCATAAGTACTGGTGCAGCACATAAAGCAAGTATAGATGCTATTATTTTGCTTGTTTTGTTATTAAATTTCTCCTTTAGTAAGTTAAATATTGCTATCACTCCTAATCCTATCCAAATAGAGAATGCATAAAATGATCCTGCATATGCATAATCACGCTCTCTTGGCTGGAAAGGAGTAATATTTAAATATACAATAATTAGAATTCCTGTGAACAAAAAGAACAGAAGCACAGATATTGCATCTGATTGTCTTTTTTTGAAATGGAAAAACATTCCTAGTATCCCTAAAAGGAGCGGTAAAAAATAATAGTGATTTTTTGCTTTATTATTTTTTAAGTAAGCTGGAGTTTCTGCTTCTGTAGGAGTTCCTAGTCTTGCATTGTCAATAAAGCTAATTCCACTCTCCCAGTTCCCGTATAATGAGTTCCCATCCATATTCATAAAGTCATTTTGCCGACCAACAAAATTCCACATAAAATACCTTATATAGGACCACCCAATTTGATATTCAAAGAAGAACTTTAAGTTTTGTTGAAAAGTAGGAATCTTATCTTTATTTGTAGAACTGAGACCCGCCCAAGAACGATATCCATTTGCATGTCTTGCTTGTGTATTACTCCACATTCTTGGAAAAAAAGTAGTATGTCTGCTACTGTAATTTGGAACAGAATTTTTTCGCTTATCTATGATTATATATTTGCCTTTTTTTTCATCTTTTGCATATATAGGCTTACCGTCTTTATAAGGTTTCTTATTATCTAATTTTGCATTAAAATAATGCCCATGTAGAATAGGCCAACTCCCATATTGTTCTCGTTTTAAATAGGAAAGCAATCCAACAGCATCTTCTGGATTATTTTCGTCAATTGGAGGATTTGCATTTGACCGAACTACTAAAATTGCAAAAGAAGAATATCCAATTAATAAAACCAAAACAGATAAAATTGCAGTGTTCCATAGAGGTTGATTAATTTTTTGTGTGTAATAAATCCCAAATACAATTACCCCACAAAGACTTAAGAAATAAATAATTGTCCCTGAATTAAAAGGCAACCCAATAGAGTTTGTGAAGAATAACTCAAACGAAGAGATTAAGCTTACAGCTCCTGGGATAATAACACCTTGCACAAATCCTAAAATGAGCATAGAAATTATAAAAGCCTTGGCAGCACCTATTTTTGTAGGGGCATATTTTTTGTAATAATAAATCATTCCCATTGCAGGGATAGTTAGTAGACTTAGAAGATGGACTCCAATAGAAAGCCCAATTAAATATCCAATTAAAACTAACCATCTATTAGCATAAGGGCTATCAAATTCTTGTTCCCATTTTAAGATGCACCAAAAAGTGATCGCAGTAAAAAAGGAGGACATTGCATATACTTCTCCTTCAACCGCAGAAAACCAAAAAGAATCTGAAAATGTATAGGCTAAAGCCCCTACTATACCACTACTTAATATTAAGTATATTCTTGTTCTATTAAGTTCGTCCCAAAGTTTTATTCCAAATGCTGTTATTGTCCAGAATAAGAATAAAATTGTGAATGAGCTACATAGTGCAGATAGAATATTGACTGCAATAGCAACTTCACTAGTACCTGCAGCTGCAAACAAAGAAAAAATACGACCAATTAATTGGAATAAGGGGGCTCCTGGAGGATGCCCAACTTCTAACTTATAGGCAGTTGATATATATTCTCCGCAATCCCAAAAACTAACAGTTTGTTCAATGGTAAAAAGATAAACTAGTGAAGCGATTAAAAAAATTAGCCATCCAATTAGATTATTTAGTTTTTTAAATTGTCCCATATTTTTTAACTTATTTTTTAGAGCGGCTAATTTATAAAATATATTCCGCATTTTATTTTATTTATGTATACTCTAACGAAAATGAGGTAAAATATTTTGTACTTAACCCGTTATTCTTAATTTTGTAAATCTTTGCCCGATGGTGTAACTGGCAACACGTCTGGTTTTGATCCAGAAGAGTCTAGGTTCGAGCCCTAGTCGGGCAACTTTTTCAAAAAATATTAAAAACAAAGAACATTTACCTATAGATTAACGTATTAAATTTCTAGAATAGATTCTTGATAATTGCGTGAAATTTTATTAAATTTGTTCACTCCTGTTGTGTTTACGACTATAAACAAGGAGAGATTATTAACAAAACAAGTATGTATGGCTAAGAGATCTACCAAAGGGGTCCTTTTTTTTATTTTTTTATTTCTTACTAGTAATATATTTGCTCAGACCTGTGCTGTCCCAACTGGAATTAATACAATAAATATTTCAAATTTTTCGGCTCTTACAACATGGAATGGAGATAGCTCTATTCATCATTATCGTTTAAGATATAAGGAGCTAGGAGGCCCTACGTGGATTAATAGAAATAATATAATAAATACAAGTAAGGAATTAAATAATCTACTTACTAACAGATATTATATTTGGCAAGTCAGATCATATTGTACAGTTAGTAATACAAATCCTTCTTCTTGGTCAGTAATCGATACTTTTCAAACAACTAATTACGTTTTAGATTGTAATGGATCCCCTGGAGGTACTGCTTATGTAGATAGTTGTGGTAATTGTGTTGGAGGGAATACAGGGAAAGTTGAATGCATCCCGTTTTCTCCAAGCGTTTCAATTGTTTTGAGCAACACAAATTGTGGAGGAGTTAGTAGTTTAACATTTATTACTAGTCAAGACCCTAATGAACCCGATATATCCTCATCAGTTTTTAGTTCTGATGGGGGACACTTTAATTTTTCTGGCTTAACTACAAATGACACAATTGGCTCAGGAGCATTTATAGCTGGAGGAGGCTACTTAAATGCTTCAGTTTCTTTATTGGTAGACTTTATTATTACTTCTGATAAGATATCAGTAAAAGCAGTTGGGGATTCAACAGGAATAGTTTACGGAACATTTACTTTAGAGAATACAGGAATAGGAATTCTAGTGATTGCTAATGCTCCCCCAGATAATAATAATGTTACTAGCGGGAATAGCCAAACAGTTGTGTTGGATGGAATATTTGTTAATCCAACTAACCCATCTACTATTAATTTCACATCTAATATCACTTCAGAATTATTTGATATTGATATTCAAACACAATCAATTTCTATTGCTTGTACAGTTGATTGTAATGGAGTCCCTAATGGGAGTGCTTATATAGATAGTTGTGGTAATTGTGTTGGAGGTAATACTGGTGCTGTAGCATGTATTCCATTTAGTCCTACGGTTAACGTTTCTCTATCTAATACAGATTGTGATAGTTTGACAGATTTAACTATAAGTGTTAGT
>JAYYZX010000018.1:0-46371 GCA_036339955.1 Bacteroidota bacterium
TTCTGTTGGGATACTACAGGTACTTACCTTTATGCAAGGGTTAAGTATAGAGTAGACACTTCAGGATCAGCTTGGGTTAATGTTGGTGGATTTGGAGTATACTATCCAACGACTTGTAAGGTTAAATTTGGTATGGTACCAGGACAGAACTATAGAGGTACAGGTAGAGCATTTTGTGATCCGAATATGTCGGCTTACAACTCTAACTGGACTCCGTTCATATTCTGGACTCAACCAAGTTCTGCTAAGCAATCTACCTCTTTTGAAAGCTCAAAAAATCTCGTAAGAGTTATAGATATTCTAGGAAGAGTAGTTGATTCTTCAATGGATAAGAAAAACACAACTTTATTTTTCTTATATGACGATGGGACTGTTAAAAAACGTATTTTTATTGAATAAAACATAATAAACAATAACTTTGCAATAAATTCAATTTTTATATGAGATTAGTTACGTTTTTTCTTTGTTTAATTTTGGTTTCTATATTTGATATAGAAGCTCAAGTTATTGATTTAGAACCAAATAATTCTAATCACTTTACTATTACGAAGAATCAAAAACAAAAGTTTTCATTTATAAATAGTATTGCTAGAGTTGATAGTAGAATTATAAAAACTAAATCAGGGGACTTTATAAAGCTGATACTCCCATCATATACATTTAACTCTGCAAATATTGGAAAGCCAGAACTCCCTGTTTTACATAAGCTTGTACAGGTACCTGCAGGAAGTCATGCATCAATTGATATTATCCACAAAGAAGAAGAAATAATAGATTTAGATGATTATGGTATTTCATTACCAATCTTACCTCATCAACCATCTTTATCCAAGAGTGATGATGCAGCTAATGTTCCATTTTATTTCAATACAGATCATTATTCTATAGGTGCTTTTAGTCATGATGAGTTAGCTACTATAGAGCTCTTAGGTAAAATGCGCGGGCAACAACTTGGTAGATTATCAATTAATCCATTTAGTTATAACCCTGTAACTAATGTTTTAAAGATTGTTAAAAGAGTAGAAATTGAGATTACTTTTAATAACATTGATTATTCTACAGATAAACAATTAAGATCAACATATTATTCTAGAGAGTTTGAAAATTTATATAAGAAATGTATTAATTATTTACCTATTTCTACTCAAGATGCTATTACAACTTATCCTGTTAAATATGTTATTATTGCAGACCCTATGTTTCAGACTGCGTTGCAACCCTTAATTGAATGGAAAACAAAAAAAGGGTTTACTGTTATTGAAGGATACACAAATGATCCTAATGTAGGAAATACCACTGCTTCAATACATGCTTTTATTGATTCACTTTATGATAATGCTACAGCCTCAGATCCTGCACCAACATATTTGCTTTTGGTTGGTGATGACGCTCAAATCCCATCTTTTACAGGAAATACAGGCTCACATATTTCAGATATGTATTATTGTGAGTTTGATGGCTTTGGAGATTTTTATCCGGAGATGTATTATGGCAGGCTTTCTGCTACAAATACTGGAGAATTAGAATCACAGATTCATAAAACCATTACACATGAGACATATGCTTTTGCAGACCCAACATTTTTGGAAGAAGTGGTTTTAGTGGCAGGTGTAGATGCTTCAATGGCTGCTACTTATGGTAATGGTCAAATTAATTATGGGACAGATTATTATTTTAATACTACACATGGCTTAGTAGTCAATAATTATTTATATGGATCTGGAACTCCTATTACTTCTGATATGCCTCAAGCATCTGCTGCTATAATTAGTGATATAAGTGATGGATGTTCTTTTGCTAATTATACTGCTCATTGTGGTTCTGCTGGTTGGTCTGATCCAAGTTTTGAGACATCGGATGTTTATTCGTTACAAAATTTAGATAAATACGGAGTCCTAATTGGTAATTGCTGTCAATCTAATAAATTTGATGTTAATGAGTGTTTTGGAGAAGCATTATTAAGAGCTTCTAACAAAGGTGCAGTAGGATATATCGGAGGCTCTAATAACACATATTGGGATGAAGATTATTGGTGGGCAGTAGGAAATACTGGTAATTTTACAGCAAACCCCACTTATAATGCTACCGGTTTAGGAGTATATGATTGTTTAATGCATGAAAATGGAGAGCATAAGGATGATTGGTTTATTACACAAGGACAAATTCTTCATTCTGGAAATCTTGCAGTTACACAAGCCGGTGGAGCAGAAGAATATTACTGGGAAATATATCATGTGATGGGAGATCCTTCTTTGATGCCTTATATAGGTATTCCTTCAGTATTAAATGTTACGCATAGTACAGCAATACCTGCTGGAATCACGACTTTGAATGTTCTAACAGAAGCGGACGCATATGTTGCATTATCTATGAATGGAGTTCTTTTGGACGCACAAGTTACAGATTCTACTGGTAATGTTGATTTAACTTTTCCTTCAATCAGTAATATAGGTCTTGCAGATATTGTTGTTACAAAACAATTTAGGCAGCCATATATTAATACTATACAGATTATTTCTCCAAACGGGCCTTTTGTTATTTACACAACACATTCTATTGATGATATTGCTGGAAATAATAATAGTTTTATTGATTATGATGAGCTTATTGATTTAAATGTCTCATTTCAAAATGTCGGAAATGTTAATACTCAAAACTTAAATGTTAGAATGACAACTAATGATCCTTATGTGACATTGATTGATAGTATTGTTAGTATTTCAATATTAAATACATCACAAATATCTTTAACAAATTCGCCATTTAGATTTCAGGTTTCTTCTTTTATCCCTGATCAACATATTGTAGTTTGTGATTTTATTATTACAGATAATAATAACAATACTTGGAATGCTAGTCTCCCTCTTACACTTAATGCTCCAGAACTAAGTGTTTCTTCTCGTAGTATTAATGATGTAGCCTTTGGCAATAGTAATGGCAGGTTAGATGCGGGAGAAACATTGGATTTTGTTATTGATATTACAAATTTAGGCCACTCAGAAATAGATAATATAATTTCAATTTTAAGTGCTAATTCTAATTATATCACAATAAATAATCCTAGTGTTTCAACTTCTATTTTAACCCCAAGTCAACAGAATAGTGCTATTTTTTCTATAACTGTTGATCCTGTCACTCCAGTAGGCACATTAGTGTCATTTGCTTTGGATGTTTCTGATGGAGTATATACATATCAAGATACTTTTACTGAGATTATAGGCATTGTACAAGAGGATTATGAGACGGGCGGATTTAATCAATTTAATTGGATACAAGGCACTTACCCATGGGTCATTGATTCTGTTTCTTTTTATGAAGGAAGTTATTCTAGTCGTTCTGCAATTGGTCTTCCAGATAATTCTGAATCAGAGTTATCTATAAGTGTTAATGTTATTTCTCCTGGAGATATTTCTTTCTTTAAGTTTGTTTCTTCTGAAGAAGATTATGATTATTTAAAGTTTAAAATAAATGGGAATAAATTAGCAGAATGGTCTGGTCTTGATACAGGATGGAGTTTTGTTTCTTTTCCAGTAAATATCACAGGTCAAACTGTCTTTAAATGGGAGTATGAAAAAGATAATTGGTATGGAGCTGGTGATGATTGCGCATGGATTGATTATATTGTTTTTCCACCTTTATATTTAGTGCCATCTTTTATTTCAGAGAGCGTTATTGATTTTAAAATATTTCCTAGTCCTACTTTAGGGGTTTTAAATATTGATTTTGGAGGTCTTAAGAAACGTCAAATTCATATATTAGATATAAAAGGTACTGTGTTGGATGTATTATCTTCAAATTCAAATAACTTACAATTTGACATGTCAGATTATAGTTCAGGAACTTATCATATTAAGGTAATTCCTGATAATGTTATTTATCCTATTGTTAAGCAATAGTGAATAGAATCATAGGTCTTGATATTGGCGAGAAACGTATTGGATTAGCTATTTCTGATGCTTTAAATATTATAGCAACTCCAGTTTCTACATTGGCTCCAAATGATATTTATTTAGAACTACAGGATTTAGTTACAAAGTATTCAGTATCTATTCTTGTAATTGGGTATCCTATTAACTTAGACGGTAATTCTACTGATGGTACAATATTTGCAGATAGATTTATAAATAATATAAAAGAACAACTTCCTGGAATTAGGATATGTAAAGTTGATGAAAGATATACTTCAAAGATTGCTAAGAAACAACTTATTGAATCAGGAATTAAAAGGAAGAAAAGACAAAATAAATCATTAGTAGATCAGATGAGTGCAGCGATTATTTTGCAAGATTATTTAAACTCTCAATAGGAGGAGGTATTTTCTTTTTTAAAAATTTACTTGTTATAGACTTTTTTGTATTAATTAATTCTTCAGGAGTTCCTTGAAACATAATACGTCCTCCGTTTTTTCCTCCCTCAGGACCTAAATCAATTATCCAGTCTCCGGATTTTATTACATCCATATTATGTTCAATACAAATTATTGAATGTCCCTTTTGAATAAGAGCATTAAATGATTGTAGGAGCTTTTTAACATCATGAAAATGTAATCCAATTGTAGGCTCATCAAATATAAATAATGTTTTTTCTGAGTTCATCCCTTTAACAAGGAAAGATGCTAATTTTATTCTTTGAGCCTCACCACCACTTAGAGTATTTGATGATTGTCCAATCCGTATATACCCCAATCCAACTTGCTGTAAAGCAAGTAATTTTTTCACAATATTTTCTTGACTATGTTCATTAAAAAAAACAATTGCTTGATCGACCGATAAATTTAGGATTTCGGATATATTTTTTGTTCCAAATTTTACATCTAGTATTTCTGTTTTAAAACGACTCCCTTTACAATCTTCACATTCTAAATAAATATCCGACATAAATTGCATTTCTATTACAGTTTCACCATCTCCTTTACAGATTTCACATCTTCCTCCGTCCACATTAAACGAGAATGCTCCAGTTTTATATTTTCTGTTTATAGCAAGCTTTTGTTTAGAGAAAAGATTTCTGATGTCATCATATAATTTTATATATGTTGCAGGATTAGAGCGCGAGGATTTTCCTATTGGGTTTTGATCGATAAGCTGCACATTACTTAGATGTACAGTGTTTAAGATTAATTTTCTAAAATTTTGTTGATTTTTTGATTTAATTTTTAAATAATCTTCTACAGCAGGTTTTAATACTTCTTTTAGTAGCGTTGATTTCCCAGAACCACTTAGTCCAGTAATGACAACAAAACAATGTAGGGGAAATTCGACATCTATATTATCTAGATTATATTGGTTTATTCCAAATAGTTTAATACTATCTGTCCATTTTTTTCTCTCTGGAATTTGAATTTCTAATTCTTTTAAGAAGTATTTCTTTGTTAAGCTATTCTTAGCATTGGAAAGGTTTTTAAATTCACCTGCAAAAACAAGTTCTCCGCCATTTATACCAGCGTTTGGGCCTAAATCTATTATGTAATCAGCACTTTCTATGATTTCTTCATCATGCTCAACAATAATCACTGTATTTCCAATATCTCTAAGATCTTTTATAATTTCAATTAGTAATTTCGTGTCTCTAGCATGTAATCCAATACTAGGTTCATCTAAAATATACATTGCTCCTACTAGAGAACTTCCTAAAGATGTTGTTAGATTTATTCTTTGCATTTCCCCTCCAGAAAGTGAAGGAGAAGGCCTGTCCAAGGTCAAATAACCTAATCCAACTTTTTGCAGATAACTTAATCGATTAGTAATCTCAATTATTAATTGTTTGGATACTAGTTTTTGATGTTTGTTGAGCTTTATATTTTTAAAGAAATCTAATAAAGAATTAACATCCATGCTTACCAGTTCAGTAATATTTTTATTATTAATCTTTATATAATTTGTTTCTCTTTTTAGTCTAGATCCTTCGCATGAATTACAGATTGTCTTTCCTCTATATCTAGAAATTAATACTCGATTTTGTATTTTATATCTTTTTTTTTCTAATCGTTTGAAGAATGTAAAAATACCCTTGCATTTTTCTTTCCCATTCCATAAAATATCCTTCATTTCTTTTGAAAGCTCTTTATATGGCTTATGTATTGGAAAATTATATTCTTGTGAATGCTCTATAAATTTATCTTTCCATCTTCTTAATTTTTTCCCTGACCAGCAATTTACAACGTTTTCGTATATGGAAAGATTTTGATTTGTAATTACTTTTTTTTCATCTATACCGAGTATGCTTCCAAATCCTTCACATTTCTCACATGCTCCATAAGGATTATTAAAGGAAAATAAGTGAGGGGTAGGTTTTGTAAATTCGATACCATCTAGTTCAAATTTATTAGAGAATTTATGTTCTTTATTGTTGATTTTTAATATACATACACCATTCCCTTCATAAAATGCAGTTTGTATGGAGTCAATTAATCTTTTTTTTGAATTCTTTATCTCTTTTAAAGAGATTCTATCTATTATTAACTGTAAAGCTTTATGATTTTCTTTTATAAGATTACTAGTTTCTGTATTTATACGTTCTATTTTATTATTAATTAATACTCTAGAGAAGCCTTGTTTATAAAGATTTAGAAATGTTTTTTCTATATCTTCTTTAATTTGATATTCAGCTATTAACAGTATTTGGTCCTCTTGGTTTTGTTTTATAATAAAATCGTAAATATCATCAATACTGTGATTTTTTACTTGTTTTCTTGATATTGGTGAATATGTTTTCCCAATCCTGGTAAAAAGTAGTTTCATGTAATCGTAGATTTCTGAAACAGTACCTACAGTTGATCGCGGATTATTTGACATTATTTTTTGTTCTATAGCAATGGCTGGAGATAATCCCTCAATTTTTTCTACATCTGGTTTTTTGAGTTTTCCTAAGAATTGACGAGCATATGAAGACAAGCTTTCTATATATCTTCTTTGTCCTTCTGCAAATAAAGTGTTAAATGCTAATGATGATTTTCCTGATCCAGAAACTCCTGATATAGCTGTTATTTTATTTTTAGGAATTTCTAATGATAAATTTTTTAAGTTATGTAATCGTGCTCCTGTAATTATTATATTTTCCTTAGTATTTGAGGTTATTTTTTTCATATTATCTCTAGAGAATTTGCAAAGCTAAAAAATAAGATTTGTATAATATGATATCTTTTACTATATTTGTCTCAAGTTTTACAACCATAAAATTCGCTTATAGGACATACATTTACTTTTAATTAACCATTATTTAATTTAAATTAAATGTATTATGTTATCACAAAATTCCACAGATCAGTATTTAGTTGAAGGCTATTTAGCTGGCAATCATGCTTCTTTTGAACGTTTATTAACTCGACACAAGAATCGAGTATATGCCTTTATTATGTCAAAGATCAAGAACAGAGACATAACAGAAGATATTTTTCAAGACACGTTCATTAAAGTTATTAACTCTTTAAAAACTGGAAAATATAATGAGGAAGGTAAATTTTTACCTTGGGTTATGAGAATAGCACATAATCTTGTTATTGATCATTTTAGACGAAATAAAAAAATGTCAGTTTTACGTTCTACAGAAGAATTTGATATTTTTGATGTTATACCTCAGGATTCTCTTAATCAGGAGGAAGAGATGATTATAGAGCAAACACATGCTAATTTAAAAAGCTTAATTGATAAACTTCCCAACGATCAAAAGGAAGTGCTTCAGCTTCGGTATTATGAGGATATGAGTTTTAAAGAGATTGCTAAGCTTACTGATGTTAGTATTAATACTGCATTAGGTAGAATGCGTTATGCATTGATTAATCTTAGAAAGATTAGTAATGAAAAAAATATAGATTTACAGATAAAATAATTTATACTCTATACAATATAATTGTATTTCTATCGTTACAAACTATATGAAAACAAAAAATATAATATATGGTGAAAAACTCTACTCGATTTATAAGGTCAACTTGTACCTCTTTGGAAAACAATTCTTCTAAAAAAAACAACAGTAAACAAAATATAACAAAAGGCCCTAAAGACGAAACTCTAGAGAACATAATAAGTTATTCAAGAGCTTCAAAAGCTATAAAGACTAATTCTAGTGGTATTTTTTTAACAGTATTAAATTAGTCTTATAATTTATATATGAACTCTAAGAAGAGAGCAAGCTTATTTATTGCTTATTTCAAGGAAAATATGCCTGATGCCAAGACTGAGTTACATTATAAGAATGTTTTTCAATTGACCATTGCCGTTATATTATCTGCACAATGTACTGATAAACGTGTTAATATGATAACTCCTAATCTATTTAGTAGATTTCCGAATCCGAGTTTAATGAGTAGGGCATCAATAGAAGATATATTTGAGTTAATTAAAACTTGTAGTTATCCAAGAAATAAAGCAAAATATTTATATGAAATGGCAAAAATGCTTGTAAATGATTTTGATTCTAAGATCCCTTCTAACTTAGAAGATCTTCAAAAACTTCCTGGTGTTGGAAGGAAAACAGCAAATGTTATAGGGTCTGTATATTTTGATATACCAGCTATGGCGGTAGATACACATGTATTTAGAGTATCCGAAAGAGTGGGATTAACTAAGAATGCTAAGAATCCACTTGCAGCAGAGATTCAGTTATTAAAGATATTTCCGGAAAAATATTTAAATACTGCACATCATTGGTTAATATTGCATGGTAGATATATATGTAAATCTAGAACTCCGTTATGTAAGGAATGTGGGATACAAAATTTATGTAGGTATTATCAGTCAGTTTCTTCATAAATATATTTTGCTGAATATACGAAATTAGTCTTCCATTCCCCATTTAGTTTTAAAATTGGATGTAAAAGTTTCTTTCATTTTGTTAATAATTTACTTTTGTTTTTATTGAAATTCCACTTAGATTTTTGCTTTTTTGTTTATATAAAAATTATAGTCATTTAAATTGTTATTATTATGAGTGGAAAGAAAGAAACAGAAAAATTAAAAGCTTTAGAATTAACATTAGGTAAATTAGAGAAATCGTATGGTAAAGGAGTAGTTATGAAGTTGGGAGATAAGATTTCAGAACAAGTTGAAGTTATCCCAACAGGATCTCTAGGACTTGATCTTGCATTAGGAGTTAGAGGTTTCCCTAGAGGAAGAATTGTTGAGATTTATGGGCCTGAGTCTTCAGGTAAAACAACTTTAACTATTCATGCAATAGCAGAAGTACAAAAACAAGGAGGCATAGCTGCTTTTATAGACGCAGAACATGCTTTTGATTCTTCATATGCAAAAGCATTAGGAGTTGATATTGATAATCTGCTAATTTCTCAACCTGATAATGGAGAACAAGCTTTAGAAATTGTTGACCATTTAATTAGTTCTGGAGCTGTAGATTTAATTGTTGTTGATTCTGTTGCTGCGCTTACACCAAAATCAGAGATTGATGGAGAAATGGGAGACTCCAAGATGGGATTACATGCTCGTTTGATGTCACAGGCTTTACGTAAGCTTACAGCTACTATTAGTAAAACAGGCTCTACATGCATGTTTATTAATCAAATAAGAATGAAGATTGGAGTGATGTTTGGTAATCCAGAAACTACAACAGGAGGGAATGCACTGAAATTTTATTCATCTGTACGATTAGATATTAGAAGAATAGGAGCAATCAAAAATGGTGAAGAGATAGTAGGGAATAGGACAAGAGTCAAAGTTGTAAAAAACAAGGTTGCACCACCTTTTAAAAAAGCTGAGTTTGACATTATGTTTGGTAAAGGTATTTCCCGCTCAGGAGAGCTTTTGGATATGGCAATAGAATGTGGTATTATCGAAAAAAGTGGTTCATGGTTTAGTTATAAAAAGACAAAGTTAGGTCAAGGGAGAGATACAATCAAAAAGATTTTGGATGACAATGTAGAGCTTTCAGAAGAAATTGAAATAAAAATAAAAGATGGCATAGAGTTAACATAATGCTTCAGCTTAATTTTTTTGTTAAATTTTCAAGATCATACCTGCTAATTATCTTATCTTTATTTTCTTGTATAGGAGATTCTTCTCATACTTCCGAAAACATTATAGAAATTGATATTCTTTCAGAGAAGATTAATAAAAATCCTTCAGATCTGCAATTACTATTGAAAAGAGCTAATTACTATAGAGCTAAGCAGAATTGGGAGCACGTCTTGTTTGACGCAAAACAATGCCTGTCATTAGATTCAGCCAATCTAGAAGCTAATTTTTTAGCAGGAGAATCTTATTTTGAAATATCTAAGATTAATCATACTAAAAGTGAATACCCTTATTTTGCATTAAATCATTTGAAGCTTGCTACAAATGTAGAATCAAAAAACTTTGATGCTTTTTTAAAATATGCAGAGATTTTGATTGCTTTTTTAAGATATAAGGAAGCTATTGAAATTCTTAATCGTGTTTTAAAAATCAATAATAATCTAGAAAAAGCATATTTATTAAAAGGTTATATTTTAAATGAAATAGGTGATCCTAAACAAGCATTAGATTGTTTCTATGAGTCAATTCAAGTAAATCCAGAATTTATTGAGGGGCATATACAATTAGGCAATATTTTTCACAAGAAAAATGACACATTAGCGCTTATATATTATGATAATGTCTTGAAAATTGATTCTAACAATTTACATGTTTTATATGCAAAAGGGGTTTTTTTTCAGGAAAGAAAAGAATGGAATAACGCTCTTAAAGTATATTCTGATTTACATAAAATTGATCCTTTTCATGCAGATGCTCATTATAATGTTGGTTTTGTACATATGGAATTAGATTTATTCAATATTGCTGTAAATAATTTTTCAGATGCAATTTACACTAACTCTCAATATTATCAGGCATATTATTCAAGAGGTTATTGTTTTGAAACTTTAGGTAATATTATGCAGGCAAAAAGCGACTATCAAAGAGCAATTGAGATCAATCCTAATTATAATTATGCGGTTGAAGCTTTAAAAAGAATTAATTTTAATAATCAGAAAATCAGCAAACAATGACCCTACAAGAAAAAATAAATCAAGATATAAAGAACGCTATGCGTGAGAAGAACACACAAAAATTAGCAGCTCTTAGAGCAGTAAAGGCAGCTATTTTATTAGAATCCGCTAAAGATGGAAGTAATAAAATCTCAAATCAGATAGTTACTAAGTTAATATCAAAACTTCTGAAGCAGCGTAAAGAATCTGCACGTATATATAATGAGCAAGATAGGCAAGATTTAGCTCATGATGAAGAGAGTCAAATAAAACATCTTGAGGTTTATTTGCCAGAACCCCTTACTAATGATGAAATAAGAAAAGTTATAAATAATATTATTACAGAACTAGGCGATATTACAGTTTCAGACATAGGCAAGGTTATTGGTTTAGCTATATCCAAAACAGATGGCAAGGCTGATGGTAAGATAGTTTCGCAGATAGCACAAGAATTTCTAAAGAAACAATAATCTTCTATTATCTAATTTTTTCTACTATAGCTTGAAAAGTCTCTGGATGGTTTAGAGCAAGATCTGCTAATACTTTTCTATTTAATTCAATATTATTCTTTCTTACTCCTCCCATGAATTCTGAATATGATATGTTATGCAATCTAGCCCCAGCATTAATTCGTTGTATCCATAACGAGCGAAAGTTACGTTTTTTATTTTTTCGGTCTCGATATGCATACTGTAGTCCTTTTTCTACTGCATTTTTAGCAACAGTATATACATTTTTCCTTCTTCCGAAGTAGCCTTTAGCTTGTTTAATAATTTTTTTTCTTCTTGCTTTAGAAGCGACTGAGTTTGTTGATCTTGGCATTTTTTTGTTTTTTTGGATTTTAGCGGCTCTTATAACAATGAAGAAACTCTTATGTTAAGCTAAAGACCTAGTTAATTTTATATACAAAGTTGTGACTCTATATTTTTTTTATCTGCTTTATGAACTAATCCTGATTTAGTTAAATTACGTTTTTGCTTTGTCTCTTTTTTTGTTAAAATATGAGATTTAAAAGCATGTTTTCTTTTAATTTTACCAGAACCTGTTTTTTTAAATCTTTTTTTTGCTCCAGACTTTGTTTTCATTTTTGGCATAATCCTAATTTTTCTTTATTGGTGCAATTACCATTGTCATTTTCTTTCCTTCTAATTTAGGCATAATTTCTACTACTCCTAAATTTTCTAATTCTTGAGCTAATCTTAATAATAATATTTCTCCTTTTTCTTTAAATATTATTGTGCGCCCTCTAAAAAATACAAAAGCTTTTACTTTTGCCCCATCAGTTAAAAATTTCTTTGCATGATTTAATTTAAAATTAAAATCATGTTCTTCTGTATTTGGCCCAAATCGCAACTCTTTAATGACAACTTTTATGCTTTTCTTTTTTATTATTTTTTGTTTCTTTTTTTGGTCGTATATAAATTTCTTATAGTCAATTACCTTACAAACCGGAGGATCAATATTTGGAGATATCTCAACAAGATCTAAGTTTCTTTTTTTTGCAGTTAATAATGCTTCTTCTAGAGAAACAATTTTTGCTTCAATATCTTCTCCTACTATTCTGACAAACCCTGCACTAATCTCTGTATTAGTCCTATGTTGTTTTTTCTTTGGTCTTCTAGTAAATCTTCTTCTATTCAATACTATTTTTTCTAGTTTTTAATTATTTAAATGTAATTAGACTATCAACTTCTTTAGTTATCAATTTTATTAAATTTTCAATTTTCATACTACCTAAATCCTCTCTCCCATGTTTCCTTACAGAGATCTCTTCTTTTTCTTCTTCCTTTTGGCCAACAATTATTATGTAAGGAATCTTTGAAACTTCAGCATCTCGTATTTTTCTGCTAGTAGTTTCAGCTCTTTCGTCAACAAGGCCGCAAATATCGGAATTTTTTAGTAATCCGAGTATCTTATTAGCATAATCGTGATGTTTTTCACTAATTGGCAAGATTATAATTTTTTCTGGAGTAAGCCACAGTGGAAAATTCCCACCGCAATGTTCAATAAGAACAGCAACAAATCGTTCCATAGAACCGAAAGGAGCTCTATGTATCATTACCGGTCTGTGTTTTTGATTATCAGCACCTGTATACTCTAGTTCAAATCTTTCTGGTAAGTTATAATCTACTTGGATAGTACCTAATTGCCATTCTCTTCCTAGAGCATCTTTCACCATAAAATCAAGTTTAGGGCCATAAAAAGCAGCTTCTCCATATTCTATAATTGATTTCAAACCTTTTTCTTCTGTAGCTTCAATAATTGCTACTTCAGATTTTTCCCAATTTTCATCCGATCCTATGTATTTAACTTTATTCTTTGGATCTCTCAGCGAAATCTGCGCCTTAAAGTTTTCAAACCCAAGAGCATTAAACACATATAGTACTAGGTCAATAACATTGATAAATTCCTGTTTTAGTTGATCAGGACGTACGAATATGTGAGCATCATCTTGTGTAAACCCTCTTACTCTAGTTAATCCGTGAAGTTCTCCAGATTGTTCATAACGGTAAACTGTACCGAATTCTGCAAGACGAACAGGTAAATCACGATAAGAATACTGCTTAGATTTATAAATTTCACAATGATGAGGGCAGTTCATAGGTTTTAGAAAAAATTCCTCTCCTTCATTAGGAGTTTTAATTGGGTGAAATGAATCTTTCCCATATTTGTCGTAATGACCTGAACAAACGTATAGATCTTTGTTACCAATATGTGGAGTGACTACAGGTAGATAGCCTGCCTGAGCTTGAGCTTCCTTAAGAAAGCTTTCTAGCTTTTCTCTTAGCTGTGCTCCTTTTGGCAACCATAATGGCAATCCTTGACCTACCTTTTGAGAAAAAGTGAATAGCTCCATTTCTTTACCTATTTTTCGATGGTCACGTTTCTTAGCTTCCTCTAGTATTTCTAAATAAGAAGTAAGTTGTTTTTGCTTTGGGAAAGACACCCCATAAATACGCGTAAGTTGCTTACGGTTTTCGTCTCCTCTCCAGTATGCGCCAGCAATGTTTAGTAATTTAATAGCCTTTATCTTTCCAGAAGAAGGAATATGTGGCCCTTTACACAAATCAGTAAAATTACCTTGTGTATAAAAGGTGATATTTCCATCTTCTAAATCTTCTAATAACTCCAGTTTATATTGATCTTCTTTGTTCGTAAAGTAGGTAATAGCTTCATCTTTAGAGATATCTTGTCTTTCAAAAATCATCTTTTGAGCAGCTAGCTCCTTCATTTTTTTTTCAATTCCAGGTAATTCATCCAAAGAAAGAATATGATCTCCTAAGTCTACATCATAATAGAAGCCATTATCGATAGCCGGACCAATACCTAATTTTATCCCAGGATAAAGAGCTTCAAGAGCTTCTGCCATAATGTGTGCAGAGGAATGCCAGAAAGTAGCTTTTCCTTTATTATCGTCCCAGGTGTGTAGGATAAGTGTAGCATCTGTAGTGATAGGACGGTTTGCATCCCAAATCTCTCCATTTATACTAGCAGAAAGCACATTTCTTGCTAGTCCCTCAGAAATATCCATCGCAATGTCAATAGCTGAAACTCCACTTTTTACTTGCTTAATGCTTCCATCTGGAAGGGTGATATTAATCATAATTTATCTTTAATTACTGCTACAAAGATAAAGAAATCGTTTAAGCAAGCATAATAAAAAAAATAATGGGTTTTATTCTTTTATAGAAATATGTTTCTAAATATATTATCCTTGACACTCTCAGTTTATTAAAAGAAAGCATTTCAGATATAATTAACTCTGTATTATGCCAGGATTGTATTTATCAGTAATAGGGGCATGGTTAGCAGCCTCAATTCCCATAGAAATTACTTTACGGGTCTCTAGAGGATTAATAATAGCGTCTGTCCATAACCTAGAAGCGGCATAATAAGGAGAGGTTTGTTTTTCATACTTATCTGTGATTGTTTTTAATAATTTTTTTTCTGTTTCTTCATCAATTTCCTCTCCTTTAGTTTCTAGAGAAGCTTTTTCAATTTGCAAAAGGACTTTAGCTGCTTGTTCGCCCCCCATAACAGCTAACTGAGCAGTTGGCCAAGCTACAATTAATCTTGGGTCGTAGGCTTTTCCGCACATGGCATAATTTCCTGCTCCATAGGAATTTCCTATAATAACTGTAAACTTTGGAACTACTGAATTAGACATGGCATTTACCATTTTAGCACCATCTTTAATAATACCTCCATGCTCGGAGCGTGATCCAACCATAAAACCAGTAACATCTTGCAAAAAAACTAAAGGAATTTTCTTTTGGTTGCAATTAGCAATAAAACGAGCAGCTTTATCTGAGGAGTCCGAATAAATTACTCCTCCAAATTGTAATTCCCCTTTTTTAGTTTTAATCATTTCTCTTTGATTAGCGACTATACCTACTGCCCATCCATCTACTCGTGCATATCCACATAATATAGATTTCCCGTAACTTTCTTTATATTCTTCAAATTTTGATTCATCTACCAAGCGTTTTATGATTTCTTTCATATCATAGGGTTTGCTTCTATCTATAGGAATAATTCCGTAAATTTCTTTTTCTTCTTTATTTGGAGGATATGCTCCTTTTCTATTGAATCCTGCTTTTTTAAAGTCTCCAATTTTATCTATAATATCACGGATTCTTTCTAGAGCATCTTTGTCATCCTTAGATTTGTAATCTGTTATTCCAGAGATCTCACAATGGGTGGTAGCTCCACCTAGCGTTTCGTTATCAATATCTTCTCCAATAGCTGCTTTTACCAAATAGCTTCCTGCTAAGAAGATCGATGATGTTTTGTCGACAATAAGTGCCTCATCACTCATTATTGGTAAGTAGGCCCCTCCAGCTACGCATGATCCCATTATTGCAGCAATTTGAGTAATTCCCATTGATGACATTTTTGCATTATTTCTAAATATTCTCCCAAAATGTTCTTTATCTGCAAAAACTTCATTTTGCATTGGTAAGAATATGCCTGCACTATCTACTAAATAAATGATTGGCAAGTAATTTTCCATAGCAATTTCTTGTATACGCAGATTCTTTTTTGCTGATATTGGAAACCATGAGCCTGCTTTTACGGTAGCATCATTAGCAACTACAATACATTGTTTTTTTTGAATATAAGTAATTCCTGCAATAACACCTCCTGCAGGACATCCTCCATACTTCTCATACATCTTATATCCAGCAAATATACCTATCTCAAAAAAAATACAATCATCATCTTTTAAGTAATCAATACGTTCTCTGGCGGTCAGTTTCCCTTTTTGATGCTGTTTATTTATTTTTGATTTTCCCCCTCCTTCAGATATAGTGGACATCTTTTTTTTCATATCAGATAGTAATAATCTCATATGATCATCATTTTTATTAAAATCTAACTCCTTTTTCATTATTCTATATAATTATTCAAAAATAATCAAATGCTATTATATCTGTATATTGTTTAGATATTCTTTACTTTCAGGACCTAAATTAAATAATAAATCGATAATAGATAAATTTTGTTCAAAACTATATTTATATGAAAAAACTTGTTGATATTGTTTATGATTATTAATTATCTGATAATATTTTCTTAAATCAATTTTTTTAGTTTCTTTTAAATATGATGTTGTCAAATTAGTCTCATATTCTATATTCAATAATTTCAAAATTTTGCTTTGAAGTTTTAAATTAAAATCTAATAAGAATTTTTGTTTTTGAATAAAAACAGTATATATTTCATCACTATAAAACATAAAGAAAGGAGATGAGTTATAAGCAGATTTAATTGATTTCCAATGTTCTGCTTGCCAATTATTAGCATAGGATATTTGAATATCTTTTATTAATTGTTTTGATGTGGGAGGTCTTTTTTTAGGTATAGTTAATAGTAACTTTCCATTAGAGTTACAGATTACACATCTATTCCTAATGGTCTGTTTTATAAAATTCTCATGTTTTTCAATTACACTCTTTGGATTATGTAAAAGAATACTATAATATTCGATAGGTGCTAAATATGCTATAGGTAATAAGTATTCTTTATTTAACACTATCAAACAATCTATTCCATCTGATTTTATTAAGTCCTTTTGCATTTCGATCCCAACTCATCCATATGAATAATGCTTTTCCTACTATATGATCTTCTGGAACAAATCCCCAGAATCTAGAGTCAGCAGAGTTATGTCGATTGTCTCCCATCATCCAATAATAATTCATATTAAAAGTATATTTTTCAGTTTCTTTTTTATTGATATAAATTGTTTTTCCAATAACTTCAAGTAGATTGTATTCGTATTTTTCAATAATATCTCTATATATATCTAAGTTTTGTATATTTAATTCAATAGTTTGTCCTGCCTTTGGGATCTTTAATGGACCAAAGTTATCTGGACTCCAATCAAAGTGCTTTTTGTTTGGGAATACATGTATGCCTGTTTGATTTTCACTTAACACCTCTATATCAGTTACATTTTTAAATTTTTTTACAGCATTTCTATTTTCTTCTGTTAAAGTCAGGATATATTCATTTTTATTCCTTCCATAACCTCCCTCAGTAATATCATACTTTTCTAACAATATTTTTGGGTTTATTCCAACCCCTGACGTATTAACACGATATCTATATTGTGTTTTCATTCCTAAAGGTTCCTCGGCTTTTTGATTATTAACAAATAACTTTCCATTTTTAATTTGAACTATATCTCCAGGGATTCCCACACATCTTTTTATATAATTTTCTTTTTTATCTACTGGTCTGCCCAGTGTTTCGGCAGGCCAATTAAAAACTACACAATCATTTCTTTTTATTTGACCTAATCCTTTCATCCTATAATACGGAAGTTGTATAATTTCAGAATATGATTTTTGCTTCGTTCTAGGTATAGTGTGATGAACTAGAGGTACAGCAAGAGGTGTAATCGGAACTCTTGGTCCATATGCTAATTTACTGACAAAAAGAAAATCTCCAATTAACATTGACTTTTCCATTGAAGATGTTGGTATCGTATATGCTTCAATTAAAAAAGTACGTAAAATAGTTGCTGCAATAATTGCAAATACAATTGCTTCTATCCAATTTCTGATTTCACTTTTCTTAGATCGTTTTTTTCTTTTCCTCCAAAATTGCCAATTAATTGTTTCAAAGAATATAACATCTGCTAATACAAGTGGCATAAAATATAACCACTCTCCATTAATTAAATATATGAATATAGACCAAAGGATTGTAAATACTATAAACAATATAATCTTTATCATTTTTTTTAATCTAACTCTTTTATTTTCCATTTTATGTATCTAATTTAATAATGTCGTAAAAGTCAAAAACTCCTTTTTTATTAATAATCCATTCAGCTGCTATTATTGCTCCACGTGCAAAGGAGGCTCGGTTTTTCGCAACATGTCTAATTTTAATTATGTCATCATTACTAGAGTATGTAATATTATGTTCTCCAATTATATTATTTGTCCTTTTATATTTTATGGATGCTTTTTTGACTAGTGTATTTTCTATATCTTTTGCTAATTGCTTAGCGGTTCCACTAGGGGCATCTATTTTTTTCTTATGATGGGTTTCATCTACAGTACAGCTATACTTTCTATCTTTCATTAATTGCGCTAGTTTTTTATTTAATTCAAATAGAATATTCATCCCTATACTAAAGTTTGAAGAATAAAGAAATGAGCCGTTATAAGTATCACATATATTTTCAATTTCTTTCATTTTATTTAACCATCCTGTCGTTCCTGAGATAATTGGAACTCCTGATTTTATTGAATGAGAAATATTTCTAAATGCTGTTTCTGGGGTACTAAATTCAATACATACATCTGCTTTTGTAAGGTTTAATAATTCTGCTTTATTATTACTATCAGCTATTTTTACAATCTTATGCCCTTTTTGTTGGGCTAATTTTATAATTTGCTTACCCATTTTTCCATTCCCCATCATAATAATATTCATAATTGAATTTTATAAATTAAATGACAAAGATAACCCGTGAGAGCCATTATTTGCCATTATAATGGGGCGAATTTTCAAACTAATATCTTCATTAATCTCATAATCAAATAAATGAGCATCTATTGAAGCATCTACAATATTAACAATGTACGTCAAGCTTAAACATAATAAAGAAATTTCTCGATTTCTTCGGTAATGATCTTTTAGAATTAATAGCTGTGCATTAGTATAGTTATTAATATAAATATCATTTTCAGGATTGTCATCAATATTTTTTAAGTATGCTTCTTTGTAGTCATTGTATTTTTTTTGATTATCATAAATATAGTATCCAGAGACTATAATCCCTGCATATATGATTGGTATTTTCCAGTATTTTTTATTATATGCTTGCCCTAACCCTGGTAGACAAGCAGACATTATTGCTGCTTTTTTGGGAGATTTTATTTGTCCTAAAATCAATTTTGGAGAAAACATAAATAAGATGCTAATAATTATGACTATAAATCGTTTCAATATTAGTTGATTATTTTTTCAAGAATATTAAATAATTTTTCTTCTGATTTAAAATTAAGTGTGAGTTTACTACTTCCATTTTTATTTTTCTTTATGCTAGCAGAAATATCCAGTATTGTTGATATTTGATGTAAATATCTCTGCTCGGAGAATGATATATTTGGTTTATTTTTTATGGTTCGTATAACTTTCTTATACTCTGAACTACCAAATGTTCGCACAATTTCTTCAACTTCTCTGACAGAAAATCCATTTTCAATAATATCTTGATAAATATTTAGTTGAGTATTTTTATTGTTTATACCGACTAATGCTCTAGCATGCCCTACATTGATTAATTTTGCTTTTAACCCTGATTGAATTTCTTCTGGAAGTTTTAAAAGGCGTAGAAAGTTAGTTACCGTAGAGCGTTCTTTCCCTACTCTTTTGCTACAGGCTTCTTGTGTCAAATCACATTCACTAATTAGACGTTGGAATGATAAGGCTATTTCAATTGGGTCTAGATTTTCTCTCTGTATATTTTCAACTAATGCCATTTCTAACATCTCTTGATCATTTGCAATTCTCACAAAACAAGGGATACTATTTTTTTGAATGATTTCACAAGCTCTAAACCTCCTTTCTCCAGATATAATTTGGTATTTGTTATATCCTAATTTCCGAACAGTTATTGGTTGAATAACACCTAATTCTTTAATTGATTCTGCAAGATTATTCAAACTATTAATCTCAAAATTACTTCTTGGCTGGAATGGATTTGGAGTAATGTTTTTTATAGAGATATTATGTGTTTCTCCTACAATTTTCGAATCTTCATTAGTAACGGTAATGTCTGTTTTGGAATTTTTTAAAATAGCTGATAGGCCCCTTCCTAATACACTTTTTTTCTTATTCATCAGCTAATACTTTTCGAGTTTCTAATATTTTTTGTTTTTCTATAAGTTCATTTGCTAAATTAAGATAGTTAATAGCTCCTTTACAAGATGCATCATGAATTACTATTGTTTCTCCGTATGAGGGAGATTCTCCTAAACGTACATTACGATGAATGATCGTGTTAAAAACCATATCCTGAAAATGTGTTTTAACTTCATCTACTACTTGGTTAGATAAACGTAAGCGAGTATCATACATTGTAAGTAATAATCCTTCTATAATTAGGTCTTCATTTAATCTTTGTTGAATAATTTTAATAGTATTTAATAATTTTCCTAAGCCTTCTAAAGCAAAATATTCGCATTGTATTGGAACGATGACAGAATTTGAAGCGGTGAGAGCATTGAGAGTAAGTAACCCTAAAGAAGGAGCGCAATCAATAATTATATAGTCATAATTTGATTTTATTTTCTGAATCATTTTTCTCATTCTTGTTTCTCTTCCTTTTAAATTGACAAGGTCGATTTCTGCTCCTACTAAATCAATATGAGAAGGTAATAAGTCTAAGTTTGGGCTAGTCGTTTCTAGTATAGCTTCTTCTATCGTTGCTTGTTTAATTAAACATTCATAAATTCCAATTTTTAATAATTGAGGGTCGTAGCCTAAACCTGAAGTTGTATTTGATTGAGGATCTGCATCTATTATTAAAACTTTCTTTTCTAATACTCCAAGGCTTGCACTTAAATTAATAGCTGTTGTAGTTTTGCCTACTCCTCCTTTTTGGTTGGCAATTGCAATAATTCTTGTCATCTATAGTTAAGTTTGTATAAAAGTACAATCTAAAATCACATTATACGTCTTATTACAATATGTAATTATTAACAATAAAAAAAGTTGTTGATAAAAAGAGTGTGTTTAATCAGAAAGGTCTTTTTACTTTTCTCCTAAATCATCGAAATCTACTTCAGTAAATTCAGTAGTTGTATCTTCAGCTGTATCTTCAGCTGTATCTTCAGCTGTATCTTCGGTTGTATCTTCAGCTGTATTTTCGGTTGTATGTTGTGTTTTATTAGATATGATTTCTTCTCCCTTTTCTTTAATTATAAAATCCGTAACAGTACTTAATGCTTCTTTAAAATTTGTAAAATCTTCTTTATAGAGATAAATCTTATGTTTCTTGTAAAATGGAGTTCCATCCTCATTAAAATCACGTTTACTTTCAGTGATTGTTAAATAATAATCGCCTGCTTTTGTGCTTCTTACATCAAAGAAATAAGTTCGTCTTCCTGCTCTTACTGACTTTGAAAAAATATCTTCATTTTTATACTCTACCATTTTCGTTTTTTCAAATTTTATACAAATGTATAAAAAAATGATTATTTGGTTGATTTGTTCTGTTGTTCAAGATATATTTTTGCATAAAACCCTTCTTGGGTTAATAAGTTTTTATGACTTCCTTCTTCTATAATTCTTCCTTGATTTAACACTATAATATGGTCAGTATTTGCTAATGTAGATATCCTATGACTGACTACTATTACTGTTTTATGTTTCATAAACTCATGTAAATTCTTTAAAATATCTTTTTCTTTGTTTGCATCTATTGCAGACATACAGTCGTCTAAAATATAGATATCTCTCTCTTTGTATAGTGCACGAGCAATTGCTAGTCTTTGTTTTTGACCTCCTGATAATTGCACGCCTCGTTCTCCAACTAAAGTTTTTAACTTAGATTTAAATTTTGTAATATCATCTTGAATTGCAGCTAGACTTATAGATTGATCTAATCTATCCTTAGATATCTTGTTTGTCCCAAAAGTGATATTCTCCTGAATGTCTCCAGAGAATAAATATCCATCTT
The DNA here is from genome assembly GCA_036339955.1 of Bacteroidota bacterium. GTDB lineage: Bacteria > Bacteroidota > Bacteroidia > Flavobacteriales > BACL11 > JAYYZX01. The sequence continues at coordinate 22,164 of JAYYZX010000018.1, forward strand.
GGGGTATGTAGCTAATAGAATCTCGCAAATTATATAAATTAAGATTTTTTATATTTTGATTACCTATTATAATTTTACCAGATGTCGGATCATACATTCTGCAAATCAAATTTAACAATGTTGATTTTCCAGATCCAGTTTTTCCAAATATCCCCACTTTACTTCCTGCTTTTATAATCAAATTAATATTATTTAAAATATCAGCAGATTTATTATTATAACTAAAAGACACATTTTTGAATGTAATATCTCCATTTATTGAGGTCAGTTTTTCAGTTGTATTGATAATATCTAATGGTGTTTGTAATAACTCATTAATTCTTTTTTGTGATGCAGCTGCTCGTTGAATTAATGAAGTTACCCATCCAATTGATGCCACAGGCCATGCTAACATATTAACATAAATAATAAATTCTGCAATATTTCCTGAACTAATATTACCATTAAAGCTTTCTATACCTCCAATATATACTGTAAGAATTGTACTTATCCCAATCATCGTAACGATTAAAGGAAAAAATATTGCTTCGATTTTTACTAAATCTAGTTGTCTATGAGTATATTCTTTGCAGTTTTTTATAAAACTTTTAATAGAATTATGTTCATTCACAAAGCTTTTCAGTATTCTAATTCCAGAGAAGGTCTCTTGTGTTATTGTTGTTAAAGTTGAAAGTTGCTCTTGAACCTTTTCACTTTTTTTATTTATTTTAAGACTGACATAATAAACAGATATTGCTAATATAGGCAGCGGCATTAGAACATATAAACTTAAACTTATACTTATACTAAACATTTTTGTAATAACTAGTGAGAATAATGCAACCATATTAATACTATACATAAGTACAGGACCTACATACATTCTTACTCTACTAAGATCTTCAGTAATCCTATTCATGAGATCTCCAGTTTTATTTTTTTTATAAAAATGCATGCTTAATGCCTGATATTTTTTATAAACGATATTTTTTAAGTCATATTCAATATTTCGAGACATTACAATAATCGTTTGACGCATGAAATACATAAATATCCCTTTTAATATCGCAAAACTAATTATTAAACCACCATATTTTAGTAGTAGCTTATGTATGTTTTTCTTTGATTCTCCTTCTGTAATTACTTGTAGTATGCTGTCAAATGCTTTTCTAACAAATTCTGCTGGATATAATGCAAAAATGTTAGCAATAATTATGAAGAATATCCCTAAAAACAATAGTTTACGATATTTCCATATAAATTGATTAATGTATCTTAAATCCTTCACTTAAAGAAATGTTATATTTTTGAAACAACAAAAATAATAAGTAAATTCGCGCGCCGGAACAAAATTGCTTATAAAATAAATTATCTATGCAAGTTGTTGATTTAAACATATCTAAAAACGGGGTGTTACAACAAATAAGTTCACTTGGTCATGAACAAGTTGTTTTTTGTAATGATCAACATACAGGATTAAAAGCAATTATAGCTATACATAATACTAATCTAGGCCCTGCACTTGGAGGAACTAGAATGTGGAAATACGATAATGAAGAAGAAGCATTGCGTGATGTGCTAAGGCTATCAAGAGGAATGACATTTAAAGCAGCTATCTCTGGGCTAGAGTTAGGTGGCGGAAAAGCTGTAATTATAGGAGACTCATCTACTGAAAAGACAGAGGTATTAATGCGTAAGTTTGGTCAGTTTGTAGATACCTTGTCAGGTAAATATATTACTGCTGAGGATGTCGGAATGACGACTAAAGACATGAAATATATCCGTAAGGAAACAAAATATGTTACTGGTATACCAAAAGAAATGGGAGGTAGTGGAGATCCTTCTCCATTAACAGCATATGGTGTGTATTGGGGAATGAAAGGAGCTGCAGAGTATAGATGGGGGAAATCAAGTTTGGAAGGACGAAAAATATTAATTCAAGGAGTAGGAAATGTAGGAGGACATCTACTTGAACATTTGAGTAAAGAAGGTGCTGTACTCTTTATAAATGATATTAATGAAAATAAAGTAACTAAAGTTGCAAAAAAATATAATGCAAAAATCATAACGGATAATATTTATGATTTAGATATCGATATCTATGCTCCATGTGCATTAGGAGCTACTATTAATTCAGAGACCATAGACAGATTAAAATGTAGTATTATTGCAGGATCTGCTAACAATCAGTTGGCAAATGAAAAAACGGATTCTGTTATACTTAAAAACAAAAATATTATTTATGCTCCTGATTTTTTGATAAGCGCAGGAGGATTAATTAATGTTTATTCTGAGATTAAAGGATATAATGAGAAACAGGTTTTAGAGAAGACAAAACATATTTATTCCACGACTATTGATATTTTACATAAAGCAGATGCAGAGAACCTAACTACGCATGAAGCTGCATTATTATTAGCAAAAGATATTGTCTATAATAAGAAAAAATAATTACTCAGTATGATTAGCAGAAGACATATAAGGTTAAAAGTTCTTCAATCGTTATATTCGTTCTCTCTTGTTTATAATATTTCTATTGAGGATGCGGCAAAAAAAATGATTAATCAGTTTGATGATATCTGCCGATTACAACTAACCCTTGTTTCTTTTTTAATAAAACTTGTAGAGTATGCAGATATTTTTCTGAATCAGCAGAAAAACAAACATTTCCCTAGTAAGCAAGATCTTAATCCTAATAAGCGATTTATTAATAATAATATTATGCAATGGTTTGTTTTAAATAAAAACCTTACTAAGAAATTAGATTTAGTAAAGAATATCTGGGAGAATGAAGATTATGATATTATAAGAACTACATTCATGCGTTTATATAAAAGCAAACTATATAAAGAATATATTACTCATAATGATTATAGTATAGAGATTGATCAAGACTTCTTTGTTGATGTTTTAGATGAATATGTCTTAAATGATAAAGTATTTCAACATATATTGAAAGAAGAGAATATTTATTGGTTAGATGATTTACCTTTTGTTTCAATATTATTAGTTGCTCAGATTAAAGATTTTTCTGTTGCAAAAAAGTTTGATTATCTAGAAAATACTTTTAAGAAGAAAGATGATATTAGATTTGCAAATGATTTATTTAAACAAACTGTTCTTAATGATAATCTTTTTGATGATATTATTATTGAGAATGCAAAAAACTGGGAGTTAGACCGTATTGCAAGTATTGATAAGATACTTATTAAAATGGCATTATCTGAGATTTTATATATGAAAGAGTTGCCAATTAAAGTTTCATTAAATGAATATATTGAGATTTCCAAATATTATAGTACAAAAAAAAGCAAATCGTTTATTAATGGAGTTTTAGATGCTGCGGTTAAGAAATTTCATAAAGAAGGTAAAATCAAAAAAGAAGGTAGAGGTCTTAATTAAAATATTTTTACTTTTGAATTAGTTATTATGAAGTTATTAAACAGGCTAATTTTTTTTATGTTTCTTTTTAGTTTTGCTTGCAATGATAATAAGCAACATATATCTCCAGAGCTTATTACATCTTCTCCAGTTATTGAGATTCAAGAAGAAAGTTTTGATTTTGGAGAAATCTATGAAGGAGAGATAGTTCAGCATAAATTTAAAGTTACTAATATAGGAGATGGCTCTTTAATTATTACTTCAGTTAAGGCTAGTTGTGGATGTACTGTAGCAAGATGGTCTAAAGAATCAATACCTTCTGGGAAGGATGGATTCGTTGAGGTTACATTTGATTCTAAAAACAGAAAGGGTATTCAGAAGAAAACCATTACATTGCTTACTAATTCTATTCCAAACATTACAGTATTAACAATAAAGGGAAATGTTATTAATTAAAAAATCAGATATGATACTATTACAAGCACAATCAACAGGAAGTACAACTTTGATATTCTTTGTTCTAATTTTTGCAGTCATGTACTTTTTTATGATACGCCCCCAGATTAAGAAACAAAAAAAAGAACAAAATTATAGATCATCTTTAAAGATGGGAGATAAAATTGTTACAATAGGAGGTATTCATGGGAAGATTACTGAGATAAATCAGAAAACATTTGTTATAGAGGTTCATGGAGGAACTAAAATTAAAGTTGAAAAATCAGCGGTTTCTATGACACCATCTGTTGAGTTAAAATAATGCGTTTGAATTTTAAACGATTATTAATAAGCTTAACATCTACAATACCGAGGCGTAAATTAAAAATATATTTTATATTTCTATTCCTTTCATTCTGTTTCTGGTTCTTAAATACTATGTCTAGTGAGCATGAAGTGACATTAAATATACCTATAAAGTATAGCCATTTCCCTGTTGAAAAGCTTATTATAGATTCTACTTTAGTTAATGACATTAAAGTTCGTGTAAAAGCACCTGGGATTACTTTATTATTACATAATTTATTATATCGTAGAAGTATTAATATCCGAGTTGATGATGCATATTGGAGAAATAATGAAACAGCATTTTGGATCATGAACAATCGAAGAAAAGAAATTAGTAGCGCAATCAGTCAATATATGCAAATAATTTCTATCCTTCCAGATACAGTTAGTATATCTTTTACTGCGAAACATGCTAAATTAGTCCCTATTAAATTCATACATACTATTTCATTTAAAGACAGGTTTCGTTTGTCTGAAGATATTAATATTTCTCCTGACAGTATATTTATATATGGAGATATTACTTATTTGAAGCAGATAGATCACATTGCAACAGATCTTGTTGAGTTTAACCAGGTGTCTCGAAATGTATTTAAACAAGTAAATCTTAAAGTCATTGATGGTATTCTTTTTAGTGAAAATAGTATTGATATCGAAATGGTTGTGGAGGAGTATGCAGAACGAGATATTAACATCTCAATTAATTTTTTTAACTTACCATTAGGATATAACATAAAATTATTTCCTAATACTGTAACACTTAAGGTAAGCTCATCTATAGAGAATTATGATATGTATGATGCTAGTTTTTTTACGGCAGAAGTTAATTGTTTTAATATCTTGAGGCAAGAGAAAAATAATATTGATGTTCAGATTACTCGTAAACCTTCATTTATTACCTTACATCGACTTATTCCTAACAAGGTTGAATATATTTTGATTAAGGAATAGGTAATAAGATTTCTGAGCTAATTGGCAAATGATCAGAAAAAACAATTTCTTCATATGTTCTAAAGTTTGTAGATTTTATTCTTGGATGATGTAATATATAATCAATTCTTAGAGTTGGTATTCCAATGTATGTTTCCCCAAATTTTTCTCCAGAAAACATAAAAGAATCATTTAAATTCTTTGAAAGTTTTTGATATGCATATGAAACCGGCGTATCATTAAAATCTCCGCATAGGATAATTGGGTAAGGAGATTCTTTCATATGTTTTTGTATAATATTAACTTCTTTTGCCCTTTGTTTATATGCTATTTTTAATCTTGTTATAATACCGAGAATCCCAGATTTTAATTTTGAGGTTTCAAAGCTTGGATTATTTATAAAAGAATAATCAGATTCTTTAAACCAATTTGATGCTAGATGAATATTATATATCCGAATAGTATCCTGATTTATTATTATATCAGAGTAGATATATGTGTTATTACTTGTACCTATATTTATCTTTGACTTATTAATTTGTTTGTATTTACTATATATTGCTATACTACTACTGTTTTGTTTATATTTTGTGCCAATATGCTGATATTTTAATCCTAATAATTCTAATTTTTCTTTCGAATAGAACTCTTGTATACATAGTATATCAGGGTTCTCTTTATTTAAAAACTCAATAATATTATTTTTAATATTTTTTTCTGATATCCACTGATATTCATTAAACATCCTAATATTATAAGACATGACTTTTATAGTCATATAGTTTTTTTTATCTACTATTTCTATATTTTTCCCTATATATCTTGCAATATAAGGAAGGCCAATCATAAGAATTATAAGATTTGCAAAAAAACTTTTTTTCAATCTAATTGTCCAGTAGAATAAGAATATAATATTTATAACTACTAATATTGGAAAAAGCAAACCTAATATAGAGATTTGCCAAAACACGTTAGGATTGATAAATGGAGATATATATGAGAATATTAATAGTATTAATACTAACAAGTTTATTATGTAAAAAACCTTATCAATAATAGTTTTTTTCATTTATTTTTTACTTGATTCAAATAAGATGTTTTTTTCTTTTTTAGTTAAGCTATCATATCCTGATTTAGATATTTTTTCTAAAATAGTATCTATTTCTTTGCTCCTTTTTGCTTGTTGATTTCTGAACTCTTGATCAGTTTTTGTATGTCGTTTTAATTTTTGCGCATTATTATTAATGAAAAGATTTTTAGTTCTTTTAAGCCAATAATTGATTTTCTCGCTTGATTTTAATTGTTTAATATAAACATATCCAAAACATGCACCCCCTAAGTGAGCTAGATGTCCTCCAGTATTCCCCTTTGTAATACTAATAAAATCTAATATAATTAGTATAAGAATAATATATTTTATTTTTGGAGATCTTTCTAGAGTTCCAATATAAAAACCTATAAGCCCACATATTATTGGATGTAATGTTTCTCCAGCTATGCTGAATAACCCCACTCCATTTAATGCTAGAAAGATTGCTTGCAAAAAGAAAGCTGTTATAGCAATAATCCATCTTGTTTTTTTTATTCTATTAAAATTAAGATAAATCCTATAATTAGGAGAATAAGTAGCGATCGCTACCATTATTGCAAGTACTGATGCTGATGCGCCAATTGCAATTGCATATGTTGCAGTTGTAGAGAATACAGGAAATATATTATATCCAATAGAGAAACATAATCCTCCTATAACCCCTCCAATGATATAGACAGTTAGTAATTGTTTTTGATTCATATATGCTAGAAATAATTTCCCTCCAAAATACAGCCAGAGTAAATTAAATAATAGATGTAGAAAGCTCTGATGAACAAACATATATGATATAATACTCCAAGGTTTTGTAATAAAACTATTATAGTCTGCTGGCATAGCTAGCCATTCAATTATATGAATTGTATCGGATTGAAATAAAAACCCGATAACATCTAAGATGCTAATCATTATAAATATAATTATATTGATATATATTAGCTGATTAAGGATACCTCTTTTAGTTAGCTCTTTTTTTACTTCATTAAGTATATCCATTAGTACAAATTATTATTACGTTGCCAATATTTTATCATTAAAAATCCGAATATCATACCACCTAGGTGAGCAAAATGAGCAACATTATCTGCTGGGTTATTACTTAAGCCTGCAAAAAGCTCTAATAACCCATATCCAATAACAAAATATTTTGCTTTTATTGGCACTGCAAAATAGATGTATAATAAGCTGTTAGGGAATAACATTCCAAATGCTAATAAAAGCCCAAAGACAGCTCCAGAAGCTCCTACTGTAGGAGTATTAATAAGTAAATTTAATTTCCCCATTATTGGATTAGAATAATTTTGGTTCATTTCTAAAATACTTTTCCCATCATTCAGAATTGTCATCAGATTATATGGGTCTAGTTGACTTTGTAAACTTAATATTTCATATTGGCTAATTCCTAAATGAATAAATGCAGCTCCTACACCAGTAATCATATAAAAAATAAGAAATCTTTTAGGACCCCATATATTCTCTAATATCTTGCCAAACATCCAAAGAGCAAACATATTAAAGAATAAATGTGTAAAATTCCCATGCATAAATAAGTGTGTGATTAATTGATGTGGTTTGAAATTAATTGATTGAAATTGATGTAGTGCTAGATGTTCTACTATATTAAATCCGTATTTTTCTAATGAGATTGTTGCTAGGAATAATAAGCCATTAATAATTAATAGATTTTTAACTACTTCTGGTAATTCTCTAAAATGTGATGGGCTATACATTTAAAAATATTTTTCTATTTCATCTAATTTTAAATTTACTACAATTGGCTTACCATTTGGACATGAAGTAGAGTTACTACAATTAAATAACTTTGTGTATAAATCTTGTATTTCATTTTTATGTAATTGTTTTTTTTCTGGTATTGCTAGTTTTTGAGCTAAAGATTTTTGAATGAGTTCTTGTTTATCTAATTCTACATCTTCATTATTTTTGTATTTCTCTAATAATACTTCAATTAGTAATTGTAAATCTGCACCTTGACAAGTAACAGGAATACTATTAATATGTATTTTTTGTTTTTTTATCACAAATCTAAATCCTAATAACTTTAGTTGATTTGCTATTTCCTTAAATATTACTATCTCTTTATTATTTAAATGTAATTCTTCTTCAAATAGTAGTCTTTGACTTTCTTCTTTCTGATTCTGGAAACATAAAGAAAAGTAGTCGAATAATATTCTTTTATGTGCTCTTCTTTGATGAATTAATGTTAGTTGTTTTTCATTATAACTCAAAATAAATTTATTACCAACTTGTATTAATTTATAATTCTCATTTTTTTCCTCTATAATATTTTTAATTGATTCTTGATAATCTAAATTTTGAAATTCATGATCTGTCTTATTAGTTTCCTTCTTAAATGGGTTATAACTTTTATCTACTTTTATTTTAGGAGGTATAATTGGTTTTGCTAATTGGTATAAGTCATTGTTAAATGCTACTTCTTGATCAAAATCAATACTAGGAGCTATATTGTATTGCCCTAATGATTTCTTAATAGTTGATTTCAGTATGCTATAAATTAATTTCTCATCTTGAAATTTAATTTCTGTTTTAGTTGGATGTATATTTACATCAATCAAGTCAGGATCTATAGATAAATGGATAAAAAATGATGGAAAAGTATTGGTAGGAACTAATGCCTCAAAAGCAGTAAGAATCGCTCTGTTTAGGTACAAGCTTTTAATAAACCTGCTATTGACAAAAAAATACTGTTCTCCTCTAGTACGCTTTGCAAATTCCGGTTTACTGATAAATCCAGTTATGTTAATTGGATCTGTCTCTTCTTTAACAGGAACTAGTTTTTCATTCATTTTATTTCCAATAACGTTTACAATTCGTTGTCGGAAATTAGAAGATTCTAAATAAAAAATATTTTTCTCATTATGATATGCTTCCATCTTAACAGTAGAGTTTGCCAATGCAACACGATAAAATTCTTCAATAATATGTCGCATTTCTACTTGATTAGATTTTAAAAATTTTCTTCTTGCAGGAACATTGTAAAAAATATGTTTAATCTTGATAGATGTCCCCTGGACAGTTGTTGATTCTTGTTCTTCAATAACTTCCCCCCCCTTTATTAAGATTCTATGCCCAATCTGATTCTTGGGAGTTTTAGATTCTAACTCTATATGTGAGATAGCTGCAATTGAAGCCATTGCTTCTCCTCGGAAACCCATGCTTTTTATATTGGATAAATCTGATATATTGTTAATTTTTGAGGTGGCATGCCTTTTAAAACATAATCTAATATCATCCTTATCCATCCCATATCCATCATCAACAACTTGCAGCAATGTTTTCCCTGAGTCTTTTATGTATAATTTTATTGTTTGAGCTTCAGCATCTATTGAATTTTCTAACAATTCTTTTACTACTGAGGAAGGCCTTTGAATAACCTCTCCTGCTGCGATCTGGTTTGCAACATTTTCAGGAAGTAATTGAATAATACTCAAGATTTGAATTTATATTAGTAAGAAGTAACTTAGCAAAGATAAAATAATAATAAAGAAAATAATTCTTTTATTTTTAGCTTTTTCTTGTCGACTCTCATCTAAGTTGCTCTTAAATTTCATATCTCTTTCTTTTCTACTTTTTTTGTAATATCTTGGTTTATAAACAAATTGATTTGTTTGAGGTTTTTTAAAGAAAGAAGGTATCTTAGGAGCTTTCATTAACAACAAATTTAATGATGTTTTTGTTGTGAAAAAAATGGTAGATTAAATAATTTATTTTAAGTAATTAAACATATAACATTTTTTATTTTTACGAATGATGTTTATTATGAGACTTGTCCCTCTGTTTAGCTTAATATTAATTTCATTTTCTTGTTTTACTCAAGAAAAACAAGCTATTTTTTATTTAGAAAAAGATTCTGTAGCTGATGTTTGGGTAGATAGTGTTATGTTAAGCATGAATAGTAAGGAAAAGATAGGCCAACTATTTATGGCTGCTGCTTATTCAAATACAAAAAACAATAATCAAAAACATATTAATAATTTGATTCAGAATTATAATATAGGAGGTGTCATGTTTCTTCAGGGAAGCCCAACAAAGCAAGCTATACTTACAAATCATTATCAATCAATTTCTAAAACTCCTCTTATGGTTGCTATGGATGCTGAGTGGGGTGTAGCTATGAGATTAGATTCTTCTCTATCTTTTCCTTGGCAAATGACATTAGGAGCTATAAATGAGAGATTAAATAAAGATTTAATATATGATATGAGTGCTGAGATTGCCAGGCAGTGCAAGTTGCTTGGAGTTAATATTAATTTTGCCCCAGTTGTTGATGTAAACTCAAACCCTAAGAATCCTATTATTAATAACCGTTCTTTTGGTGAGAATCCTAAGAAAGTGGCTTTATATTCAAATATTTATATGAAAGGATTACAAGATAATCATATACTTGCATGCGCTAAACATTTCCCAGGACATGGAGATACAGATATTGATTCACATAAAGATCTGCCCATTGTTAAGCACTCAAAATATCATTTATTACAAACAGAATTAAGACCTTATAAGAAGCTTATAAACTCTGCTTTAGGGAGTATTATGGTGGGACATTTAAACGTTCCTTCTTTAGACGCAAGTGCAGGTATGCCAGCCTCTTTATCTTCCAAGATTATTGGGAATTTATTAAGAAAAGAAATGGGTTTTGAGGGCCTAGTGATAACAGATGCATTAAATATGGAAGGCGTTAAGAAAATATTTAATGATAAGAATGTTGATTTACAAGCGTTACTTGCAGGAAATGATATTTTATTAATGTCTGAAGATGTTGATAAGGGTATTGAGGCTATAAATGACGCTATTAAAGAAAATGCTATAACAATTGAAGATATTAATAAGAAATGTAGAAAAATTTTACTTGCCAAATATTGGATGGGACTTAATAAATATAAACCACTTAATACACAGCATATTTCTTCTGAGATAATTACTCCAAAAACCCGTATTTTAAATAAGAAACTAATGGAATCTTCCATTACATTATTGCAAAATTATAATGACTTATTACCTTTAAAAAGTCTTGATACATTAAATATTGCTAGTATATCTATAGGTGAGGAAGGTACAGATTTTCATAACATGTTAAAAAATTATGCTCCAGTAAAAACATTTTATATTTCTGAAAAAGCAAGTAAAAAAGAGCAGGCAGAGTTGCTTAATAAATTAGCAAAATACAATTTAGTAATTGTAGGTCTTCATAAGTCAAACAAAAGTGCTTGGGAAGATTATACAATTAACCGAGATGTTGATATTTTCTTACAATCTTTAGCATTGCAATCTAAAATTATTGTTTCTGTTTTTGCTAATCCATATAGTGTTAATTCATTTTTATTTGTTGATAATTTCGATGCATTCTTATTAGGTTATCAAAATAGTAATCTTGGACAGTCATTAATTGCACAGGCAATATTTGGAGGGGTTTCTTTTACAGGTAAACTCCCAGTTTCAACACGTCATTTTAAGATTTTTGAAGGTATACGGACAGATATAATCAGAATGCGTTATCCTTTATTGGAAGAAATGCAAAAATTAGATTATCCCAAACTATATAAGATTGATAGTCTAGTTGAACATGCTATGGCTGAAGAGGCGATTCCTGGGTGTCAAATTCTTATTGCTCAAGAAGGAAATATATTTTTCAATAAATCATATGGATATCATACTTATGCTAGGAAGAAAGAAGTTGATAACTCTGATATTTATGATTTAGCTTCTATCACAAAAATTATTTCAACTTTACCAGCTCTGATGAGAATGTCAGATCAGAATGTATTTGATTTAGAGGATCAATTAGGAGATATTATTAATCTAGATAATAATTCTAAGAAGGAACTAACTCATAAAGAAATTTTAGCTCATCAAGCGGGCTTGCAAGCATGGATACCATTTTATAGAGAAACTTTGGTGAAAGATTCTATTTCAGGGTTGGTTCAATTAAATAATAGATTATATTCTAGTAGTTTTTCTGATACTTTCTCATATAAAGTTGCAGATAATATATATATGCTTTCTACATATAGAGATTCTATTTTTAATAAAATTATAAACTCAGAATTATTAGAGAAAGAGTATCGCTATAGTGATTTAGGGTATTATATATATAAAAATATAATTGAAGATTATTATAAAATTACTTTAGATGAATATATTCAAAATACATTTTTTAAGAAACTTGGAATGGAAAATTTAGGGTATTTGCCAAAAGGTAGAATTAAGGAAGAAAGAATTATTCCTACTGAGAATGATTTTGAATTTAGAGGACAACTTATTAAGGGATATGTCCATGATATGGGAGCAGCTATGCTTGGCGGTGTTGGGGGTCATGCAGGAATTTTTTCTAATGCAAATGATTTGGCAAAGTTTATGCAAATGTATTTACAAGGAGGTATGTATGCAGAAGAAAGATATATTAAAGAATCTACTATCCGAAAGTTTTCTGCATGTCAATTTTGTGAGGAAGACAATAGGAGGGGAGCTGGTTTTGACAAGCCTGCATTGGTAGAAGATGAAGGGTCTGCAAGTCAAAATGCTTCTTTAGAGAGTTTTGGACACTCTGGATTTACAGGAACTCTTGCTTGGGCAGATCCTGAAACTAAAATAATTTATATATTTCTGTCAAATAGAATTCACCCAAGCTCCACTAATACTAAATTATTAGATATGAATTTAAGAACAGATATTATGGAAATAATTTTTGATAGTATTTATGAATAAAAGATTGAAAATAGGTATAGTTTGTTATCCTACTTATGGTGGGAGTGGGGTCGTAGCTACTGAATTAGGAATTGCATTAGCTAATAAGGGTCATGAAATTCATTTTATATCTTATAGTCAACCTTTTCGTTTAGATACTTTTTCAGAAAATATTTATTTTCATGAGGTTAATGTTCCTGATTATCCGCTTTTTGAGTATGCTCCTTATGAATTAAATTTAACAAGTAAATTAGTAGATGTAGTTATGCATGAGCATCTTAATTTACTACATGTACATTATGCTATTCCACACGCTTCTGCTGCTCTTTTTGCAAAACAGATATTACATAATCATGGCATAAATATTCCTATTATAACAACATTACATGGCACAGATATTACGTTATTAGGTAAGGATAAATCTTTTAAATCTGTTATTGAATACTCTATAAATAAATCTGATAAAGTAACTGCTGTTTCTGAGAGCCTAAAAGAAGACACCTTTAGTAGTTTTAATATTAATAGAACAATTGATGTTATCCCTAATTTTATCGATTCTAAATTATATTTTCCAGATATGGATATTAAATTAAGAAATAAATATGCTAAAAAAGATGAATTTATCATCACACATATTTCTAATTTTAGAAGAGTGAAAAGGGTAGATGATGTAATTTATATTTTTGAAAAAATCCGAGAAGAGATTCCGGCTAAATTATTAATGATAGGTGATGGTCCAGAACGTTTGCAAAGTGAGCAGTTATGTCGTAAACTTGATTTATCAAAACATGTTAAATATTTAGGAAAATTAAAAATAATTGAAAAGATATTATCAATATCAGATCTATTTATACTCCCATCCGAGAAAGAAAGTTTTGGTTTAGTTGCTTTAGAAGCAATGGCTAGTAAAGTAGCAATTATTTCTTCTGATACTGGAGGGTTGCCTGAGGTGAATATGAATGGAGTCACAGGTTATTTGTCGAAAGTTGGAGATGTACAAAGTATGGCAGAGAAATCAATCAAGTTATTGTCAGACAAAAATCTTTTAGATATTTTTAAAGAAAATGCATATAATCATTCTAGAAAGTTTGATTTACCATATATTCTTCCTAAATATGAAGAATTATATAAGAAAGTAATAAATTCATCTAATGTATAAAATAGGACTAACAGGAGGAATTGGATCTGGAAAAACCTATATTGCTGAAATATTCAATAGATTAAGTATTCCTGTATTTAACTCAGATATAGAGGGGAAGAAATGTATGCAGGAACATGATAGTGTAAGGCAGAGGATTATTGATGTGTTTGGGAAAGAGGTCTATAGTAATAAGAAACTAAATAGTGATAAGCTTGCAGAGATTGTTTTTAATAATCACATTCTTCTTGAGAGTTTAAATGCAATTATTCACCCTGTTGTTTTAGATAAATTTAATACATGGATCTTACAACAAGATTCTGATATTGTAATTAAAGAATCAGCAATTTTATTTGAGTCCGGAACTAATAAAGAGTTAGATAAAATTATATGTGTTTGTGCATCTGAAGAAACAAGAATTCAAAGAATAATAGATAGAGATGGATTAACTAAAGAAGAGGTATTATCTAGAATAAAAAGTCAGATGTCTCAAGCCAAAAAAGAAAAACTTTCAGACTTCGTAATTCAAAATTCTGGAGTAGAATTACTACTACCTCAAATACTGCATATTTTAGAATTAATTAAGAATTAATTTACTGTCTTCTTAATTAATTCTTTAAACGGTTGGCTTCCCTTTATTTTCACCATCTATCCAATAGTGGTCTTTTACTTGACCGAGGTATTTAAAGTTATGGTGCTTATACTTATCTTGAGCTTGTTTGACTTGTTCCATTGTTTCTCTCATTATTCTAACAGGCTTAGTTTTATTATTTGGAGTAATTAAGATGTAATAGCCGTCTTTTAGACTTTTTGGTGCATTAGAAGGTCTTCCTGCTTTATTCATAATACAAATATAATAAGTTAATGGAATCCTCTTTAGTTAATCTATAGATATTCTGTTTTTTTATATTCCATCTTCGTAAATATCAAAGAGGAGTTGATTTTTTATTTAATATTCTTCCCAAGATATCTATTGTTAGTAGAAGCTCTTTTTTTCTAACAAGATGTTATCTATGGTAAATAGAAAAATAATCTTACAGATTTTATAATTCAAAAGATGTGAAAGAATTAATATTATCTCAAATACTCATTAAAATTAATTTACTTTAAAAAGAAATATTTGATAATAAAATAAAGTATTGCCAGATCAATTGCTAAAAGAATGCCAAAAAGGGTAGGGCTAAATTCATATAATTCTTTTAATTTTTTCCAAAAATCTTTCACTATTTTTCTTTTATTTATTCAATCATTCTCTCATCCAGCCTAATCTACAACCCTCCCTCTTCTCGACTTGCCATTATTATACCAAAAACAGCACAATCAATAAAAAGACCAGCTGCTCCCCACCAAAATTTCTTTTTACGAACGTGAGCTTCATTACCAAATGGTTGATTTATTGAACTATGACGAACTACAGTATCATTCTTAAACTGAAGTTCAAAGGAACTAGCATTATTTGTTATTACGGCATTAAGCATGGTAAGATTGAATGTGAGTTCTCCTGATTCTCCGACAGCATAATGCCAAAAATCAATATCTTCAAACTTAGTAGTTTTAGTTGGAGTCCCAACTTCTATCATTATATCTCTTTTTGATTTTCCAATTAATTTATTAAGAACTTCTTCATTAGTAACTACTTTAGGAAGAACTAGTTTTGGAACTAATACAGTGCAAGAATTAAACAAGATTGGCAAGCAAAGTAATATAATTAGTAGTTTTTTCATATAATATCAAATTTAGTTATAATCTATTTACTTTCCAAAACAACTATATTTTCTACATGATATGTTTGAGGGAACATATCTACTGGTTGGACTTCTACAACCTTATATTTTTGGCTTAGTATCTCAATATCTCTAGCTTGTGTAGAAGAATTGCAACTAACATAGATTATCTTTTGTGGCATAATATTCATTATTTCTTTCACCACCTTTTTATGCATCCCTTCTCTTGGAGGATCTGTGATTAGTATATTTGGATTACCAGATTTTTTTATAAATTCTTCTGTTAAAACATTCTTCATATTACCACAGTAAAAAGAACAATTTTCTATCTTGTTATGTTCTGCATTTTCTATTGCAGAATTTATAGAATCTTCTACGCAGTCAATACCAATAACTTTTTTTACATATTTTGAGATATATTGCGCGATTGTTCCTGTTCCAGTATAAAGATCATATACAATATCATTTTGTTTAAAGCTTGCTAGTCCTTTAATTTTTTGATACAGTATTTCTGCTTGCTTTGAATTAGTTTGGAAGAATGTCTTAGCATTAATTTTAAAGTATAATTCATCGATTTTCTCCATAATATAGCTCCTACCAGAGTAACATATTACTTTTTGATCGAATATACTATCATTAAGTTTTGTGTTGATTATATAAAGTAGTGATGTGATTTCTGGAAAGCTTTCTTTTATGTAGGTCATTATTAACTCTATATTCTTTTTATTATTCTCCCCAAATTGTATTAAAACCATTATTTCCTCAATACTTGTAATCCGTATTAAAAGATTACGCAATAATCCTTGGTGGTTTTTGATATCGTAATAGCTTAATTTATTTTTCTTAGCAAATTCATTAATCTGTAATCTTATTGTGTTTGCTGGCTCTGCTTGTAAGTAGCAGTTTTTCAGATCTATTACTTTGTCATAAAATCCAGAAACATGTAATCCTAATGCATTCCTATTGTTAATTTTAACATTTAAATTTATTTCTTGTTGTGTTATCCATTTTTTATTTGAGAAACCAAACTCCATTTTGTTTCTATAAAAATATGCTTGTTTACTTGGTAGTATCTTGTTATGTTTGAAAGAGGATATTTTACCAATACGTTTTAGGTTGTTGAGTATTTGTGTTTCTTTATACTCTAACTGGTGTTTATATTCTATATTTTGCCAGGTGCATCCACCACATATTTCAAAATGCTCACATCTTGGTTTTGTTCTTTTTTTAGAATAAGTATGAGTTTCTATGATATTCCCTTCCCAGTAACTCTTCCTTTTTTTAAAAATATTAATATCACAAATATCGCCAGGAACGCCCCCTTTTGTAAAAATTGTTACCCCATTATGTTTTGCAACACTTTTACCTTTATTGGCTACATCAATAATTTCTATTTCCTCTAATAAAATATTTTTTCTTTTTGACATTTTGTAAAGGTATAGAATTAACTATGATTTTTTATTTTTACAGTTAATTAAGAATCAATGAAGGAGTCAAAAAAATATATTCAACAGGAAAATAAATATGGCGCACATAATTATCATCCATTACCTGTTGTTCTGTCTAAAGGAGAAGGGGTTTTTGTTTGGGATGTAGAAGGTAAGAAATATTATGATTTTCTTTCTGCATATTCTGCTGTTAATCAAGGCCACTGTCATCCAAATATTCTACAGGCTTTAAAGAATCAAGCTGATGACCTAACACTTACTTCACGAGCCTTTTATAATAACACGTTAGGTCCCTATGAAGAATATATGAGTAATTATTTTGGTTTTGATAAGGTTCTCCCTATGAATACAGGAGCAGAAGCTGTAGAGACTGCTATAAAACTTTGTAGAAAATGGAGTTATCAAAAGAAAGGGTTAAATCCTGAAAGCGCAAAGATTATAGTATGTGATGGGAATTTCCATGGAAGAACAACTACTATTATTTCTTTTAGTAACGATCCAGAGTCCAGAGATGAATTTGGACCTTATACTCCTGGCTTTGTGAATATTCCTTATAATGATTTAGATGCATTAAAAATTGCTTTACAAGATAAGAATGTAGCAGGATTCCTTGTTGAGCCTATTCAGGGAGAAGCAGGAGTTATTGTTCCAGATGATGGTTATTTAAAGTCAGCATTTGAATTATGTAAGAAATCAAATGTATTGTTTATTGCAGATGAAATTCAAACAGGTATAGCAAGAACAGGTAAGTTGCTAGCTGTAGACCATGAGGGAGTGCATCCTGATATTTTAATTTTAGGGAAGGCAATTTCTGGGGGTGTTTTCCCAGTATCTGCTATTTTAGCCAATGATAATATAATGATGTGTATTCGTCCTGGTGAGCATGGATCAACATTTGGAGGTAATCCCTTGGCTAATAAAGTTGCAATTGCAGCTCTAGAGGTAATTAAAAAAGAGAAGCTGGCTGATAACGCAGAGAATTTAGGTCATATTCTCAGGAAGGAACTTAAAGCAGTTAAAAGTGATATGATCACATTAGTTCGAGGAAAAGGCTTGTTAAATGCAATAGTGATAAAATCGAAAAATGGAAAAGACGCTTGGGATGTTTGTCTAAAATTAAGAGATAATGGTCTTCTAGCCAAGCCTACTCATGGTGATATTATCAGGTTTGCACCACCACTAGTTATTGATGAGAATCAGTTACGAAATTGTATAGAAATTATTAAAGACACTCTTTTTTCTTTTTAGATACTATAAAATACCTTTAGCAATTAAGTAAGGCAACAGTATATATAATATCGAATCTCTAATTAGATAATAAATAAATATGCCAGCAAACACTTTCCAACCATAAACCTTAATGAAGCCTTTAAAGCCTTTCTCTCTTAATGTGTCACGATACTTTTTGAGAAACTTTGGTATTAGAAAATTCTTCAGTTTCATTATTCAATCCAATTTGCAATAAATAAATTTGTATTTCTGGTTCCGTTATTATTTCTATTAGATGAAAATATAATCTTTTTTCCATCATAAGAAAACATTGGGAAAGAATCAAAGGTGTCATCATAGGTTATTTGCTCAAGGTTTTCTCCTGTAATATCAATCATAAATAAATTAAATGGGAATCCTCTTTTTGAGTTATGGTTTGAAGAAAATATAACTTTCTTGTCTGAGGGATGAAAGAAAGGAGCCCAATTTGCGCCTCCAAGATTTGTAATTTGTTTTAACTCGGATCCATCTATATTACATATAAAAAGTTCCATACTTGTTGGTTGCACTAGTCCCTCTTCAAGTAAATCTTTATATACTTTAATTTCTTCATTTGTTTTAGGTCTTGATGCTCTAAATATCAGTTTAGAGCCATCATTTGAAAAGAAAGCCCCTCCATCATATCCAAGTTGATTAGTGACCTGCTTTATATTTGAGCCGTCAATGTTACATGTATAAAGTTCTAAGTCTCCAGATCTTATTGAGGTAAACACAATCTTATCACCTAATGGAGAAACTGTTGCCTCTGCATCATATCCAGCTTCAGATGTAATTTGATTTATTATATTCCCTTCTAAGTCTGAAATAAATATATCGTAAGAATCATATATTGGCCATACATATTTACCATCTGTTCTTCTTTCAGGAACATGTGGGCATTGCACATTTTCTAAGTGTGTTGAAGCATATATAATAGTAGTGTCTCCAGGCATGAAAAACGAGCATGTTGTTCTACCCAAACCTGTACTTACTTTTTTAGGCATATTAGTCATCATACTATAGTTATTAGTATCTGTAATAAATATTTGATCACATTCGACATCCCAGTCTTTGTTATTTGATTGGAAGACTAGTTTTTGATCGTTGAAACTGAAATACGCTTCTGCATTATCACCACCAAATGTAAGTTGTTTCATATTTTTTAAATTTTTTTCTTTGGGATATTTTAAAACAACTTCATCTTTTTTAGAATTATTATTAGAAGAATTATTTTTACAAGAAAAAAAACTAAATAATAATAGTAGAATTACGTAACGATACATATTTTTGTAGATATTTCTTGCGAAAATAATTCTTTTCATGATTAAAAAAATATCTTTTCAGTTTTTATTTTTATTTATTGCATTCCAGCTTTATGCTCAGAATAACATTATTGATAATATTGTTGCTGATGTTACATATTTAGCTGCTGATCAACTTGAAGGTCGAATGATTGGCGAGAAAGGAGAAAAGTTAGCAGCAGAATATATTAGAAGTAGATATATAGAATCTGGTTTAAAGCCTATGGGTGAAGAAGATTATTTTCAATATTTCAATGCTTCTATTAAAACGAACCCTCATTCTATAGCTCCCTCAAAAAAGATACAAGGCATTAATGTGATTGGATATTTAGATTATACACAAAAAGAAACTATTATTATTGGAGCACATTATGATCATTTGGGGTATGGCATGTTTGGTTCTTTAAACACAGGAGATGCAGAAATTCATAATGGAGCAGATGACAATGCAAGTGGCGTAAGCTTATTATTAAGTTTAATTGAAGTTTTAAAGAAAAATCAATCGTATAATTATTTATTTATTGCATTTTCTGGAGAAGAACATGGCTTATTTGGATCATCTTATTATGCTAAAAATCCTACAATAAATTTAAAGAATGTACGCTTCATGTTAAATTTTGACATGGTTGGAAGGTTAAATAATGAGAATCATTTAGCAATTAATGGGATTGGGACAAGCACAAAATGGATGTCATTACTTAATGACAATAATTTATACAGTTTGAAATTAAAAACTTCTGAATCAGGAACAGGACCTTCTGATCATACTTCTTTTTATCTGCAAGACATCCCTGTATTACATTTCTTTACAGGTCAGCATGAAGATTATCATAAACCTACAGATGATGTAGAAAAGATTAATTTTGAAGGCATATATCTGCTTAGAAAGTATATCAATAGTATTATCGTAAGTTCTTCTAATATCAAAAATTTTGATTTCAAACAAACTACTTCTGAAAATAGAGATTCACCTAAATTTACAGTAACATTGGGAATTATGCCAGATTATCTTTATGATGGGATTGGATTAAGGATAGATGGGGTAACTAAAGATAAAACAGCATATAAACATGGTATTCAAAAAGGAGATATTGTCATTAAGATGGCATCATTTGAAATTACAGATATTTATGCATATATGAAAGCTCTTAGTAAGTATAAATCTGGTGATCAAATTGATATAGTAATTGAGAGAAATAATAAAAAAATTAGGAAGGATATAGTTTTTGATTAAATTATTTTCCTAATAGCTTATTTAAAATAATGATTGCACTTTCTGCAATTATAGTTCCAGGTCCAAAAATAGAGAAAACACCTATATTATATAAATAATCATAATCTTCTTTAGGTACTATTCCTCCAACTACAACTAACATATTCCTTTTTTTATAATTTTCTAATTCTTTCATAACTTCTGGGACCAATGCTTTATGTCCTGCTGCTAGGGTTGATATTCCTAATATATGTACATCATTCTCAATAGCTTGTTTTGCAACTTCTTTTGGCGTTTGAAATAAAGGTCCAATATCAACATCAAAACCTAAATCTGCGAATGAGGTAGCAATAATCTTAGCGCCTCTATCGTGACCATCTTGCCCCATCTTAGCGATCATAATTCTTGGTCTTCTCCCATGATTATCCGCAAAAATATTAGAGAGCTCTAAAGCTTTTTTGAATTTTAAATTATCTTTTATCTCCATTTTATATATTCCAGATATAGTTTGATTTTTTATATGGTACCTTCCAAACACTTCTTCTAATGCATTAGAAATCTCCCCTAAAGTAGCTCTTTTTTTTGCAGCATCAATGGCTAATGATAAAAGGTTTCTAGAATTACCTGCACATGCTTCTTGTAATTTCTTTAAAGATAATTTTACTTCAGTGTTATTTCTTTTCTTTTTAAGAGAGACTAATTTTTTTGTTTGTATTTCACGCACATTCTTATTATCAACTTGTAACACTTTTATTTCTTCTTCTATATTGTTTTGGTTATTATTCACGCCGATGATTATATCTTCCATATTATCAATTCGGGCTTGTTTTTTGGCAGCTTTTTCTTCAATTTTCATTTTAGGGAATCCTAATTCAATTGCTTTTGTCATTCCTCCAATTTTTTCAATCTCTTGTATATGTTTTAGTGCTTTTCTCATGATCTGATCTGTAAGATTTTCAATGTAATATGATCCTCCCCAAGGATCTACTGTTTGACATATATTAATTTCTTTTTGTAGGTATAGTTGTGTCTTTCGTGCAATTTCAGCTGAAAATTCACTAGGTAGTGCAATTGCCTCATCTAATGCATTAGTATGTAAGCTTTGTGTGCCTCCCATTACTGCAGCCATAGCTTCTATACAGGTTCTGGTTATATTATTATAAGGATCTTGTTGTGTTAAGCTCCAGCCACTAGTTTGACAATGCGTTCTTAGCATCATAGATTTAGGATTTTTCGGATTAAATTGTTTTATTAATTTAGCCCAGAGTATTCTTGCGGCACGCATTTTAGCAATTTCCATAAAATGATTCATTCCTATCCCCCAAAAGAATGATATTCTAGGAGCAAATTCATCAATTTTCATCCCAGAATCTAATCCTAATTTTATATATTCTAATCCATTTGCTATAGTATATGCTAATTCGATATCTGCTGTTGCTCCTGCTTCTTGCATGTGATATCCTGATACTGATATGCTATTGAATTTTGGCATTTTTTTGTGACAAAATTTAAAAATATCAGATACAATTCTCATAGATGCATTAGGAGGATATATATATGTGTTTCTTACCATAAACTCTTTCAGAATATCATTTTGTATTGTCCCAGAAAGGTTCTTAATCTCTAGTCCTTGTTCCTGAGCAGCTACTATATAGAAAGCTAATATTGGGATTACAGCACCATTCATTGTCATGGATACTGATATTTTATCTAAAGGAATTTGGTTAAACAGTATCTTCATATCTTCAACAGAGTCAATAGCAACACCTGCCATACCAACATCCCCAAAAACTTTTTCATTATCTGAGTCATAACCTCTATGTGTTGCCAAATCAAATGCTACTGAAAGACCTTTCTGCCCAGCTTGTAAGTTTTTTTTATAGAACTTATTAGATTCTATAGCAGTTGAGAATCCAGAATATTGTCTTATTGTCCATACTCTATTTACATACATAGTTGAATATGGTCCTCGAAGAAAAGGTGGTATACCTGCAATAAAACCAATATGTTCAGAATTGCCAATATCTTCCTTTGAATATCGAGATTTAATTTCTATCTCTTCATTAGTAGAAAAAGATGAAGATAAGAATGCGCCTTTTTTATTCTTAATATTATATTCTTGTAGGAGTTCATTGATTAAATAATCTATATAATATGATCCTGCTGCAGGATCTAATACTTTATTTAAATAACTTTCTTGCTTAAGAATTAACTGTTGATTCACACACAATCTAGTTACAGTATCTGTATCTTTTTTTAGAAGATTATTGTGGTTTATCATGATTGCATTTGCGCCTCCAAAGATTGCAGACATACATTCGGTAGTTGTTTTCAAAAGATTATTTAAGTCTTTTTTCTTTTTTTCAGCAGTTTCTACAAATATGAAAGGATCCGTATTTGTTTTCGATTCCCAAAGTATTCTAAATGCTTTTAATTTTGCTATCTCCAAAAAATAATTATTCCCTATTATAAAATGAAATTGTATATTTCTTTTATTAGAGAGTCCTTTTTCGAAAGCATTTTTTATTTGTTCTCTTACAGTATTTCCATTTGCAAAAACAGTATTAATTTGATTATTAATTTCCTCTAATCCATGTAAAGAGGCAGTAATATTTTTTTTATTTGTAATTTCTATCCAATCTTCAATAAATGATTTTGTATAATTTCTAAAATCTAAGCGTATGGTTCTAAAGTCTATATCTTTTAATAGTATATCTAGGTTTTTTGGATTTGAGAAGCAAATTCCATTCACATTATTTTTAATTGCATTTAACGCTCTTTTATTTGCTTCTTTTGGATCTTCCACATTAATTAGTTGATATATATACCAATCATTAGGGAAGTTGATAATAAAGTTTTTTTGTTTTATGTCATTATGATAAAAAGGAGATATTTTTAAATCTTCATATGTTGATTTAAAATCTGTTATATTTTTATTTTCAAAATCATTCTCAATTTTTTTAATCCAATCTTCAGATGAGCTAAAATGAAACTTACTAAACAATTTATTTTCCATCATCCTGTTTTATAATAAAGAGCTCTTCGTTTTCTTTTTTCATCAAAAATTTTTCTCGAGCAAATCGTTCTTGTTCTTTTTTGACATGTTTTAGGTGATATAACTTTATGCTGTCTTTCTCTATTTCTGTTTCGTAAAAAACTTGTTTTTCTTCTAGCGTTTTGATTTGTTTATATGTTTTATATTGAGAAATTATATTATAATTATCTATAAAAAGTATCCATAGTATGAAAA
>JAYYZX010000019.1:0-97920 GCA_036339955.1 Bacteroidota bacterium
CTTATCTATATCTGAATATTTAATGCCATTAGTTCGCTTTATTAATAAATCTATTTTGTTTATTTCGTGTGGAGCAATAATATATTTATACTCTGGATATTTTTTTATGTATGGTAAAATAATATTTTCATCTCCTGGCCAACTACTCCCAATAATAATAGTTTTAGATTTATTAATAAATTTTTTGATTGATGCAAAGTTCTGTTCATTGATAGTATTTTCTTTTACTTGATCAAATCTAGTATCTCCAGAAATTGTAATATTTTGTACACCTATATTATTCAGACAAGTTTTTGATTTTTCATTTTGAACAAAGAAATGGTTAACCTTTTTAAGGTGGGATACAGCCCATTTTGATTTTAATAATAATTGATTTTTTCTGAATATTGAAGAGATAAAATATATTGGGGTGTTATTTTTTGCTAAGGCATTAAGATAATTAAACCAGAAATCATATTTGATAAATATTGCTTTTATCGGGGAAGTTACTTGAATAAACTTATAGCTGTTTTTACGTGAATCAAGAGGGAGATAATAAATCCAATCAGCATAAGTATAATTTTTTGCAATCTCATAGCCAGAAGGAGAGAAGAAAGTTAACAATATCTTATGATTAGAATATTTCTGTTTGTATGATTTTATAAGAGGTTTCCCTTGTTCAAATTCTCCCAAAGAAGAGCAATGGACCCAAACTACATTATCAGCATTAATAAATGTTGCTTCTAAATCTTTGAAAATATTTTTTCTTCCCTCTATCCATAATTTTGCTTTTGAATTAAAAAATGAACTAGTCCAAATCATAAGACCATAGATATAAATACTAATGTTATAAAGTAGTCTCATTAATAGTAGTGAAATTCTTCTTTGTTTTTTCCGCCAAAAGGAAGTATAAATCCACATTTAATACCTAAAAGGATGTCCTTTCTTAAATCTGTTTCTGCATATTGCATTTCATTAAATAAATAGGGTCTACGATTTTTAGTAAATGCATATATAGTTTCAAAACCAATTATAATATGGTAATTATTTTTAGAATTTTTATACATATAATCCATAGCTAATTTTGTACTTAATCCATTTGTAAAGCGATCATATCCATTTTCATAATCGTCACTTAACTGAGGGATATTAGTTTTATTTTTCTCAATATAAATTTTGTGTTGTAAGTATCCAATCCCTGATGAAAGATATACTCCATGTTTCTTATTTTCTTTAAAATGTATAGCATATCCAAATATTATATGAGAACTTAATCCTCTTTCATAAAGTAAAATATTTGCTAGATACCCATTTCCGTCTATAATACTTCCATCTGATGTTGTAATTCCATTAAATAGGCTATCTTCATTAATATTATTTCCAAACATATATTCTATCTCAACTCCATAAAAGAAATTATTTTCTTGTTCTTGTAAATATGTTAATCCAATAGATGAATTATTTCCAAACCTTTCAGATAGAATCCCTGTTGGAAATTGATGTGTATAATCTATCATTATCCCTTTCCATTCATTTTCCTGAGCATATAAAGATAGCGAAAGAAAAAGAAAGAAAAGAATGGATATGTGCTTCATAATACAATAAATAATTTATGGCTAAAATACATTTTCACTGGTTAATAAACGAAAATAGATGTGTAATAATTGCCTATATTTGCTTACCATATTAAGAAAATAAAATGAATAAAACTTTATTAATAACTGGGGGGGCTGGATTTATAGGATCTCATGTTACACGCCTTTTTGTAAATCAATACAGAGAATATACTATAGTTAATTTAGATAAATTAACTTATGCAGGAAACTTAGAGAACTTAACAGATATACAAGACAACCCAAATTATATTTTTGAAAAAGGAGATATACTGGATGGGGAACTTGTCAATTCGTTATTTAAGAAATATGATTTTGATGGAATTATACATTTAGCAGCAGAATCTCATGTAGACAGGTCAATAACCAATCCGCTAGAATTTATAAATACAAATGTATTAGGAACTATTAGATTATTAGAGGCGGCTAGAAATTATTGGAAAAACAAATTATCTAACAAGTTGTTTTATCATATTTCAACAGATGAAGTATATGGTTCTTTAGGCCCTGAGGGTTTGTTTTTGGAGACAACCTCATATGATCCTCAATCACCATATTCAGCCTCGAAGGCAAGTTCTGATCATTTTGTTAGATCTTATGGAAACACATATGGGTTGCCATTTGTTATTTCAAATTGTTCAAATAATTATGGACCAAATCAATTCCCTGAGAAATTGATCCCTTTATTTATTAATAATATTAAACATTCCAATAGTTTACCTGTGTATGGAGATGGAAAGTTTACACGAGATTGGTTATACGTTTTGGATCATGCAATTGCTATTGATTTAATTTTTCATAAGGGGAAGAAGGGGGAAACGTATAATATTGGAGGGTTGAATGAGTGGCAAAATATTGATTTAATTCATGAATTATGCGTGCAAATGGATAGAGCATTAGGAAATCCTCCCGAAACCTCTAAAAATTTAATTTCTTTTATTACAGATAGACCAGGACATGATAAGCGTTATGCAATTGATGCCTCTAAGATTCATAAAGAATTAGGATGGAGCCCATCTGTTAAGTTTGAAGAAGGATTAGAAAAAACCATCTCATGGTACTTAGAAAACAATCATTGGTTAGATAATGTAACTTCTGGAGAATATCAAAAGTATTACGATAAACAGTATAAAAAATGTTGAGTTGGTTTAAATCTTCAAAACAAAAGTTAGACCCAATTTCTTTTTCTGTCTTAAAAACTGATATGCATTCTCATCTGATACCAGGAATTGATGATGGGGCTCAAGATTTAGATTCTAGTATTAAAATTATAAAGGAATTATCTTCTTTGGGTTTTACTAAGTTAATTACTACTCCCCATATAATGAGTGATTTTTATTTTAATACAGAAGAAACTATTACTAATGGTCTATTAAGATTAAGAGAAGAGTTAGAGAAACAAAATATCGATATAGAAATTGCTGCAGCAGCAGAATATTATATAGATTATGAGTTTGAGAAGAAATTAAGTAAAGAGAAGCTTCTTACGTTTGGAGATAATTACTTGTTAGTGGAGTTCTCTTTTATTGAGAAGCCAAAAAATATATTTGATATTATATTTAAGCTACAGATAGATGGATATAAGATTGTTCTTGCTCATCCTGAAAGATATGCATTCTTACAAGAAAAAGACTTAGAAGATTTTCAGAATAGAGGAGTCTTATTACAAATGAATTTATTATCTCTGATTGGATATTATTCACAACCAATAAAAAAACAGGCAGAATGGCTTATTGATAATCAAATGATTTCTTTTGTTGGCACAGATTGCCATAATTTTAATCAGAGCTTATTATATGAAAAATGTCAAAAAGAGAAATCTTGGCATAATCTTATTGATAGTGATATGCTATTAAATAATACGCTATAATACAGCACTTTTCGTAGCTATATTTCTATCTATTTTTTTAAATAGTCCTTGCAGGACTTTCCCGGGACCCACCTCAATGACAGAAGATAATCCATTACTTATCATGTTTTGCATCGTTTGTGTCCATTTTACAGGAGATGTTAGTTGTTTTATTAAATTTATTTTTATTTCGTCAGGATTACTAATAGATTTGGCAGTAGTATTTTGATATATAGGACATATCCCTGTTCCGAATTTAACATCATTAATAGCTTCAGATAGTTCTTGTTGTGCTGGCTCCATAATTGGAGAATGAAATGCTCCGCTTACTGGAAGAGAGATTGCTCTTCTTGCACCAGCTTCTAATAATTTTTTGCACGCTATTTCTATTCCTTTTTTTGATCCAGAGATAACTAGCTGCCCAGGACAGTTATAATTAGCAGGAACTACTATATGATTAATTGAACTGCAAATTTCTTCAACCACATTATTTTCTAATCCTAGAATTGCAGCCATAGTCGAAGGTTCTATGTCACATGCTTTTTGCATAGCAAATGCTCGTGTTGCTACTAATTGTAGTCCATTTTCAAAGTTTAAATAACCTGACGATACTAATGCTGAGAATTCGCCTAAAGAATGTCCAGCAACTATATTTGGCTGAAAATTTTCTCCAAGTAATTTAGCTAAAATTACAGAATGCAGGAATATTGCAGGCTGTGTCACCTTAGTTTGTTTTAATGCTTCAGAATCATCTCCAAACATAATATCTGAAATTCGAAATCCAAGAATTTCATTAGCCTTTTCAAACATTTCTTGTGCCTTATTAGATTTCTCAAACAACTCTTTTCCCATACCAGGAAATTGAGCTCCTTGTCCAGGAAAAACATATGCTTTCATAGTATTATTTTATAAGATTCATAAATTCTAATCTTGTTTTTGCATCATTTAAAAAGACTCCAGAGAATGCTGATGTTGTTGTTATTGAATGTTGTTTTTCAACTCCTCGCATCTGCATACATAGATGTTGAGCTTCAATGACAACTGCTACCCCTTTTGGATTTAATGTTTCTTGTAGACATGTTTTTATTTGGTCTGTCAGACGTTCTTGTACTTGTAAACGCCTTGAGAAGACATTAACTACTCTAGGAATTTTACTTAGTCCTACTATTTTTTTATTGGGAATATAGGCTATATGAGCTTTGCCAAAGAAAGGAAGCATATGATGTTCACATAGAGAATATAATTCAATATCTTTCACCAGTACCATTTGACTATGATCTTCTGTAAACATTGCAGATTTTAGAACTTCTACAGGATCTATTTCATACCCCTCAGTAAGGAATCCTAAAGATTTAGATACTCTTAAAGGTGTTTTTAAAAGACCTTCTCTATTTGGGTCTTCGCCAATCTCTTTGAGTATATGCTTTATATTTTTAGCAACTTCTTTATTGTAAGAATCACTCATTTTTATAAATTAAGAGACAAATATAATATCTTTCTTTTGGTATATTTGTCTTTTATGAAGATACTTATTGTAGTAGCGACTAAGCAGGAAATTCTAGAGGATAATTTCTCCAATCATGATATTCTAATTACAGGCGTAGGAATGGTTAATACTACTTTTATGTTAACTAAAGCATTAGATGCAAATTCATATGACTTAGTTATTAATATGGGGATTGCAGGAAGTTTTTGCGACTTAATTAACATAGGAGATGTTGTTGAGGTCAATCAAGATATGTTTTCTGAAATTGGATCAGAATCAGCTGATAAGTTTTTAAGTCCCCATGAGATAAATTTAAATATAGATGCCAGTTTTATATCAGCAAAACAAACAAAATTAAGATCAGTTCGAGCCATAACAGTTAATACTATACATGGTAATAAGTTATCTATAAAAGATATTAAGCAGAGACTGAATCCAGAGATAGAAAGCATGGAAGGAGCAGCCTTCATGATGGTATGTCAGAAATTTAAAATAAAGTGCGTGCAACTCAGAGGAATTTCTAATTTAATAGAGGAGCGTAATAAAGAGAATTGGAACTCATCTTTAGCAATTACTAATTTAAATAAAGAAGTTAATCATTTTATTAATAGCTTATGAAGTTAACTCTTGGATTTTCATCTTGCCCAAATGACACATTTATGTTTGACGCTTTAGTTAATCACAAGATTGATACAGAAGACTTAGATTTTGAAGTATTGATTAAAGATATAGAGCATCTTAATAAAAAAGCTATACAGAAGGAACTTGATATTACTAAATTAAGTTTTGGCGCATTTTTTTATTGTATTGATAAATATATATTACTGAATTGTGGTTCTGCTCTAGGATTAAATTGTGGCCCAATATTTATCAAAAATCCTAAAACGGTTATTAATGAAGAAAGTAAGATTGCTATACCAGGCATATTTACTACTGCTAATCTGCTATTAGATGTAGTATATCCTGAATTACAAAACAGGGAAGAATTACTTTTTTCAGAGATTGAAGAAGCGATATTAAATCAGCATGTAGATGCTGGGGTTATAATTCACGAAAACAGGTTTACCTATCAACAGAAAGGGTTAGAAAAAATACAAGACCTTGGTTTATTTTGGCAAGAGAAAACTCAACTCCCAATACCTCTTGGTGGAATATTTGTGAAACGAACATTAGAGAAATCTATTCAAGATAAGATTCAACGTGTTCTTAAGAGAAGTATAGAGTATGCATTTGCTAATCCAGAAAGTTCTAAAGAATATGTAGCTTTACATGCTCAGGAATTAGAGCAGAACGTTATAAAATCACATATTAAATTATATGTTAATGAGTTTTCAATAGATCTTGGACAAGAAGGGAAAAAAGCAGTAAGAGATCTTATTGAGTTTAATAGAAAATCAGAACAAAAATTATTTTTATGATAAAACGACTTATTATATTATTATTCATCCCTCTATTTTCTTTTAGCCAGCAGACAATAACAGATAGCTTAATACATAATAATATTTATAGAAGTTATATTCTATATGTTCCTGCATTATATAACCCTAATAATTCAGCGCCTTTGGTTTTAAACTTACATGGGAGAACTGGAACGTCTTTCGCTGCAATGTGGCATGCTGATTTTAGATCAATAGCTGATACAGCAAATTTTATTATTGTTCATCCTCAAGGACTATTAAATAATTCAGGAGAAACACATTGGAATTATGGACAAACTACAGTAGACGATATAGGTTTTTTAAATTTATTATATACTCATTTACTTGCTAATTATAATATCGATATAAATAGAGTATATAGTGCTGGAATGTCCAATGGAGGGGCAATGAGTTATCGTTTAGCATGTGACATGAGTGATAAAATTGCAGCTATAGCATCTGTAACTGGAGCCATGACCTCATATCAACACCTTTCATGCAATCCTATACATCCAACTCCTGTAATGGAGATCCATGGAACAAATGATCTTCTTGTTCCTTTTAGCTCTATGGCTCCAGGATTAGATTATTGGAAAAATTATAATAATTGTAATGTTTTTGCAGACACAACAATAATACCAGATATTAATTTAACTGATTCTAGTACAGTAGAGCATATAGTGTATAATAATGGAGATAATGGTGTCTCTACTGAATTATTTAAAGTAATTAATGGAGAGCATTCATGGCCTGGAAGTGCTTTTTCTTCAGGGGTAACAAATTATGATATTAATGCCTCTATTGAGATTTGGAAGTTTTTTTCTCGTTATGATATTAATGGCCTTATTAATACAGCAACTTCTATTTATGAAGAGCATTCTTCAGAAGCAGAATTAATAAAGATTGTAGATATGCTTGGGAGAGAAGTTACCAAGAAGAAAAATCAGATTCTATTTTATATTTATAGTAATGGGAAAATTGAAAAGAAAGTAATCTTTTGAGTATGGAATTAGGTTCTGAGAAGATGAAATCTTTATTTATGTTAGACCCAGAAGTAACATATTTAAATCATGGGTCTTTTGGGGCATGTCCTAAACTAATTTTTGAGGAGTTAGTTAATTGGCAAAAAAAATTAGAAAGAGAACCTGTAAAACATTTAGCTTTTGATGTATTTACTCATTTAGAAGAATCAAGATATGCCTTATCAAATTTTATAAGTTGCGACAAAGATGATGTGGTGTTCTTCCCTAATCCTACAACAGCCTTGAATACCGTTTTGAAAAGTTTAGATTTAAATTCAGATGATGAAATTTTAACTACAAATCATGAATATGGAGCTATGGATCGAGCCTGGCATTTTATTTGCAAGAAGACAGGAGCTACTTATATTAATCAAGAAATTTCTCTACCTCTTAATTCAAAAGAAAGATTTATTAAAGAATTTACTTCAGCAATTACTAATAAAACAAAAGTGATTTTTTTAAGTCATATTACAAGTCCTACAGCCTTAATTTTTCCTGTAGAGGAAATATGTAAGATTGCTAAAGAACATAATATTATTACAATTATTGATGGAGCTCATGCTCCAGCACAAATTTCTTTAAATGTTAAAGATATAGATGCGGATTTTTATTGCGGGGCATGTCATAAGTGGATGTGTTCTCCAAAGGGTGTTTCTTTTTTATATGCTAGAAAAGAAATGCAAAAAATAATTGAACCTCTTGTTGTTAGTTGGGGTTATGAAGCAGAGAATCCTAGTCATTCTCAGTTTCTTGATTATTTGCAGTGGCAAGGAACAAATGATCTTTCAGCATATTTAACTATCCCTAAAACTATTCATTTCTTAGAGAGTTATAAGTGGGATGAGGTAACTCAATCTTGTAAGGATCTGAATTCTTGGGCAAGAAATGAAATTTGTAGAGAGCTGGATGTCCAGTTATTATCTGAAGAAGAATTTAATGGTCAGATGACAAGTTTTTTATTTCCCTTGAAGAATGTTTTAGAAGATCAGCAAAGATTTTATCACAAGTATAAGATTCAAATCCCGTTCTTTAAATGGAATAATAAAACATTATTCCGGATATCTATTCAAGCCTATAATGGAAAAAATGATATTTCTCGACTGATTACCTGCTTAAAAGATTTTAGTTAACATATTTTTAAATATGTAAGTATACTGATTCTATTGTTGATGATTTAAAACAGTATTCTAAAACTAAATAGAAACATTCCGCTAGATTAGTATTTGGATTAATATATTTGTGAACATTTTTCTAATGTATGCGTTTTTTAAAGTTGCTATTCATTCTTTTTATTATTCCCTATTTTAGGATATATGCCCAAGACATAGAAGATACTTCCATTATTAAATTAGAAGTCAAGGAAGTGACAATTACAGCAACTAAAAAAGAGAAAGAGATACAAAAGGTTCCTTTTCCTGTTAGTATTATTGATAGCAAAAAGATATCATCTACAGGCTCTAGCACATTAGATCAGGTCATTAAAAATGAAACAGGAATTATTACAGTACCTACAAGAACAGGTACAGAAGGAGTACAAATTCAGGGTGTTGACGCGTCGTATACGACTGTTTTAATAGACGGATATCCATTGATAGGACGATCTTTCGGGACATTAAACTTACAAAGAGTTTCGGTAAATGATGTTAAACGTATTGAGCTATTAAAGGGGGCTTCTTCTAGTTTGTATGGATCTAGTGCTATAGGTGGTGTTATCAATGTGATTAGTAATAGACTCTCTGAAGACGGTAAGCGTTTTACAGGTAAATTAAAATTAGGGTCTTATAATACTGTGAATCCGAATTTGAGTTATCAATTTAAAAAAGATCCTTTTCGTTTTTCAACTTCACTTGATTATTATGAAACAAGTGGATATGATTTGATAAAAACAGATATGCTAAAAACAGTTAATCCTTTTTATAATTACACCTCACATTCTAATCTTGGTTTATCATTATCTAAGAAGCTTATTCTAGAAGGGACACTAAGATATTACTACCAAAATCAACTCAACACATCTTTATCCTTAGATGATGAAAAATTAGAGGGAGAAAGTACAATTAAGGAATGGAATGCTGGCTATACATTAAAATATATGATTAATAATAATTTATCTCAAGAGATTAATATTTATGGGGCATATTATAGAACAGATGAATTTCTAGAAGATCTCTCAAATAATTTATATGATCAAAAATACTTTGATAACAGTCTAGTTTGTCCAGAATTAATAACTAGATACAACAGGAAGAATATAGATGTTATGTTCGGAGTAGGTTCTGAGAATGAAAAATTGGCTAGGACAGATTTCTTAGAAACCAAAGAACAAAAATTAAATTTTACATACGGGCAGATAGATGTCAGAGTATTTAAATTTATCAATCTTATACTTGGAAGTCGATTCGATAATTATACTAATTATGATTCTCATTTTTCAAATAAATTAGGTATAGGATTAAATCTGTCCAAAGCGTTGCTTGTTAATGGCTCTGTAGGATCAGGATTTAAAACTCCAGATTTTAGACAGCGATATTTTGATTTTACAAGTTCAACATTTGGATACACAGTACTTGGAAGAGATGTCGTTCTTGAAGAGCTAACAAATATGCAAGAAGAAGGCCTTATAGTAAATACGTTTATTCCATTAGAATCATTAAATACTCCTCTTAGTGCAGAAAAATCTACTAATATTAATCTAGGATTAAGATATAATCTCAGTGCAAAATTAAATTTTGATATTAATTTCTTTAAGAATAAGATTTATAATCTTATAGAAACACAGCTAATTGCAAATATTAACGCATTACCTGTATTTAGTTATTTTAATGTAAATCAAGTAGAGACAAGAGGTTTAGAATTTAATACAAAATGGAATAGTAATAAATGGGAAATTAAAACAGGTTATCAATTATTGTATGCTTTTGATAGCGAAGTGAAAGAATCTTTTTCAAATGGAGAGATCTACGCTAAAGATGAAAATGGCATTAGTTTTCAATTAGAGAAGAGTGATTACATAGGTTTATTTAATAGATCAAAGCATATGGGCAATTTGCAAATTTCTCATATTAATAAAAACTCTACATATAATATAAGCTTTAGATATAGAAGTAAGTATGGCTTAAGTGATTCAAATGGCAATGAAGTTTTTGATAAATATGATAATTTTATTAAAGATTATACTCTTTGTGATATTAGTTACATCACCAAAATTACTAAGCATCAGAGTGCTCAATTAGGTATTGATAATCTTTTTAATTTTACGTATCCTCAATATATTAGTAATACTCCTGGGAGAAGGTATTATTTAATTTTAAAATTTAACATTAAATAGTATTTTTTATCTGATTTTTTTTTTAGATTCGCCGCCAATAAATTAGTCTTTATTTAAAATTAATCTAAACAAAAAAATGAAACAAATATTTAATATTCTTATCATCATGACATTAATAGCAGGTTTAAATTCTTGTAAGAAGGATGATACTCCAGTACCTTCAAATCTTGATTGCAATCAGATAGCAAATGGCCCGGCAATGCTAGATTCTTGTGGGGTATGTCAACAGGCATATATATATGATTATGTTTCGCATGCTTTCGAAATGTTAGATGACACCAATAATGTACAATTAGATCCAACAGAAATGTTAATTATGCCAGATTCTCCTTCTAATCCATATTGGAATAACAGTTGCGTATTAACAATAGGTACATTCACAGAACTTGATGCAAGTAATTATACTGTTGATCCTAATAATGGAACATTATCAGGAAATTTTGTAAAATTTAATTTTTCTTCAGAAAGCGTTGTTAATGGAGATAATTGGGATGTGGCATTTCGTGGTACAACTATTATTATAAATGGAGGAGAGTCTTCTAATATAGATCAGCCAAACAGAACAGCTAACGCAGCTGTATATATTGCTGATGGCACTATGGAAAGCATTACAGAAGTAGATGTGGCTTCTCTGTTACAAGATGACAGTACATCTCCTGCTATACCAGATGATTTTGGATTTACAGGAACAGGCTGGTGTACTTATAATCAGATTACGCATATTATTTCACCTATTGCTGGTAAAATTTTAGTTTTCAGAACACATGATAACAAATATGCGAAGATGGAGATTTTAAATTTTTATGATACGCCTATGACTAGTCCGTATGGAGGTTTCTTCACGTTCAATTATGTTCTAACAGGAGGGGCTACTACATTATTCTAAGTTTTAGAATATAATTTTTTAAATAAAAAGCCACTTTAAGGAGTGGCTTTTATTATTTCTATTCTATTTTATATCTTAAACCGGCATAAATATTCCTTCCCATAACTGGCCCCCATATTAGGGATGCGTCAAAGTTTGTCCCAAAAGGATTTCCAGCATCAATAATAGGGTCTGGCTGTGTATAATTACTAAGATTTTCACCCCCTATATATACATCAAAATCAGTCCATTTACGTGTCACTTGTGTATTAAACAATACGAATGAAGCGGAATATACATCATCACTAACTATATTCTCTGGAATACGGCTTTCCCCAATATAATTTCCCGTGATATCAAAATGCCATTTATCAGAGTTAGTACTATAGGCAAAATTAAGTAATCCTCTTGTCTTTGGCTGTAAAGGCAATTCTTTTTCTATGCCATTAAATGTAGATACTGTATTATTTATCTTATATCCTAAACGTATTTGAAGTTGGTCAATAATCTTATAGTCTAATCCAAGCTGAATGCTAGTCGCATACGAATTTCCATCTAAATTCTTAAATGAAATCACATCTTTATTTTCAATATTTACTACAATTTGATTATCAAAAACAGTATTGTAAATATCAAAATTAACAGTTCCTTCTTTATTTAAGAAGTAGAAGCAATGCGCAATATTTAATCCATAATTTAATGCAGTTTCTGCTTTTAAGTTTTCTGTAAAAATTATTTCTCTTGAGGATGCTAAATAGTTCATATTTTCTGTAATGAAATTACTAACTCTAAATGCTTCCCCCATAGAGAAACGAATAGCGGTTCTGTCTCCAGGGTTATATTTAATATTCAATCTTGGAGAATAATATATTTTATCTTCAATATTATAATAGTCAGCTCTAAATCCTGTTATAATATTAATTTTTTCATTTTGATATTGATGCTCTGAAAATAAACCTGTAACTAGATCTACTCTTTTCTTTAAAAGAAAAGGCTGATTAGTATTCCCTTCAAAACTTTCTGTAAATCTATCAGCAAAATAACTTCCACCATATTTTACAAGATGCTTATCATTTAGTTGGTTTTGTTCAACAATATTAATTGAGAAACTTTCTTGTATGCCAGTATATATATTATTTCCAAATTTGGCTTTTTGATTATGTAACGTAAAGCTTGTTTGAGATCCAATACTTTTTTTATCACTTTTAATTTTACCTAGCTTAGTATATACTTGAATAATTTGGTTATCAACATTAATAAGATAAGGATTTGCTATATTTTGATCAGTTGTAATTTGTCCAGCCACCCTTTCTTCTATTATCCCCCTAAGATTGGTTTGAAGCCTATATTTTTCAGAACCATAGTATTTCCATCTGTTTAACAAACTAAATTGTTTGATTTTTGGCATATCAAGGAATTTATCTCCTGGGCGATCTGAATGATCTGAATGATCATGGTGAGATCCATGATGATCTATTTCTCTATCAAAATATGAGACATGAGTAAACAAGTTGCTTTTCCAATTTCCATTTTTCTTAGTTAGCATTAAATTATTTTCTAGTTTCCCTTCAGAATTAGTATATAAATTCCAATTTAATTTATCTCCCGAACCGGCTTCAGGTTTAAAATACTCTAGATTAATTTGGCCCGTAAAAGATTCAAACCCATTGACTACAGAACCAGCTCCTTGGATTATCTGAATCGACTCTATCCAGCTTCCAGGAATATAACTTAATCCATAAGATCTTTGCATACCTCTTATTAAAGGAATCAGTTCATTAGTTATCTGTATATATTTTCCATCTAGGCCAAGCATCTGAATTTTTTTAATTCCAGAAACACCATCTGAATAACTAATATCAACTGTGTTATTTGTTTCAAAACATTCTGAAAGGTTACAGCAGGCTGCTTTTTGAATTTCTCCAGCTGAAATTGTTTGGATATTTAGAGGTTCTATTGTAGATATTTTGGTTGTATTTATTTCTCCAGCTATTTCTACTTCATCTAAATCTATGGATTGAGTCAAATAAAAGATGTATTCGTTATTAACCACTTCTTTGGATTCTAGAGTGTGACCAACGTAACTTACATTTAATGTTGCTGGAAGAGAAGGAGGTTCTTTAATAGAATACTCACCATTCACATTTGTAGTTGTACCAACTAATGTTCCTTCCCAATATACGTTAGCTCCCAATATTGGAGATGTATTTCCATTCTCCAAGATCTCTAGAACTTTCCCTTCTATATTTTGAGCTGTAGCATTTAAGATACTACAAGATAATAATGTAATTACAATTATATTTTTCATGATTTTTAATTTGAATTAATACTTATGTATTGCGATTAAATCACTTTACATATTTTATGTATTAATCTATTAAATTAAGAAGGATTGGATCTTTATATATAAATCCAATTTTAATAATGGAGGAGGTTGTTTCTTACAAGAATATATTAAGTGATCGGATATGGCTATTTTATCAAATCCCCAAATAATATTTTGCACAAATAATGTTGTATTCTGAATTAGAACTTTTACTTCTGTAATTGTAGTCTGAAAATTATATTGAATTAAAACACTTTCTGTTTTACAAGTTGCGATTTTTTCATCATGACAACAGTTTGTTTCTTGTATACTACTACAACAAGAAGACGTAATTAGATTATCTATAGAACAGATTTCTTTATCTATTGTACAACTAGGGGATTCTAATCCGATATAAAGACTGCTATTTGTTCCACATTTTAGTTTAGATACATTTAAACCTATACTAACAAATAGTACAAAACATGCCATTAATAGCGTTGTGATATTTTTCAATATTTTATTCATAACATACCATGCAAAGATATAAAAAACTAATAGATCTCTTTTAGTTGTTCTTTTGTCAGCTTCCCATTTAACCATTTGTCACTAATCTCTGCATTATATTTTTTGTAAAAATTGATTGCTGAGGTATTCCAGTCTAATACTTGCCACATCATACCATTACAATCTAATTGTTTACATACTTTAATTGTCGCTTCAAATAATAAGCTTCCTATACCTTGATTCCTATACTGTTTTTTAATTATAAAATCTTCAAGAAATAAAAATTTACCTTTCCATGTGGAATAGCGAATAAAATAAAAGGAGAGCCCAACAATCTCATTGCCATTTTCAGCAACTAGAAACGAATAATATGGTTGATCCCCAAAACCGTCATGTTCTAATTCTGTTAATGTGATAGAAACTTCTTCAAGCGCTTTTTCATAGTCAGCTAATTCTTGAATTAATTTCAAGACGGAGGCTAAATCTTTTTTTTCACCCTTTCTAATTTTTGTCTTCATATTGCTAAAATAAGAAAGCCTCAATATTGAGGCTTTTTCTAGTATTAAAAAATTCTTTTATCTATGTTAGAAATCGATTTGCACTCTACATTGTATAGTATTTTCAGTGGTAGCATTATCACTACTTCCATCTCCTTCAATTAGTTCAGCCATAACGTAATTAATCATTACTCGCGTATTGGGATTTAAGTACCAGTTTAATCCTACTGTAATATCATTTAAGGCCCCCATACTAACTTTTGAAAGATCCATTTTTGACATTCTTGCAGCTAATTCTAATGCTCCTTTTCCACTTTTCCCAAAATTGTTTTTAGGTTTTACTCGGTTGAATCCAGAATATGAGTTTTTGAATTTTCTAGATTCTCCAGTAATGAAATAACTGATTTGGCCATAGTATCCACTTAAACCCATAGAGCTATCCGCATTTACATTAGTCATTACATATTCTCCTTGTACAGAAAAAGGGCCACCTACATATGCAAATTCAGCACCAATAATTTTAGTTTCTTCTACATTTTCAAAAGCAGGTGTTAATAATTTAGTTCCTAAATGATTCTCTGGTCTTACAGAGAACCCATATGTTTTTTCATTATTCTTTCTGCTACTCATTGCTCCTCCAAAATGTAATAACCCATTATCATTAGTTTTTGTATATGTAATTCTAGCTGTCACATTTGTATTATTTGTTGCTTCTTTATCATCACCATAGCTATCACCTTCTCTAAAGAATCCTGCTTGTATCCCAATTGTATTGAAATTAAGATGATATAAAACCCCTGTATTCCTTTCTGGTGAGAAGGCAATAGGGAGAGCTCTTTCCATAAAAGTCATATACTTGCTTGAGGTCAATGCTTCTAATCTAAGAGGTTCTTTAAAATTTCCAATACGTAATCCTCCGTTTCCTGGCAAGCCGCTTAATTCTATCCAAACATCTTTAAAAGAAATCTTACCTTCTGAGTAATCAAGTTGTAATTTATATTTTGTGTTTCCATACAATTCCCCTGAACTATAGAAGCGAACCCTTCTAAATTCAACACCAGTATTTTTAATAGTGGTATCAGAATCTGTAGTTTCCCATGTTGCCATATCATACATAATTCTACCTCCAAATCTCATCTCTTTATCTAAAGACTGGGCTATAGATAAAGTTGTAATAAAAAGTAATATCAAAGGAAGGAAAGCACAAAACTTCTTTTTCATTTCTGATTTATTTTTCTGTTGTAATTGCTTCTGTAACATTAAATACATGGTCACCAATCTTTTCTAATGAATGAACTAAATTAATATATATTACCCCGGGCTCTATCTTAAGTTCATTTCTTTCTATTCTTTGCAAATAATCTTTTCGTAATGTATTTCTTGTTTTATTGATAAAGATTTCTTTCTCATCGGCATCATGAATACTAACTTGAGTATAATGTGTATTTAAGTTTTTACACATAACATCAAACGAATTTCTTACTGCAGTTAATATTTTTTCAAGATTTTTGTTTAGTTCTGTATTAAAAGTCACTTTTCTCTCTCTTTTTCTATCAATCTCGATAGACATTTGATAGCAAATATCACCAATACGTTCCATA
This sequence comes from Bacteroidota bacterium, assembly GCA_036339955.1. Taxonomy (GTDB): domain Bacteria; phylum Bacteroidota; class Bacteroidia; order Flavobacteriales; family BACL11; genus JAYYZX01. The sequence continues at coordinate 16,471 of JAYYZX010000019.1, forward strand.
TCGTTTATTATTGAGATCATGCTTCTAATTTTCTTAGAGGCGGCATCACTTAACTCACCTTGAGATACTTTAGCAAGATAGTTAGCTATTTCTATTTCTATTCTATCTGTTGTGTCTTCGTATTTTTTTATGCGAGCCATCTTTTCTCGAAATCCCTTCTCATTAGTTTCCTCTGCAAGGTCTGGAATAAAACTAAAAAGCTTTGCTGTAATTTTTCCAAATTTAGCTACTTCCTTAGTAGCTTCCATAATTGAAAGCTCTGTTGTACTCATTAATCCAGTACCTATATGTTCTAATTTAAATTCTTCATCTATATCGCCTTTAGATGGCTGTAATTTGACAACTATTCTACTTATTAATGGTACAAATCCTACTAAAAATAAAACATTAAGAATATTAAACGAAGTATGAAATATAGAGAGTCCTATTGGTATAGCTACAGAAACACCAATACTATTTACAGGAGATAATCCCATGTTAGTATTCATATAGTTGTCAATAGTACTAATAAATAAAGGGAGAGCTAATATCATCCATATTACACCAAAAATATTAAATATAAAATGCGCTCTTGCAGATCGTTTAGCATGTACATTTCCAACCATTGCCGCTAAATTAGCCGTAATAGTAGTTCCGATATTTTCTCCAAGAACCATTGCAGCAGCTAATTCAAAAGGGATATATCCCTCATAACACATTACAAGAGTTAATGCCATTGCAGCACTCGAAGATTGAACTATTAAAGTTAAGATAGTCCCTACTCCAATGAAAATAATTGTTGAGAGTACTCCCATATTAGCATAGTTTGTCAAGAAGCTCAAAAATTCAGTATTCTCTTTTAGATTAGGAACTGAATTTTTTAACTCATCAAGACCCATAAATAGTAATGCAAAACCAATAAATACTTCTGCCCAAGATCTAATATGAGCTTTTGAAGCAAACATCATTGGGAATCCTATAGCAATTATTGGTAAGGCAATAGCCGATATCTTAACTTTAAATCCTAGAATAGAAATTAACCATGCAGTAATAGTAGTCCCAATATTTGCTCCCATAATTACTCCTATAGATTCTATTAAAGATAGTAGCCCTGCATTTACAAAGCTTACAATCATTACCGTTGTAGCAGAAGAAGATTGTAATAGAGCTGTAATGAGAAAGCCAGTAATCACCCCTAAAAATCTATTTGAGGTCATACTACTTAAAATCTGTCTCATTTTACTTCCAGCTACTTTTTGTATCCCATCACTCATAACCTTCATACCAAAGATGAAAAACCCAAGAGCTCCTATAATTATGATTAAATTGTAAAAAGAAAACATACTATTATTTTATTTTGCAAATAAAAAAAATAAAGAGATACAAAACAATTCTGTATAAAATATTTTTTTAGAATTCTCAGATTTTTTATTATTTATAATACTTTTCTAAATCTTTTCTGGTTTTTTTTATTTTTGGTGAGATTACTAGGTTACAGTAAGGCGCATACTGATTCTTATTATAATAATTCTGATGATATTCCTCAGCAGGATAAAATTCTTCAAACTTCTTAACTTCAGTTACAATTTCCCCATCAAACATTTCATGATTCATCTTTTCTATATATGATTTTATTATCATACTATCTGTATTTGACATATAGAGAATTATAGATCGATAATGCATTCCTACGTCATTACCTTGTCTATTTAAGCTGGTCGGATCATGAGATAGAAAAAATATTTTAAGTAAATCTTTTAAATTAATCTTCTTAGAGTTATAAATAATTTCACATACTTCAGCATGTTGAGTTAAGCTATTAGAAACTTGTTCATATGAAGGGTTTTTTATTTTTCCTCCAGAATAACCACTTATTACTTGGGTTACCCCAATAACATCTTCAAATATTGCTTCTGTACACCAAAAACACCCGCCTCCAAAATATATTTTTTTCATAGATGCTAAAATAATAAAACACACTCATTTGAGGGGGATTATTCTGCGTCTGCTTCTCGGTCCTGAGTTCTGAATTTTTTAGAAAACTATTGAGTAAGTTTGCGTCATGAAGAAAATTGAACCAATTAATATAATGAATAAGTTTTTATTATTTAATGAAGAATGGACTCCTAAAATTATAGGAGAGCTTAATAATCAGTATGTAAAAATTTGTAAGCTTAAAGATGATTTTGTATGGCATAGTCATGAAAATGAAGATGAACTGTTTATGGTTTTTAAAGGAACACTTTTAATTGATTTTAGAGATGGACAAAAAGTTAAAGTAAAGGAAGGTGAGATTTTAATTATTCCAAAAGGGGTAGAGCATAGGCCTCACACTAATGGAGAAATCGTATTTAATCTTCTATTTGAACCAAAGACAACCCTACATACTGGTGATGTTGATACTGAAATGACAGTTAAAGAATTAGATTGGATTTAGTAAAAGACACTTATTGAAAAACTAAAGAGCTATAGCTGCTCCAATACCTGCAAAAACAATTAATAGTAGTAGTAGCCCTATTAAAGAAATAACTAATCCCGCAATTGCCATTCCTCTAGGAGCTTTAAACACCCCTATAAAAGATAGTACAAGGCCTAAAAACCATATAGTCCAACCAACAAGAGGAATCCAGCCTAAGAATAATGCAATTAAAGAAAGAACAAATCCAGCAATTCCAATACCATTAGAAGGTGTTTCTTTTTGATTAACAATAATTGTTTGTGCAGGATTTTGTTGTTCTTTGTTTTTAATTTCTTCTGACATAGGTGTTTATTTTTTGTGGGCAATGAGGGACTCGAACCCCCGACTTCCTCCTTGTAAGGGAGGCACTCTGAACCAACTGAGTTAATCGCCCTAAGATTTCGAGCAAATATATAGCATTTCTATTTTGTTACAATAACATATTCAAAAAATTATATAACTTCAGCTACTACAAATGTACTTCCTCCAACAAAAATTAAGTCTTCTTTTTTTGCATCTTTTTTTGCATTAGATAATGCTTCGTGAACAGTTAGAAAAACTCTTCCTTTAAGTTTAAATTTCTGTGCTTTTACTTTAAGCTCTTTAGGATCCATACTTCTTGGAATATTTGCTTTACAAAAGTAGTATAAAGCATTTTTAGGAAGTAGATTAAGAATAGTATCAATTTTTTTATCGTTGACTGTTCCAAATATTATATGCAGTTGATTAAACTTTAGTGAATTAAGTTGTCTTATAATTTCCTTAATTCCACTTTCATTGTGAGCTACATCACAAATAATTTTTGGTTTCTTTTGAAGAATTTGCCATCTGCCCAACAGGCCTGTATTTGAGACAACATTTTTTAACCCAGATTTTATTTTTTTTATTTTCCACCCTAAATAAATTAGTGTTTTTATAGCAGTTACAGAAGTAGCTAAGTTTTCTTTTTGGTAGAATCCTTCTAAATCTGTAGAATAATTATTGCTTATTTCAGATTCAGAAAAATATATTGGAGCATTAACGTTATTTGCTTTATTTATGAATATTTGTTTAGACTTGTCATTTGTTTCTCCTATTATAACTGGAGTATTAGACTTTATAATTCCCGCTTTTTCATTAGTAATCTTTTCTATAGTATTACCTAAAAGATATTCATGATCATAACTTATATTTGTAATAATTGAGATTTCTGGGCAAAGAATATTTGTACTATCTAATCTCCCCCCTAAACCCGTTTCAATTATTGCAACATCTACTTTTTCTTCAGCAAAATAATCAAAAGCCATTGCTACTGTCATTTCAAAAAAAGATAAGTCTATATTTTTAAAAAAGAGTTTATTCCTTCTTATGAAATTAACCACACTGGATTTTCCTATTAATTTCCCATTTATCTTAATACGTTCTCTAAAATCTTTCAGATGAGGAGAGGTGTATAAACCAGTTTTATATCCTGATTCTTGCAAGACTGACGCTATTATATGAGCAACAGAACCTTTACCGTTTGTCCCAGCAATATGAATGCTTTTAAATTGATTATGTGGATTGTTTATGTAATCACATAATTTCTTAATATTTCCTATATCTTTTTTATATGCAACAGGTCCTTTTCGTTGATATATTGGGAGTTGATTAAACAGATAATCTAAAGCTTGTTTATATGTCATTAATTTAAACGGAAATGGTAGATAATTTTTCCCTGCTGATTCTCAGGTGCATCAGATTTAGGTTTAAATTTAGTTTTTAATGCGGCTTCTTTTGCTTTCTTTAATAAATATTTATTGAATGTTGTAGAACCTTTTATTCCAGCTAATGCGTGTATTACATTCCCTAATCTATCTACTGTAATGGAAACTACGACCTTCCCTTGTTCTTGTATTTCGTAAATTGGTTTTGGTTGAATGGTTGCATCTCTACCTCCTAATTCATATGCAATTCCATTATCCCCAATTCCTCCACCATTGTAATTATCAACATTTGGAATCCCTTCTATATTTCCTTGATTACCAAGATTTTGTTTTTCGCCTTGTGACTTTTGCTTGTTAGGCTTCCTGCTTGTATATAATGCTTTTTTATTTATTTCTTGTTTTTCTTCTATTATTTTCTCACTCTCATTATCCAATTCATTATTAGTTTCTTGTTCCTTATCAGGTTCTTCTTCTAATACAGGAGCTTCTTCAATTTTTTGGGTAATAATTTCAGTTTCATTTTGCACTTCTTCTATAATTTTCTCTTCGATTAATTTAGCTTCTTCTGAATTGTCTTCTGGTTCTATATTTGTTTCTCCTTCATCTGCATATCCAAAATTAATACTTATACCTTCTTCTGGAGGAGGAGGGATGTAGTATGTTAAACCCATAAATAAAAAAGCAATAATAAGTAAGCTATGAAAGATTATAGTACTCAAGATTCCATTGAGTTTATTTTTTCCTTCTGTATTCATATTATTTAATTAGGAGAAGTTGCTAAGACAATTTTATATTTATTTCTATATGCAATATCCATTACTTTAACTACATGTTGAATATCTACAGATTGATCAGCATGTAAAATAATACCAGGCTCTATTTGATTACTTAATAAGCGTTTCAATTCATTTTCTAAACTAGTTTCTAATATTTTTTCTTCGTCCACATAAAAATCAATATTTTTTGTAATTGACACAGATATAGTTTGCTTCTCTAATGTTTTAGCTTTACTACTTGGGAGAAGTAGTTTTAAGGCATTTGGACTTACTAATGTTGATGTTAACATGAAGAAAATGAGTAGCAAGAAAACAATATCTGTCATAGACGACATGTTAAAATTTGCACTTACTTTATTTCTACTTCTTAATGCCATTTATTCTATATGATGCAAATAGTCTAGAAATTCAGTTGTTCGAGCCTCCATCTTAAATATTACTTTTTCTACTTTTGCAACCAAGTAGTTGTATGCTATATAAGCAATAATACCTACTACTAATCCAGCAACAGTAGTTACCATAGCTGTATAAATTCCTTTTGATAGCATTTCAACATTTATATTCCCCCCTGAACTTGCCATTTCATGAAAAGCGACAATCATACCTATTACTGTACCTAAGAATCCAATCATTGGTGCTGCACCTGAAATTGTTGCTAAATTGGCTAAATTATTTTCCATCTTATAGATCTCTAATTTTCCTTGATTTTCAATTGCTGCAGAAATATCTGTCATAGGCTGCTCAATTCTATCTACTCCTTTTTCAATCATACGTGAGATTGGATTATCTGTTTCTTGACAAAGAGATTTTGCAGAACCAATTTCTTTTTTTTCTACAAATTCTTTAATCCTATTAAAGAAATTTTCATCTTCTTTACTTGCATTTTTGATTGTAGAATAACGCTCGAATAATATATAAACTGCATAAATAGAGAGAACTCCTAATGTTATCATAATAATTGCCCCTCCAGTACCGACACTAGTAATTAAATCCATAACAGATAAAGTCTCTTGCTGTACTATATTATTTATACTATCAGTTATTTGTATATTTTGTAAGAGTAAGGTAAGGTTTGTCATTATATAATCATTTTTTATTAGAACGATAATTTACTTTTTTATTGCATTAAAATATAAGTTATAGCGCCTGCAGCATAGCCAAATAATGCTAATAAAGAGATTCTTTTTACGTACCAAATAAAGTCAACTTTTAATATTCCCATTACAGCAACTCCTGCAGCAGATCCAATAATTAAAACACTACCTCCAGTACCAGCACAATAAGCTAGAAATTGCCAAAATTTCCCATCTACTGCAAAATCTCCTAATTCTTGTATTTCATACATTCCCATAGCTCCAGCAACCAAAGGTACATTGTCGACTATAGAAGAAAGTAGACCAATAATAATATTAATAGCATAGATATCTCCATCAAAACTTTTATCTAACATATTTGCTAATATTCCTAAATGTCCTGCAGACTGTAAACTAGCAACCGCCAAAAGAATACCTAAAAAGAAGAAAATAGTAGGAGTGTCTATCTTTTTCAAAACACTAATTACTGTTAGTTGAGATTTTTGTTCATGATTTTTACTTCTATGTAATATTTCAGTAGTTACCCATAAGATACCTAGGGATAATAACATCCCTATATATGGAGGTAAGTGTGTTACAATTTTAAATATAGGGACAAACAATAATCCGCAAACACCCATACAAAAGATTAAATTTCTTTCTAATGATGTAGTTGGATTTATAGTATGCTCTTTAGCTTTTGTGAATACTGGATCTTCAATTTCACCTTTGAGTCTAAAAGAAAGATAAATTAACGGAGCAACTGCACATACTACACTAGGTATAAATATACTCGTTATAATGCTTCCTGCAGTAACCTGCCCTCCAATCCATAACATAATTGTTGTTACATCTCCAATTGGAGACCATGCTCCTCCTGCATTTGCAGTAAGAATTACAACACCTGCAAATAGCCAAAGAGTTTCTTTATCTTTTATAAGTTTAGGTAGTAATGCCGCCATTACAATAGATGTAGTTAAATTATCTAAAGTAGCAGAAAAGAAGAATGTAATACAACTTAATATCCACATTAATGTCACTTTATTTTTGGTAGTAATGCGATTTGTTATAATACTAAATCCTTCATGCGCATCAATTAGCTCTACAATTGTCATTGCTCCTAATAGGAAGAATAAAATTTCTGATATATCTATTAAGTGATGATGCAGTTCTTCTGAAACATGATGTATGTCTACTCCAGAAAATGAAAATAAAGCCCACCCCAGAGCTCCAATGATTAAAGCGGAGGCAGCTTTATCAATCTTTATAGGATGTTCTAATGCAATTGCTAAGTAGCCTAAAATAAAAACTACAAGCATAATTGTAAAAATCATAGAATTAAAAGTTTAATTATTTTTTTGTAAATATACTGTTGTAGATGGGAATGCAAAGTCTGAATTATGTTTTTTTACAATACCCATAATTTTATAATTAATATCTTGCCTTACATCAATTAAGTCATCCCATCTTGGACTATTCACATAATATAAAACAAGGATGTTTAAAGAGCTACTACCAAATTCTTCAAAACGAACTCTTGCTTCTTGACCTTTAGATTTTTCTCCATCTATATTGGTTGTTTTTGGGTGATTGTCAATCATATTTTGGATCTCAATTACTATCTTTTTGATTTGATCTGCTGAAGTTTCATACGTAAGACCTACAGAGAATTTGACTCTTCTAACAGGTCGCACCCCTAGATTATCTAATTCTGCATCAATCATTTTTTTGTTAGGGACAGTAACAACGCTTTTGTCAAAAGTTCTAATTCGTGTACTTCTGAAACCTACTTTTTCAACTATTCCAGTTACAGAACCCACAGTAACCATATCTCCTACTGTAAATGGTCTGTCAAAGAAAATAGTAAAGGAGCCAAGAAGGTTCTCCAAACTTTCTTTTGAAGCCATTGCTATAGCAATTCCTCCAATACCAAGCCCTGTTGCTAAAGCAGTAATATTAACATTAAAAATATTTCCTAATATAATAAACAAACCAAATACAATGGCAATAATTTTAGCAATTTCAATAGCAAATGGAATAAGTTGATCGTCCATTTTATTATCTGTTGCATCGGCTTTCTTCATTAATATAATTCCAATATATTCGATTACTCGTAATATTATCCAAAATATAGATATGACATAAATTAGAGAAAAACCTTTTTGAAGAATCATTTTAATTCCAAACTTTTCTCCATTTGATAAATCCCAATTTATTGGGATATCAATATGAGAGCTCCCTATAAAAATAATAGATAGCATAATCAAAAATCCAATAGGCCTTACTAATAGTTCGTCAAATTTTGTTTTTTGAGACGCATCTCTTTTTTTACTTATTAATTTAAAAATAAGATGACTTAAATATTTTGAAATAAGTTTCTTAAATATTAATCCTAATATAATTGCCCCAAAGAACCATGTGTAATCTAACATTGTATTGCCTAAGAAAGAGTTTTGAAAAAAAGTATTTAATTCCATATCATGTCAGTTGTTTTAATGCAATAGAAATTGCTGTTTTTGTAATATTTTTTTTATAGCAGTTGTGTTTATATGTATTCTCAAGAGCTTTTTTAATAGTATTTGTTACAGCTTCAAATATAACAATATCTCTCATTTCAATGTTTTCTTGCATAAAATATGAAAATGCTCTTGCCATTCCACAATTTGAGATGAAGTCAGGAATTACACTGATATGCTCATCAGCATATTTTGCAATTGGCCCAAAAAAGATTTCTTTGTCAGCAAATGGAACGTTTGCTCCTGAAGATATTACTTCTAGTTTGTTTGCAATCAGTGATTCTATTTGTTTTTTTGTAACAAGTCTTGATGCAGCAGCTGGAATAAAAATTTCTGCATTTATAGACCAAATCTTCTGATTTATTTCTTTGAAGGGTATTATATCTTCAGATTCTAAGAAGTTAGATGAACGTCTTTCAATTAAGTTTTTTATGTCGTTAAAGCTATATCCTTCTTTATTTATAACACCGCCATTTTTGTCAATGATACCAACAATAATAGCGCCTTCTTGAGCTAAGTAATAAGCAGCAGCACCCGCTACATTTCCCCAGCCCTGAATAATGGTTCTTTTATTTTCTAATTTCCCCCCATATATCTTATAATAATGAATTATAGATTGAGCAACTCCAAATCCTGTAATTAGATCTCCTACTGTATATTTTCTGTTAGGATCCGGAGTTAGAATTGGATCCGTTACAATTAGAGGGACTCCTTTTGTTAATTGACGTATGAGTTCTAGCTTAGTTTTCTTAGATTTATTAAAATGTCCATTTACTACTCCTTCAAGAGGAAATAGAATTCCTAATTCTTCACATATTGGGATCACTTCATCTATTTCATCTACATTCATATCTCCTCCAGTGCCATAATATTTTTTTAATATTGGTTTTGCAAATTCAAACCATCTTTTCAAAACACCGTGTTTCTCTGGATTCTTTGGGTCAAAGTCAATTCCTGATTTTCCACCTCCTATTGGTGGGCCGGAAACAGTAAATTTTATTTCCATCGTTTTAGCTAGAGCTAAAACTTCTTCTTCTGTTACTCCAATTCGCATTCTTGTCCCTCCTGCTGCTGCTCCACCTCTTAAAGAATTAATTACTATCCATCCTTTAGCAGTTGTTTTAGTATCTTCCCATTTAAAAATTAATTCAGGAGGCTCACTTTCAAATTTCTTTATTAAATCCTGCATAAACTGATATTTGTCTTGCAAAAGTATAGAATTAAAATCATGTAATTATCTAAAATATATTTTCAATAATTAAAAATTTTACCACCGGAAGAATCTCTTGATGCTCCTGTAACTGTAGATAAAGAGTTAATCTCATTTCTTAGTCTTAATATTCCTAATAACCCAAATATTATTGCTTCCTTAAAATCAACAGTTGTTTTATCTGGTATGATTAATTTAGAATTACTATAAGTTAGGATTTTTTGAATTAAAAAACTATTAAAAGCCCCACCCCCTGTAATTAAAGTTTCTTTGTTTTTTAAATAGGATCCAATTTGGAAGCCTATATGCTCGCAAAAAGTATGTAAATAATCTGGTACTGAGATATTACTATTTATTAATGGGAATATTTTTCTTTCGACCCATTCTCTTGAAAGAGATTTTGGAGTGAATTTTTTATAAAAAGACAAGGAATTTAAATTCCTAAGTAAATCTGAATTTAGCTTCCCTTCTTTAGCAATATCTCCATTAAAATCAAAATCTTTACCTATTTTATTACTAAAATGATTTAATATAAAATTTACTGGACAAATATCATATGCAGTAATGTTATCTTCTGTTTTTACAGATACATTAGCAAACCCCCCTATATTTAAACAGTACTTATACTTTCCAAACAAGAGTAAATCTCCGATTGGAACTAGAGGGGCCCCTTGCCCTCCTAATTCAACATCTAAGCTTCTAAAATCTGTTATTGTTGTTTTTTTTGTAAGCTGTGCAATTGTTCTTCCACATCCGATTTGTAACGTCAGTTTTTTCTTAGGGTTATGAAAAATTGTATGTCCATGTGAGGATATAATTTCAGCATGTAGATTATATTTTTTTATAAATTTTGTAATTTCTTCAGCAATAAATTTTCCGTAACTAAAATGTGTTTTTTGTATTTCAGTATTTTTTTTGAGATGCAAGTATTTTAGTGTTTTTTTCCATCTTTTACTGTATTTAACAGTATATGCTTTTTCAACATAGAATTGCCATTTAGATTTTTTTTCAAACACACACTTTACGATATCCAATCCATCTAATGATGTCCCTGACATAACTCCGATGACATGGTATTTTTGCTTGAAATTCATACTCTTCAAAAATAGGTTAAAAAAGTGTACTTTTGCATGAATCTTCAAATACAAGAGATGAATTTTGAGTTAACAGATGAGCATAGAATGATAAGAGATGCTGCAAGAGATTTTGCAAAAACAGAATTGCTCCCTGGAGTTATTGAAAGAGATGAGACACAGACGTTTCCAACAGAACAAATTAAAAAGCTAGGAGGGTTAGGCTTTTTAGGGATGATGGTAGATCCCAAATATGGAGGAGCAGGAATGGATAGTATATCTTATGTTTTAGCTATGGAAGAGATATCAAAAATTGATTCATCAACTTCAGTTGTGATGTCAGTAAATAATTCTTTAGTATGTTGGGGAATTGAAACTTTTGGAACTGAAGAACAAAAAGAAAAATATTTAAAACCATTAGCTTCTGGAGAAATAATAGGGGCTTTTTGCCTTTCAGAGCCGGAGGCAGGGAGTGATGCCACTTCTCAAAAAACAACAGCTATAGAGCAAGACGACTGTTATTTACTGAATGGTACAAAAAATTGGATTACCAATGGTAATACAGCATCTGTATACTTAGTTATTGCACAAACTGATATTGATAAAGGACATAAAGGAATTAATGCATTTATTGTTGAAAAAGGGATACAGGGTTTTGAGATTGGTCCTAAAGAGAATAAACTTGGAATAAGAGGTTCAGACACACATTCTTTAATGTTTAGTGATGTAAAAGTTCCAAAAGAAAACAGAATTGGAGATGATGGTTTTGGATTCTTATTTGCAATGAAAACACTTGCTGGAGGCAGAATAGGAATTGCTTCACAAGCATTAGGTATTGCCTCTGGTTCTTATGAATTAGCATTACAGTATTCGAAAGAGAGAAAAACTTTTGGAAAAGAGATATCAAAGCATCAGGCTATTGCATTTAAATTAGCTGACATGGAGACTGAGATTAGTGCTGCACGTCTTTTATGTTTAAAAGCTGCATGGCTAAAAGATAACAACAAGAATTATGATAGAGCTGGAGCAATAGCAAAAGTTTTTGCGTCTGAAACAGCAATGAAAACTACTATTGAGGCTGTACAAATCCATGGAGGTTATGGTTTTGTTAAAGAATATCATGTAGAACGCTTAATGAGAGATGCAAAAATTACGCAGATATATGAGGGTACTTCTGAAATTCAGCGTATAGTTATCTCTCGTTCTATTTTAAACTAAATTATTATGAGAAAATTTTTATTACTACATATTTTTGTTTGCAGTTTTTTTATTTCAGCTGGACAGGAAATAATTAAGAAGGTAAAGAAAGACCCATCATATTTAAAGTTCCTTCCGTCTAATATTAATCCAAATAAATTAAATTCTTCCGATATTCCTAGTGAACAGGTGTTAAAACAAATGGGACTTAGTGATAGAGAGATTCAAGAAGCTTTACAATTTAAATATAGAAAAGGGAAATACAAACTAGAGAATATTAAAAAAGACACAACTAGTATTTCAAAATTTTATTTAAATTTTGCTAGAGATACTATAGATCAAGATTCTGTTTTATTGCCAAAGGCAAAAATATTTGGGCAAGATATTTTTAGAATAAATAAATTAAATTATTATCAAAAAGCTTTAGATGCCAAAGCCCCTAAAAATTATAAAATTGGACCTGGTGACGAAATCAGTATTTCTATATGGGGATATAATGATTTTTCAGAAACATTAGAAGTTGATGATAGAGGATATATTCATCCTAGCTCATATGGCAGGATTTATGTTAAAGGCTTGACATTTAAGAATATGCGAGAAGTTCTGAAAAACAAGTTTAGTAATTTTTTAGACATGAAAAACTCCGAAATAGATGTCACTCTTTCTTATTCTAGAGTAATTACAGTAAATATTGTTGGAGAAGTTTATTATCCCGGCTCATATACTATTCCTGCAATTAATACTGCATTTAATGCTCTAATTGCTGCAAAAGGGCCTTCACAGATAGGAACAGTTCGTAATATTTATATTAAAAGAGATGGAAAAACTATAGATTCATTGGATATTTACAAGTTTTTATTTTCTCCTTTGAAAGATCAAGATATTTATTTGCAAGATGGTGATTACATTTTTGTCCCTCCTGCAAAGCATATTATTGAGGTTCAAGGAGCGGTTAATAGACCTTATACTTATGAAGCCAAGACTAAAGAATCAATATCAGAAATTCTAGCTTATGCTGGAGGTTTGAGTCCAAATGCTTTTGCTGATATTATTACTTTAAAAAGAACATATAATGATGCGTTGAAAATTCATGATGTATATAAAGATGACATCTCATCTACCACAGTACAAACAGGGGATATAATTGTAGTAAACAAAAAATCAAATATTATCTCTAATCTTGTTACCGTTACAGGAAATATTGGTGTAGAGGGAGATTACGAATTTAAAAAAGGAGAAAAATTATTAGATCTATTAAAAAAAGCACAATGTATTAATAAGAACACATTTTTAAATAAAGTATATGTGATTCGATTGAACGATGATAGAACAAAATCTCACCTTAATATCAATTTACAGAATATCATTAATGACCCTTCAGATAAAGATAATATTTTGCTAAAAGAATATGATATTATTCGTGTTTTATCTAATAAAGATTTCGATGATTTCTTTTCAGTTTCTGTTTTAGGTGCTGTTCGCCATCCATCAGAGTTCGATTATGGAGAAGGAATGTCATTACAAGATTTATTATTACAAGCAGGAGGTTTAAAACAAGAGGCTGAAGGTAGTAGAGTTGAGATTTCTAGAATCATGAATTATGACATTAGTTCAAATAAATTAATCCCAAAACGAGCACTTATAAAGACTATCCCAATAGGGGATAACTTACTATTGAGTCAAGAAGCAGAAAATTTTATATTGCAGCCATTTGATCAAGTTTTTGTACGTACTAACCCTGAATTTGAGCCCCCTATTAATGTTATCATCTTAGGAGAAATAAAATATCCCGGTCAATATTCAATGTTAAGAAAGAATGAGAAAATATCATCGCTTATTAAAAGAGCTGGAGGATTAACAAATTACTCTTTCTTAGATGGAGCTCAAATGTATAGGAGATTCTCAAAGAATATAAATAATGATGACTTGATTAGGATCCCAGAACAATTATTAGATTCTATATTACATGATCCACAGTTAAGAGCTATCTATAAGAAAAATATATTACAAGAAGAAAGACAAAGGTTTAATACAGACAAATTATTTAATAGCAATACAGAATATATATATGACGTAGTATATTTAGACCTTGAAAAAGCACTTAGTTCAATGTCGTCTAAGCATAACCTTGTACTTCATGAAGGTGATAGTATTATTATTCCTAAGACAATGGATATTGTACATATTACTGGTGATTTAAACAATTTAGAAGGTAATTCTATTAGTGCTCCGTATTTTAAAAGAAAAAGAGCAAATTATTACGTAAATAATTTTGCGGGAGGATTTTCTCAGAACACTAATAAAGCAGCTACAGTTGTTGTGTACCCTAATGGTGTTGCAAAAAAAACAAGAAACTTTGGATTATTTGTCATGTCCCCTAGAATTAAAAAAGGCTCTACTATAAAAGTATTTCCAAAAGAGAGAGAAATACAAGAAGAAAAAAAGAAAACAGATTGGAATGCAGCTATAGAAAGTGCTATGATAAAAGCAACAGCAATTCTGACTTTATGGCTTTTAATTGACAAAACCCAAGATTAATAAATTAGTTGTGTTTATATGCAAAACCTTGATGATAAAATAGAATTAAAGGATGTTCTGATTAAATTTTCAGAATATAAGAATTATATATTATCAAATAAGAAATCAATCCTTATAGGAATTGCAATATTTGTTTTATTAGGCTTGTTGATTCCAGCTCTTTCTTCAGATAATTATAAGGCTAAGCTTACTTTTGTTGTTGAAGCCCCTTCTTCAAATCTTCTTTCTTCGTATTCTGGAATTTCTAGTCAATTAGGGATTGATCTTAGTCTTGGAGAGTCGACCACTTTTACACAGGAAAATATTATTGAAATCATGAAATCTAGAGCTGTTATAGAAGCTTCTTTAATGCAGAAACAGATTATAGATAATTCTAATAATTGCTTAGCAGATCATTACTTAAAAATCAATAGCAAAGATTGGAAAGATGATAAAAGAGATCATGATTTTAGTTTTTCTGCAGGATTAGTTTCTTTACAGCACAATAGTATTATTTCGGAGATATGCAATGAAATTAGTAAAGATTATTTAACTATTGAATTTGAGTCTAAAGATGCAAATATCATTACGCTTACCTGTATTTCTATTAGTGAAGAATTTGCAAAAATATTTGTAGAAACCCTTATTCAAGAGACAGAGAAATTATATACATCTATCACCTCTAGTAAGGCACGTCAGACAGTAGAGTATGTGCAGGAAAGGGCAGATTCTGTTTTTATTGAACTACAAAGAGCTGAAAAAGAATATGCTCGTATTAGAGATATTAATGCAAGGATTGTTAAGGAATCAGGTAGGCTTAAAGAATTACAATTTATGCGAGATGTAGAAGTTTTAAATACTATTTATTTAGAACTAACAAAAAATATTGAGATTTCAAAAATTAATTTACTTAATAAGACTCCGATTATCCAAGTTATAGACAAACCTAAGTTCCCTTTAACACAAAATTCTATTTCATTATTAAATAGTATATATGTTAGTATCTTTCTTGGGTTTTTCTTTTCAGTTTTTCGTTTAATATTTCTTAAAACTATAAAAGATACATTAGATTAAGAATTATAGATTAGTTATTAATTCTTCTAATTGTAGCCCTCTGGAACCTTTTAATAATATTGTATGATTCTTAATTGGAGCTTCTTGTATGTGCTCTATGAATTCTGATTTATCAATAAAGCTCATTTCATCATTAGGTAAATAAAAATTCTCTCCTATAAATATAGTATTTATGTTTTGTTTCTTTACAAATTGTCTAATAATTTTATGTTCATTTTTAGATGCTTTTCCAAGTTCTAACATATCTCCTAGAATACATAATTTATTTTCATATTGTTGTTTACAAAATGACTTCAACATTTCTATCATACTTGATGGATTGGCATTATATGCATCTGCTATAATTAAGTTGTAATCTGTTTTTATTATTTGTGATCGATTATTTTTAGGAGCATAATTTTGAATAGCTTTTTTTATATCTTTTGTAGGTATTTTAAAATATGAGGATATACATATAGCAAGCATAATATTATAGAATTGGTAGCTTCCAATTAAATTACTATTTATTATATGTTGTTTATATTTTAGTTGCATAAAAGGAGTGATATTCTCTATCTTACCTAAACAGGCTCCTGTTTTTCCGTAACTTATTTGTTCTATATGACAATCAATGTTTTTTAATATTTTATCATCATTATTGATAAAACACACTCCATTATTATTATTTAAATAATGATATAATTCAGCTTTCGCTTTTAAAACGCCTTTGCTCGATTTGAATCCGTCTAAATGAGCTCTTCCTATATTTGTAATTGACCCATGTGTTGGACAGGCAATGTTACATAAGAAATCTATTTCCCCGACATGGTTAGCTCCAATTTCAATAACAGCAATATCTGTATTCTCTTTAATTCTTAAAATTGTTAGCGGGACACCAATATGATTATTAAAATTTCCTTGTGTAGCAATACAATTATATTTTGTCATTAAAATATGAGCTACTAATTCTTTTGACGTTGTTTTACCATTTGTCCCTGTTAATCCAATAACTGGAATATTATATTGCTTCCTATGGTATTTAGCTAATTTCTGTAATGTGCTTAACACATCTTTCACCAATATGCAATTTTTATGTTTTATATTTTTGTCATCTATAATAGCATATCTACATCCCTTTTGTATAGCTGTTTTTGCAAATACATTTCCATTAAATTTAGTTCCTTTTAAAGCAAAAAATATTGCATTCTCCTGTACATCTCGGGTGTCAGTACAGATAATAGGGTTTTTTAGATATAATCTATGTATTTCAGTTATATTCATAGATATTTGTATGTAGAGGATACATGATAAAACAATAAAACCCCAAAAAAAGCAGGGGTTTTTATTGTTTTAAGTTATTAGAATATTATAAATTTTAGTTATGTTTTTTATTGTAATCAACCTCTATTCGTTGATTTTCTCTTATCTTACTTGCGGGACTCCCTAAACGATCCATTGCGCATCTAAAGCCAATTGCATCTGTAGCTTGATCTTGATCGAGATAACGTCGTGTTCCTGGATTAAGCCAATAAGCACGATCTTTCCAAGATCCACCCTTATAGACTCTTGTTCTATCAGTAATTAGAGAAGAATTTCCATAATCATACATTTCGCTACTATTACCAGTTCTGGTATTATCTTCAT
This sequence comes from Bacteroidota bacterium, assembly GCA_036339955.1. Lineage (GTDB taxonomy): Bacteria > Bacteroidota > Bacteroidia > Flavobacteriales > BACL11 > JAYYZX01. Next base: position 33,652 of record JAYYZX010000019.1, read on the forward strand.
ATTTTTCAGCCTCTCTGTTCCATTTATCAATACTCACTTTTGATTGATCTTTTGAAGATCTTTCTTCAAGAAAGTTATTCCAATCGATTCCCATTTGAGATTCAATATCTCCATCTAAGAAATTAATGTTGTCAGCTTTTTTATAATTTCTCCTATATACATTGTCTTGTACATTGACAGGCACTTTAATTATTTTCCCTAAACTATCTTTTTCAGCAATTAATCCATCTTCGTCTACAAGTTTTTCTGTAAATTCATTACCTCTAAATGGCCTATGATCAGTAGTTGTAGTCTGTTCAGTTACTGGTCTATATACATCCATTACCCATTCAGAAACATTTCCGGCCATGTTATATAAGCCATAGTCATTAGTCCAATATGATCGAACAGGAGCGGTTATATCTGCATTGTCATTTAAAGACCCTGAAGTCCCCATATTATCTCCTCGCCCTCTTTTAAAGTTAGCCATTATTTCACCTTGATTCTTTTTACTATTATTTCTTAAAGATGAGCCATTCCAAGGATAGATTTTTCTTTCAGATATATTCTCTCCTGCTGTGTTACCAACATATCCAAGTGCAGCAAATTCCCATTCGGCTTCTGTAGGAAGTCTATATTTTGGTAGTAATATCCCATCTTTCATTTGTACTCTTCTTGTTTTTTCTCCACTATTTGGGTTATAGGTTTTAGGATTTTTTCTTACAATGCCTTCATACTGTCCATGTAGGTATGCTTCGGTACTAAATGTGTTTTCATCTACTTGTTCAATATCTTCTTTCAATACTCCTTCATCAATCAAAATTCTTTCATTTACTCTGTCTGTTCTCCAGGCACAATAGTCATTTGCTTGGGCCCAGCTTACACCAACAACAGGATAGTTTTGATACGCAGGATGTCTTAAATATTGTGTAACATAAGGTTCATTATAACCTAATTTATCTCGCCAAACTAGAGTATCAGGAAGAGCTTTTGTATATACTTCTGGATAGCTTTGTCCATACACTCTTTTGAGCCAGTATAAATATTCTACATAATCTACGTTTCTTACTTCTGTTTCATCTATGTAAAATGAAGCTACAGTTACTCTTCTTGGGACATTATTCCATTCATATCTTACATCTTCTTCAACTCTCCCCATAGAGAAAGTTCCGCCTTCTACTAAAACTAGCCCTGGGCCAGTAACTTGTTCTTGAAACTTAGTATTTACTTCATATCCGCCACTCTTCTTACTATTATATTTCCAGCCTGTTGTTGAAGATACTTTTTTTGACGATTTTGACCCTTGATTACTAGAACACGATCCTAAAACAAAAAGTAAGGATAATGCTAAAATTATTTTATTTGTATTTCTCATAATGAAAATATTATTAATTATATAAACTAAAATTGAGGACAATTTATTGTATTAAATGATTTAACTTTTGATCTACATGGAAGATACATGCTGAAAGAGACCTCATGTGCTCCTAATGTATTATCAACTCCCAGATTACTTGCAGTAATATCATAGCTATAACCAAATTTAAATGTTTCTTGAATCAATCCAACAAGAAGAATATAAGAATCTATATTTTTATCACTATGCCTTGTCCATAGCCCTCCAACAATAGGGCCTCTCGTCACATATAGTCCATAATTAAATTGTTGAAAATCTTGTTGTTGTTGGTATAAAAAATTTGGTGAAATTGTAGTTTCAACGTTGCTATATTTGAATAAAGGGAATTTCCCTCCTGCATGGAATGTATATTTTGTAGGTAATGGGCTTTCAGTACCCATAAAACTTTGATTAGGTGTTGCAAGATGATGAGCAGCAAAACCAAAAAAGTAGTTTTCAGAGTAGCCTATGAACCCAGTAGAGAAATCGGGATATGATACTCCGTCTTCATAATTATCTATATCTTCCTGAGTATTTTTTACAAAACCATATGTAGGATCAATCATATCTCCAAATTTTAAATTTTCCCAGCCTACGTTTACCATTCGATAAGAAGCTTCGAATCCGGTATTTATAGCAAATGAATTATTTACTGGTAAATGATATGAATACAAAAGAGAAGCTTGTTGTATTCTAAAGCTTCCTGCACCACTACGGTCATCTGAAATTAACACTCCAAATCCCCCTTCAATTGCATCAATAGCTTGATCATATGAAGCAGATGTTGTCATATATGCTCTTATTCCTGGCCACTGATCTCTAAAATTTAAATTAACTCTAGGACAGCCCTTCATAGAAGTACCAGTAAATGCTGGATTTAGATATAATGGATTTGCATAGAATTGACTAAAAGCAGGGTCCTGCGCATTTGCTTCTGGAGCTATTAAAAACATAGAAATAAAACCTAAAAAACAAAACCTTAATCTTTTAACCATCATCTTCTTTTTTGCAATTATCTTCACAAAAATAAACAATTTATTTGTTTTCCTGTTTTAAACTAGTAATTTTATAAAATAAAACATTTACTTTTTGCGTTATATGCTTGTTAAAATACCAGTTTAAGGCAAAGCTAATATTGATTTAAGTAATGAAATTTCATTATATATTTTTATATACTCTAGTTTGGTTTTTTCTAACCATTAATGCTTTTTCTCAATCAGCATCTGTATTATCAACAGGAGATTGGTATAAGATTAGTGTAGTTCAAGATGGTGTGCATAAAATTAGTTATGCAGACTTGCAGCAATTAGGAGTAAATACTTCAAATTTATCTATATCTAGTATTGGGTTGTTCGGAAATGGAGGAGGTATGCTTCCTAAATTAAATTCAGATTTCCGTTACAATGATATTCAAGAAAATGCTATTCAGATTATTGATGAAAATGGAAATGGACTTTTTGAGAATGGAGATTATATTTTATTTTTCGGTCAATCTCCAGATAGATGGCAATGGAATGAATCTACTCAATTATTTCAGTTTGATAAGCATTTGTATAGTAGTAAAACATATTACTTCCTAACAACCAGCATGTCTTCATCCCCTAAAAGAATTGCACAAAAACCCATTGAATCAACTTATTCATACACAACTTCTACATTTAATAATTATAAGGTTCATGAAAATGAGAACATTAATTTAATTGGATCAGGCTCTATTTGGTACGGAGAAGTATTTGAAATTGAAAAGAGTCATTCTATACCCTTTAATTTTTATAATCCAGATTTCAATAGTCTTGCTTATATTTCATGTTCAGTAGCTGCTAGGTCACTTAATCCATCTACATTTACAATTAATATTAATGGACAGATTTTGCAACAAATTAATATTAGTAACATAGTAAATACTTATGCTACAGCATATGCAAAGACTGGTTTTGGGAGCACATCATTTTCATTACCATCTTCTAATTTTGATATAGATATAAATCATAATACAACTACTAATAATTCAACAGGTTGGTTAGATTATATTGAGATTAATTTAAGGAGTCATCTAAGCATGCATAATAATCATATATTATTTCGAGATATAAATACTACATCATTTTTGTCATCAAAATTCTCTATATCAGCAGCAGATAATTTAATAATATGGGATGTTACAGATCCAATTAATGTAGAATCAATACATGCAGAATTCTCAAATAATCAAGTTACATTTATTGATGAGACTAGTACATTAAAAGAATATGTAGCATTTTATCCAAATTATTATGTTACACCTACAATGGAGGGAAGTATTGTTAATCAAAATCTACATGCTTCTTCAAATATTGAATATGTTATTATATCTCACCCCTCCTTTTTAGATGCAGCCAATAGATTAGCAGAGATATATACACAAGGAGCTTATAAACAATTTGATTGGCTAACATCTGTCGTTGTTACTACAGATCAGATATATAATGAGTTTTCTTCAGGATCTCAAGATATATCAGCTATTAGAGATTTTCTAAGAATGTTACATAAAGAGGATGATTCAGTATTGAAATATGTTTTGTTATTTGGAGATGGATCATATGATCCAAAAGATAGAATACAAAACAATACAAATTACATACCAACATTTCAATCTTTAAATTCAACTAACCCCACAATAACATATGTAACAGATGACTTTTTTGCTTTATTAGATGACGATGAGGGATTATTTCATGATGATTTGGTTGATATTGGTATAGGAAGAATGCCAGTACAAAGTTTAACAGAGGCACATCAAATGGTTGATAAGATTGAAGCGTATTATAGTTCTGATTCATTTGGGGATTGGCGTAATGTAATCACTTTTATTGCAGATGATGGCGATGCTAATGATGGAAATGTACATATGTGGCAAGCTGACAGTCTAGCAAATATCGTAGATGCAAAATATAATAGTATTAATATTAAAAAATTGTATTTAGATAATTTTGAGCAAATTTCTACTCCAGGAGGTCCTAGAAGTCCAGCAATGCAAACAGCAATTAATCGACAAATCAAAAAAGGATCATTATTGATTAATTATACTGGCCATGGGGGAGAGCTTGGTTGGACTCAAGAAAGAATTTTAGAAGTCGATCAAATAAATCAGTGGGATAATATAAATAGACTTCCTCTTTTTATGACAGCTACATGTAAATTCAGTAGATTTGATGATCCTGAAAAAACATCTGCAGGAGAGAAAGTATTATTAAATCCTGAAGGAGGTGCTATAGCTTTATTAACTACAACTCGACTAGTATATTCATCGCCAAATTATAATTTAAACACTAAATTTATTAATACTTTGTTTAATGAAGGAAGCACAACAGCTTATAGATTAGGAGATATATTTAAGCAGACAAAACGTTTTAGTGGAACTAGTGTAAATAATAGAAACTTTACATTATTAGGGGATCCTGCTCTTAAATTAGCAAATCCTTATTATAGGATTCATACCACAAATATTAAAGATACGATCAGGGCATTAGAAGAAGTTTTTGTTCAGGGAATAATTACAGATACTGCAGGGAATATAGTTTCAGACTTTAATGGTACAGTTTTTCCATCTGTTTTTGATAATGAAATTATAGCAACTACTTTAGGGCAAGAGTCTTCTACACCTATGCCTTACAAATCACAGGAAAATGTTATTTATAAAGGAGCTGCCACTGTATCTAATGGAGTATTTAGTTTTTCATTTATTATACCCAAAGATATTTTGTATGATTACGCTAATGGAAGAATTAGTTATTATGCTGTTTCAGATGATGAATTATTTGATGCTAGTGGTTATAATGAAGATTTTATTATAGGAGGTGTTTCTTTAGCAGCTGTATATGATAATGAAGATCCAGAAATCAGCTTATTCATGAATAATACTAATTTTGTTTCTGGAGGCATAACTGATGAAAATCCATCTTTACTGGCTTTTGTTAGTGATTTTAGCGGTATTAATACTGTAGGGAATGGGATAGGTCATGACATTACAGCTATTTTAGATTATGAAAGTAGTAATCCAATTATTTTAAATGATTATTATGTAGCAGATAGAGATAATTACCAAAACGGAACAATTACTTTCCCATTTGAAGATTTACAGTTAGGAGAGCATACATTAACTGTTAAAATATGGGATGTCTTTAATAATTCTGCAGAATCTACAATTTCTTTCAAAGTAGTTGATGATGATGATATTACAATCTCAAATTTTTTAAATTATCCTAATCCATTTCATAATTCTACAGATTTTTATTTTGAAGTCAATAAACCGGATGAAGTTTTGGATATTTCATTAAATATATATTCTATTTCAGGAGTTTTAATTAGCACTGTTTCTACAAACATTGTTAATACTGGTTATCGAGTTGGTCCATTTCATTGGAATGGAGAAAACAGATTTGGCGAAAGAATAGAATCTGGACTGTATATTGCTAATTTAAATATAAAGTTCAAAAGTGGGGATTTTATTTCAAAATCAAATCGTGTTATAATATTACCTAAATAATTCCGTTATTCAGTAGCTAGAATAAAAAACAATTATATTTGCAAACCATGACAAAAAGATATCTTATATTAATTTTTTTATTAATTTCTAAAACACTATCTGCTCAATATTTAACCTGGGAGGAATATCTTGATAATGCTTTAGGAGGACTTAATACTATTACTACTGCTGTTCCTTTTTTACAAATAGCTCCTGATTCAAGAGCAGGAGCCATGGGAGATCTTGGGGTAGCAACATCTCCAGATGTTAATTCTTTCCATTGGAATCCTGCCAAATATGCATTTATAGAAGATCAAGTAGGCGCAGCAGTATCTTATGTTCCTTGGTTAAGAGCCCTTGGCATTAGTGATATCAATCTTGGATATTTAACAGGATATTATAGGCTTAATGATTTTGAAACTGTTGCTGCAGAACTTCGATATTTTAATCTTGGGGAGATTATTTTTACAAACAGAGATGCTGAAGTAATCGGTCAATATAATCCTCATGAGTTAGCTTTTGCAGCAGCATATGCTAGAAAATTATCAGATAATTTTTCAATGGGGCTTGCAGGGCGCTACATATATTCAAATTTAACTGGAGGAGCAATGGCGGGTGAAGTTGCCACTGTTGCAGGTCAATCTATTGCTGCTGATTTGTCGGCATACTATACTTCTTCTTTAGATGAAATGACAGATATATCATTAGGAATTAATATTTCTAATATGGGGGATAAATTAAGTTATACGGATATTTATAATGAAACAGGAGCAGATTTTATACCTATTAATCTTCGTTTGGGTACTTGTATTGGGTTACAATTAGATGATTATAATAGGATGAGTATTGGTGTAGATATGAATAAATTATTAGTACCTACTCCTCCAATTATAGATAACAGAAAAACGATTGATTCTGCAGGAGTAATTGTTAATAATCCTAATCAAGGTCAAATTATTGCAGGAGAGGATCCTAATGTCTCGGTGGTTTCTGGAATGATACAATCATTTTATGATGCGCCAGATGGCTTTAAGGAAGAATTACGTGAAATCAATTATTCTGCAGGATTGGAATATTGGTATAATGAGCAATTTGCATTAAGAACAGGGTATTTCTTCGAACATAATACTAAAGGGGGACGAAAATTTTATACTATTGGAGCTGGCATGAGATATACTGTTTTTGAAATAGATATTTCATATTTAATTAATGCTAATAGAGCTGTTTCTGGGGCAGGCAATAACCCTCTAGCTAATACTATGCGATTTTCATTAGCTTTTGATATTGGAGCAATACAAGCCGATGGATTTTAGAATTGGTTTCGGATTTGATTTACATAAATTAGAAGAGAAGGCTGATTTTTCTTTAGGAGGTATAAATATTCCTCATGATAAGGGAGCCATTGGTCATTCAGATGCAGATGTTCTTATACATGCAATATGTGATGCGATTTTAGGTGCAGTAAATTTAGGCGATATTGGTATGCATTTTCCGGATACGTCAAATGCTTATAAAAATATTGATAGCAAGCTTTTATTGAAAGAGGTTATTAATAAATTAATAGCTAAAGATTATAAAATCCACAATATTGATTCAACTATTTGTTTAGAAAATCCAAAGATTAATCCATTTATATCTAGAATGAAACAAAGTTTATCAGAATGTATTAATATTTCTGTTGATGACATATCAATTAAGGCTACAACTCATGAAAAAAAAGGAGTTATTGGTAGGGAAGAAGCTGTTTCCGCATATGCTGTAGTTCTAGTAAAAAAAATATAGTTATTTATATTTAAGAATTATTATTACTATCAGAAAAACATATTTCTGATCATTTTTGCTATCACCTCTTAATTTTATATTTTTACATATTGTAAAATTTATATTGTATGAAAAATTATATTACAGAATTTATAGGAACTTTCTTTTTAGTACTTGCTATTGGTTTTAGTGGGGATCCTTTTATAATTGGGGTTATGCTTATGGTTATGGTTTATATGGGGGGACACATATCTGGAGCTCATTATAATCCAGCAGTTAGTATTGCCATGATCATTCGAGGGATGCTCACAAAAGTAGAAGCAATAAGATATATTCTAGCTCAATTATTAGGAGCTTTTTTTGCAGTGATTTTTAACTATTGGGTGACTGGTAATATTATGGAGGTAAATCCAAGTGAGATTGCACCACTATTACATGTCTTAGTTATTGAAATCCTTTTTACTTTTATTTTAGTCTTAGTTATTTTAAATGTCGCAACAAATTCGAAAACTGAAGGTAATTCATATTATGGTATTGCGATAGGATCTACTGTTATGGTTGGAGCTTATATTGGAGGGCCTATATCAGGAGGGGCATATAATCCAGCTGTAGGCATTGGTCCAATATTTGTTGATATTATATTTGGGAATGGATTTTCACTTAGTAATATGATGTTATATTTTCTTGCTCCTATTATAGGAGGAGTGTTGGCTGCATTTTTATATAGAAAGCTTAATTAATATATTATATTAAACATGAATTGTTGCTAAACCTATTGCAATAATAATAAACAATATTTTTGCTGATACCATTTTGTGATTATCATAGCTTTCAAACAATATAGTTGTTGAGATATATAAGAAAACACCTATTACTATTGCTATTATTTCATTATGGAGGTCAGCTAATATTTGAAAAGTTTCAGCAGCATAAGCCCCTATAGGCGTCATAGCTCCAAATATTATAAGTAAAAGATATATTTTTCGAATTTTCATTCTGTTTTGTAAAAAAACAGTTAAAAGAACAATTGAAACAGGTATTTTATGAACTATGATGCCAAGTAATAATGATTGATTTGTTTCTAGGCTTAGATGTCCCCCTAACGGGATTCCTTCTAAAAGAGCATGAATACATAGGCTAACGATCATTGATATACTTAAAGTTTTATTATTTTGAGCATGCCCGTGCTCTACTCCTTCTGAGAAATATTCTAAAATAATTTGAATAACAAAACCTAGCAATATAAACATACCAATATTATGCTTTGGATGATGCTCAAAAAGCTCTGGAATGAGATGTAAACAAGTTATAGATAAAAGATATGCGCCACTAAATGTAAGCAGGAGACTAATATTTCGTTTATTATTTAATCGTAATGATTTTACAATAATTATAGCAATCAAAACAGGAGAAAACAATGCGGTATATGTAAATAAATTCATTTTCTTGCAATTATTATTAATCTTTCTGAATCAATTTCGTTAAACTGTTCAAGCTGGTAACTACCAAAAATATCAATTATTTCTAGATTCTCATTTTTAAAAAAGAATAAAAAATCTTTTAAAGTTAAGGCCTCAACAGATTCTTTAAAATTTAATACTGTTTGTTCATCTATAATTTGTATTGATTTTTCAATACGATTACCTATAATATTACGTCTGATTTTAAATATGATATTATCAATATTTTTCTTTTCTTCTGAGATCATATTATCTTTAATTTTTGTAGCATTTAAAAAATCGATAATTAAAATACCATCATGTTTTAATGTTTCTGTCATTGCATGTATGCTCTTTTGATGTTCTATTGTGGAATTAAAGTAACCAAAAGAGGTAAATAAATTTACACATATATTGAATTTATTTTTTTTAAATATTTCTCGCATGTCATGGATATAGAATTTTAGATTCTCTTGTTCTCTTTTCTTGGCTGACAAGATATTTTCTTTTGAAAGATCAATACCGGTAACATCAAATCCAAGTTCATTGAAAAAAATGGAATGTCTTCCTTTACCACATCCAATATCAATGATTTTAGCTTCTGAGTCTATTTTTAAATATTTTACTAAATTTTTAATAAATAATTCAGCTTCCTTTACATTTCTATTTTTATAGAGAATATGATAGTAAGGGGAATTGAACCAATTAATAAACCAGGTCATAATTATTTTTTAATTCAAAAGACAAGCCTTCGGTGACTGTTTTGAAACTTAAACAATATCCTCTAAAATTATTAAAAGTCATTTCTCTGATGTATAGCTTGATATAAAATAACGCCAGCAGCTACAGAAACATTCAATGATTTAGTTTCACCTATCATGGGTATTCTAACTTCTTCATCACTCATCATTAGATACTCTTTAGCAACACCATCTTTTTCAGAACCTAGTATAATTGCACTAGGTTTAGTATAATTAGCTTTATATATGTCATTTTCTGCTTTTTCAGTACAGGTAATTAATTGTATTCCGCTATTTTGTAAAAACTCTAAACTAAGTTTTAAATTCCATGTTCTACAAATCTTTATCTTATATAGAGCTCCTGCTGAAGTTTTCATTGCATCCGCATTTATTGCGGCGGCATTCTGCTCAGGAATTAAGATAGCATCCACTCCGGTACATTCTGCTGTTCTTGTAATAGCACCAAAATTTCTGACATCCGTTATTCTGTCTAAAACCAAAATCAGAGGAATTTTCCCTAATTCATATAACTCAGGAATCAAATTTTCAATAGCATAGAAATCAATAGGGGATATAAAAGCAAATACTCCTTGATGGTTTTTTTTAGTTAAGCGATTAATTTTTCCAATCGGAACGTGTTTATAATTGATACGTTTAAAACGCACCAGTTTCCAGAGTTCAGCAAATAAATCATTATGCAATCCTCTTTGTATAAAAAGTTTATCGATGGTTTTTCCAGAATTAATAGCTTCAATTATTGGTCTAATACCAAAAATAAAATCGGATTCTTGCTTATTCATCTAATTGTGGTCTGTCTATAATCTCTGCATCAAAATTAATTTTATCAGGTTTATTAGAAATTTTGAGTATATCCTTATTTATTTTTTTAAATTCCTGTGAAGAATGATTATAATGATTAACAACCGTACTGATCGTGTTACCTAATTTTTGATGATATGTTTGATAAGAATTTAGGTGATTAGATAATTTTTGCACATTTGTTAAAATATCTTGTATAGATTTTTCAACTTTTAGGTTATGCAGGGCTTTTACTGTGATTTGTAACATTGGGAAAAGACTCATAGGAGAAACAATCATTACTTTTTTTGTGTATGCATATGACACTAAATCTTGTGAATTTATCTGAAGAGATCCTACCCTACTATTTAACAAATCCTGATATAACCCATCTGCTGGAATAAACATGTATGAATAATCTGTTGTCTTTTCTTCGGGCCTAATGTATTTTGATGTTTCATCTATTCGTTTTTTGATATCATCTTTAAATTTTTTCTCAAGAGTATTGATTGCTTGTTTATCCTCATTTTCAATTAAGCTATTATAATTATCTAGTGAGAATTTTGCATCAACAGGTATAATAAGCTCGCCTACCTTGACAATTGCATCAACTGTCTCACCATTTTTAAAGTTATATTGCATTTGGAATAACGAAGGGGGAAGAACATTGGAAAGCAGATTTTCCAACTGTATTTCTCCAAAAATACCTCTCTGTTTTTGATTGCCTAATATTTTTTCTAAAGTTTTCATTTGGTTTGCAAAAGAGAGAACTTGTTTATTTGTTCCTTTTATTTTTTCTAACTCTTGTGTGACCTCTGTGATAATTTTATTAGAATTTGAGAATTGTTTTTGTATATCTTCTTTTGAAGATTTATGAAAGAGATTAATTTCTTTGTTAATATCTTGTAACTTAACATCAATTTCTGTTCTACCTTTTTCAGCATTTTTTGAAACTTCTTTACGTATATTTTGAATTTCTGTTCTTAGAGACTCATTTAATTTAATTAATAAGTCTTGCTCGTTATTAGTTCCTTTTTTATTGTATAGTAAGAAGATTCCAACACAAACTACACTCGTTAAAATCAATAAGATTATTGTAATAGTTGTATTTATCACCATAAATAATATTGGTTTATAAAATTAGAACCAAAGTACCTATTTTTATTTTATCATACAATTCAATAATATCTTTATTTGTCATCCTAATGCATCCGTGAGAAGCGGGACTCCCTATTAAGCCCTCTTCGGATGTACCATGTATATAAATATATCTTTCGTATGAATCAATATTAGATCCCTTATTGACTCCTTTTTCTAGGCCTTCTAACCACATAATTCTAGTTGTAATATCATCAGTTTCTGATTTTGTAGTGTCAGAGAATATAGCAGCAATATCTCCATAGAATTTACGGCCTATAAATTTTCCATAAATAGGAACTTTTTCTCCAATTTTATTTCTAATCAAGTGTAGCCCAATAGGAGTTTTATTACTGTTCTCTTGATTTCCAATACCATATTTTGATGATGAAACATTATATATTTTAACAAGTTCTTTTTTATAGATGTTATATAATTTTTGATCTTTTATTGAAATAAACAAGAAGCTCTCAGATTGAGTTATATTTCTGTTTTCTAAATATTTTGCACTCATTTCCTGCACTTTATTTTGAGCATAAGTTGTTGTTAATACTAGTGTGCAAATAATAATGGATACTATATTTCCCAAGTTATTTCTTTTTTTCCTTTTGATCTTAAAAAGGCATTTGTTTTTGAAAAATGTTGGCATCCAAAGAATCCACTATGTGCGGAAAATGGGGATGGATGTGGAGCAGTAAGAACATGATGTTTGTTTTGATTAATTAAATTTAATTTATCTTGAGCAAATCTTCCCCAAAGTATAAATACAAGTTCTTCTTTTTTTTCAGATAACTCCCTAATTATTCTATTAGTAAATTGTTCCCATCCTTTGTTTTGATGAGAACCAGCTTGTTTTGCACGTACAGTTAAAGTTGCATTTAATAATAGGACACCCTCTTTTGCCCAACTTATTAGATTTCCTGTTTTTGGATTTTGAATACTAACATCTGCCACTACTTCTTTAAAGATATTTCTAAGAGAAGGAGGTGGAACAACGCCATCTGATACAGAAAAAGAGAGCCCATGAGCTTGTTTTTCTCCATGATATGGGTCTTGCCCGATAATGACTACCTTAACTTTATTAAATGGAGTATACTTGAAAGCATTAAAAATATCTGTTCCTTTTGGATATACCCTGTATTTAAGCCTTTCTTCTATAAGGAAAGATTTCAGATTTAAAAAATAAGATTTTTGAAATTCATCTTTTATAACTTTTTCCCAACTTTCTTCTATTTTAGGCTTAATTTTAAGCATGAAATTATTAATAATAGGTTGTTCAAATATAAATAAACTATATTATTAATTCGTACAGATAATACACGATAAATACATATTTTTGTAAAAAATCAAAGTATGAAAAAGTTGTTCTTGTATATTTTAATTATTAGTGCAACATCTCTTTTGGCTGCTTGTGGAGTTTATGGAGAGCAATGTGAAGGTGTGGCATCTCATTCAGATAAAATCTCCAAAGGAGTTTAATTCTTTTTGTCTCAGATTAAATCAAATAGAAAGCCTAAATGGCTAAAGGTAAAGTTACCTACAGGAGAAGCATATAAAAAAATACGTAGTGTTACAAAATCTCGTTCACTACATACTATTTGTGAGAGTGGCAATTGCCCTAATATGGGTGAGTGCTGGGGAGCAGGCACAGCTACCTTTATGATCTTGGGTAATATATGCACACGTTCTTGTGGTTTCTGCAATGTAAAAACCGGAAGGCCTCTTCCAGTAGATATATTAGAACCAGAAAAAGTTGCGCAATCAATTAAATTAATGGGGATAAAACATGCAGTAATTACATCTGTAGATCGAGATGAGCTAAAAGATGGAGGCTCTTCTATCTGGGCAGAAACCATTAAAGCAGTTAGAAAAATAAATCCAGAAACAACTATGGAGACTCTTATTCCTGATTTTAAAGGAAAAGAAGAAGATATACAAAGGATTATAGATGTTGCTCCTGAGGTTGTTTCTCACAATATGGAAACAGTTCGTCGTCTTACTAAAAAAGTTAGAATTCAAGCTCAATATGATCGAAGTTTAAAAACACTTAAGATCTTAAAGCAAGGAGGCATGCGTACCAAGTCAGGTATTATGTTAGGCCTTGGAGAAAAAGAGCAAGAGGTAATAGAAACAATGGAAGATTTACGTTCAGTTGGAGTTTCTATTTTTACTATGGGACAATATTTACAGCCTTCAAGCAAGCATCTTGAAGTGATTAGTTTTATTCATCCTGATCAATTTAAAGCATTAAAAGAAAAAGCTTTTTCTTTTGGTTTTTCTCATGTTGAGAGCGGGCCATTGGTACGTTCTTCCTATCATGCAGAAAGACATCTAAGTTGACTGATATGTTTTGTTTTGTATTTTCAATCAAATTATCAGAAATATAATTATATTTGTTTCCTTGAAAATTATAAAATATAGTTAGTAGATTATGAAGAAACACATCTTATCATTTTTCATCTTACTTTTTGCTTTTAGTATTTCTTTTGGGCAAGGTCAAGAAGTGTGTGGTTCATATCAAGGGTATTTAGATGATGACAAGAAAAAGTATCCAGAGTTTTATAATAATTTACATGAGAAAGAATTAAAGTTACAGAAAGAGTACACAAAAGCATTAGAGAGCATTTCTACAGCCAATACCAGTTCATTATATGAGCGAAAATCTACAAAGAATTCTATTCAGGCTAAATCTGATGTAATAACAGGTTCTTGTATATCACCTATTAATCCTATTACAGATGGTATTACACCAAATCAAGCCACATTACATTGGGAATCTTCTTCCACTCCTTCTTATGGCTATAGAGTAGTTTATAGAAAAATAGGTGAGTGGTATGGCTCGTATCCTTGGATGACTGATACTATAAAGTTTAAAAAAGATGGGCAAGGAAATCTAGTAGAAGAAGATTCTTTAGTTATTACAAGGTTAACTCCAGACCACACATATGAGTGGCAAGTACGTTCTATGTGTGATTCAATTTGGGAATGGGTGATTTTTACAGACAGTATGGCAATTGAATGGCAAGATCCTATTAATGGATATATTACCTATTATTCAGAAGATACTTCTGGGGCTTTTGTACTTACAGGATCTTACCAAATAGTGGTTGACACTCTATCTTCAGATACTTCTATTGTAACAATTATGGATACTATTGGTCTAACTAATCTTGCAGATTTTATAAGTACGGATCCATTCTTAAGCACCTTAAAGAACCCTCCAGGCACGACTTTTCTTGGTATTGATGAGTCTGCATGGACCTCTATAAGATCATTTAAAACAGATAAAAGAACTATTCCTGTTGTTGTACATATTATTCATGATTTAGGGCAAGAGAATGTTTCTGATGAAGAAGTATATATGGCCATTGAAACATTAAATAAAAATATTAATGGGCAAGGATATAATTTTGAGGCAAGAACCCCACCAGTTTTTGCTGCTTTAAGGGGTGTTGCAGGGGTTGAATTTAAACTAGCTCAAAAAGATCCTGAAGGGAATCCAACAACAGGAATATTACGTGTTCAATCCCCATTAACTTTTGAGCCTGTTCCTGGAAATAGCGTAAAAACTTTAAGTTATTGGAATAGTTATGAATATTATAATATTTGGGTATTAAGAAAGTTTGCACCTCAGGATGACGGAAATACATTATTAGGTTATGCTCAGTTTCCTGGCCAAAATATGTTAACAGATGGAGTTGTTTTAATCTACAGTGAATTTAACGACCCAACTTCTGCAACATTAACACATGAGACAGGTCATTGGCTAGGCCTTTGCCATCCTTGGGATTGTGGTTCCGGAACATGTGGTGATGATAATATTTTTGACACACCTCCGGCAAGACAAGCAAATTTTGGAGTATCATTTAATGATTTCCCTTATCATGTAGGTCTACAAAATCAAGGTTGTATTGCAGATTCTATGAACTGGGCAGGAGAGATGTTTATGAATTATATGGATTATACACCAGATCAATACACTACAATGTTTTCTAAAGATCAAGTCTCAAAAATGCATGAAATACTTGATGGGGCAGATGCGAACATTAACATAGGATATCGAGAATATCTTTGGTCTCCTAAAAATATAGTTAGTGCAGGGATTGAGAATAGTTCAGGTGTTCAAAGCGCATCTGCAGATATTTTAACTTGGTGTAAAAGAAATGTAGATTTTAAAGAAAGACGAGGGGACTTCTCTATATGTGAAGGGGAGGAGAATTGGCTTGAATCAAATAAAAGTATTTTTGGGAACACCATCGATTCTTGTTCTTGGACTTTAGGAGGGAATACTACTATTTCAGGAGGGAGTCTTGATGATCCTGGTTTTTTACTTTTTGAATATGATTCTGTAGGTTCATATGACGTTTCTATATTTATAAGATATAACGAGGAACTAACTAGAGAGTCAAATAATTTAAGAGGCTTTTTCCCTGATAGTGTTGATGGAGTGTATCTTAATATTGATGATTCTATAATTTCCTTGATGGAATCTGATATAATTACACAAGGATCATTAAGTAATTCTTATCTTACTAATTTGTTTGATTCTTTAGCTTCTCTTGGATTGATTGATGCACTTGATTCTTCTATTATCCCAACATCTATTAGTATGAATATTGATCAGAATATAGCCCAATCTCATAGTGCATTTACTACAGAGACATTCTCTACTATTGGAGCTACACCAACAGATACGTTTAGTATTGATAATCTTGGAATATATTGGGGCATTAATGGTATGACATATCATCGAGGATTAGTTAACGACACAAATTATATAGCTTACTATAATGGGGTTTGCACTTCTTATAAAGAAGAAAAAGATTTCATTATTGTATATCCAGGAACTGTAGGAGACACATTAGAAAGTAAAATATATACTTTTGATGATGCAGCAAATTTTAGCAAACATGGAGATCCTAATACTACAAATAGCATAAAAGATTGGATTGGGTACAGCAATAATGATATGGATTCATTAGAGTTGTATTGGTCTATTACAGGTGAAGGAGGAACTACTATTGATCATAATTCAAAGACTTGGGAATGGGTTACTTGGACAAGCAGTGATATATCTCAGTCTAGTTTAATGATGAATGGTTATAATAATATAAGCTTGGGGACAGACGAGCTAATTTCTAAATCATATAATCTAAGTGCTCTTGATACGCCAGCTATTAGATTTAATTGGGCTGGAGCTCATTTTGACGAGTTCCCAGTTAATGAATTAAATATTTATTATTCTGATAACTGTGGTGAAGATTGGAAAAACGTAAAAGATCTTTCTAATTTAAATCCTAATCCTTTCGAAATTTCGCCAGCAGATTTAGCAAGTAGTGGCTATATTCCTAACACTTTCTTCCCTAGTGTAGATGATTGGGAAGAGATATTAATTGTTGACACTATAGGTCTAAATAGTTTAAAAAAGGATAATATTCGTTTTAAATTTGAATATATCACTAATTCATCTTATACAAATCGTTTTTACATTGATAATATTGAAATTGGAGAGAAAGCAGATTTATTAGCTGTTAATCAAAATCAAGACAAAATGAGTGCACGATTATCTACGTATCCAAATCCTTATGATCCAGATTTTGGGTTAAATGTGAGACTAGATAATCTAAAGGATCAAAAAGTTAAAGTTCAATTAATTAACATCTTAGGTAAAGAAATAGGATTACTTTATAGTGGCACAGTATTATCAGATTCATATGTAATTGATAAAATAAATTTAAATGAATTCCCAAGGGGAATATATTTTATTACTATAATTACAGATAGCAAAACTATTTTAACAGATAAACTTATTTTAAATAAGTAAGAGAATTTGTATCTAAAATTTTTCTAGATTTAATTTCTTCCCATCAAATACTGCATAGCTAAAATGATTAATCCAATCTCCGGTATTAATATAATAGCTGTCTTGATCAATAGGTATTTTTAGAGGCAAATGTCGATGTCCAAATATGTAGTAGTCTACTCGTTCTTTTTGTTGTTGTTTCTTACAGTATCCAACTAGTAATTCTTCTTGCTCACTTTTAAATTCGGGATTCTTTTTTCTAGAAGCATTTTTCTCTGACCAATATTTTGCTAATGAAACAGAAAAATCTGGATGAAGACGTTGAAATAACCATTGACATATTTTTGAAGTAAATACTTTCTTTAGTAATTTATATAAGTAATCTCCATCCCCTAATCCATCACCATGACCAATAAATATTTTTTTATCAGATTCTTCTAAAATCAAATTATTATAATGAATCGTAGCATCAATTTGTTCTGAAAAATAATCTTTCATCCACAAATCATGATTCCCTACTACAAAGTGAATCTTGATCCCTCTGTCAGAAAGTTCAGCTAAAGAACCTAAGAGACGAACAAATCCTTTAGGAACTACTTGCTTATATTCAAACCAAAAGTCAAAAATATCCCCTATGAGATAAATACTTTTTGCATCTTTTTTTATTTCGTTGAGCCAACTTACAATTTTCTTTTCTCTTTTAAGATTTTCTTTAACACTGGAATTCCCTAGATGAAAATCTGAAGCAAAGTATATTTTTTTATTTTCAGATATCATTTTTCTAATTCCTTTCTTAGTATTTCATTTGTTAATTTTGGATCTGCTTTTCCTTTTGATAATTTCATAATTTCACCCATGAATAATCCAATTAAACCTTTTTTCCCATTTTTATATTCTAGCACTTTATCAGGATATTGTTTTATTATTTGATTTACATATTCATATAATGTACTATCATTACTTTCTTGGATCCAATTATTTTTTACAGCAATTTCTTCTGCAGATATTTGTTTTTTTAGCATCTCAGGAAATATTTTTTTTGTCGCAATAGAATGACTTATTTTATTTGACTCTATAAGAGTAATTAGTTCTGCTAATTGTTGTGTAGTTAAAGGAAATTCTTGAATTGTTTTTGCATTTTCATTTAAATATGATTTGACTTCTCCATTGATTAAATTTGCCGCAGCTTTATAATTTTTTGTTTTATTACATAATTCATCAAAGTAGAAAGCAATGTCTTTATCTTCAATTATTATTGAAGCATCGTAATCTGATAAATTGTAATTTTTTATAAAACGATTTAACAATTCTCTTGGTAAGGGAGGTAGATTCTCCTTGATATCCTTAATATATTTCTCGCTAATAATAACTGGCTGAATATCTGGTTCAGGGAAATATCGATAATCATGGGCATCTTCTTTACTTCGCATAGAAACAGTTGACCCAGTAAGATCATTAAAACTTCTTGTTTCTTGAATAACTTTTTCTCCTTTTTCTAGAATTTGTATTTGTCGCTGAATCTCAAACTCAATAGCTTTTCTTACGTTTCTTGTAGAGTTCATATTTTTTACTTCTACTTTTGTCCCAAGCTTTACATCTTTTATATTCGCTACAGATATATTTGCATCACATCTCAAACTTCCTTCTTCCATATTACCATCACAAATCTCTAGATATTTCATAAGCTTACGAACTTCATTAATATAGGAGCTAGCTTCTTTTGCAGAATTTATTTCTGGCTCTGAAACAATTTCTATTAAAGGAACTCCGGCTCTATTTAAATCTATTAAGCTATTAAAAGGATCTAAATTATGAATGCTTTTCCCAGCATCTTCTTCCATATGAATACGTGTTAATTGAATTTTTTTAAAAGATCCATCTTTTGCTTTAATTTCTATGTACCCTCCTGTACAGATTGGTGTTGTGTCTTGCGTTATTTGATATCCTTTAGGTAAATCAGCATAAAAATAATTTTTTCTAGCATATTCATTTCTTATTGTAATATTAGCATTGACAGCCAACCCCATTTTTATAGCATACTCTATCACTTTTTTATTAATCATCGGAAGAGTACCAGGATGCCCTAGTGTTATTGGTGATGTTTTAGTATTCGGTTTTGCCCCATAAATATTTTCTTCAGCAGAGTATGCTTTTGTATGAGTCCGTAATTGAGCATGTATCTCAAGACCTATAGTGGGCTTATATGTTGCTTGTTTACTCATTTAGTCAAATATAATTTTCCTGTAGATGAAATCCCTTTATAATCAATTACTTTGTAAATATAAATACCCGAAGTTATGCTTGAAGGGAGATATATTATATTTTCTTTTATATACTCTAGCTCTAAAACAGACTCCCCAAATAGATTATACAGATTTAATGACTTTGTTTTATATTTATTAATATATAAGTATTTGCTTGATGGGTTTGGGTATATTAAAATATTTTTGATATGTTCTTGTTGAGTAGATGTTTGAGTATTGTGACATTTTAAAACATATAAGCCAGTTTGCATATCAGAAACTAATATATTTCCAGATTTTAAATAAGGATATACACCCCAGGATCCCCTGTAAGAAATATGATCTGTTGGTAAATATGTGTCATAGTAATTGACTTGTATTGGATTTACTGGATTACTTATATCAAAAACTCTTAATCCATCATGATAATATGCTACATAAAGATAATCGCCTTTTATAATTCCGTTATGTGCCATTGAGTTTGTGTCAACACCTGAATTGATAACAGATAATACTTGAATATTATTAAAATCACTTACATCAAATATTTTTATATCATACCCATGATTTTCGTCTTGCATTGCATAAATTGTTCCATCATCATTTAGCCATCCTGAGTGATTATATCCCCCATCTGGATAAGATATAATTGGAAGTGAGGCTAATTCTGTTGGACTAACAGGAGTTGTGGTTCCTATTGTAGAAAAATCAACAATTCTTAAACCATCATATCCGCAATTAAGATATGCTGTATCATTTCGTACATAGGAATCATGTACATGTCCGACATTATTGTAAGTATATAGAAGAACAGGATTTACAGGGTTTGCTAATGAATAGATTTCCATTGCGGATGAGAAATTATTTGGGTTTGTATGTTTTACTGCACATACATATAATTTAGCAGTTGCAGTATCAATGAATATATTATGAGCATTCGTGAATAAATTATTAGAGTCAAAAACGGTGTTAACTGAGCTTGGCAAATTGGATATATCTACAATTTTTAGTGTACTACTACTCCCTTCATCACATACAATATATAAATACCCTGCATAATCATGATAATCTCTATGGATTACTCCTCCTCCAGTAAATGATCCGGGTATGAATGCTGACTCATAACTACTACTTGTATTTGTAATATCAAATATATGTGTTCCGGAAGTAGATCCTATAACTGCAAATTCATTTCCATTTACTTCTAGTCCCCATATTTCATTGTATATATTATTATATGCAAAAGACCCTATCAGAGATGTGTCCTGCCAATGATATTCTAGTGTAGTATTTAACTGACAAAAAGATACTTTAATAAACAAAAAATAAAATATAAGTATAATATCTTTCTTCATTTATTATATATCTTTAATTAATTGTTTAATGATAAGAGTAAGTTTTGGTTCTGCAATTTCTGCAACAGCCTGCACATCTTCATGTGTGACTTTTTTTATTTTCCCAGCAACTCCCAAATCAGTAATTACAGAAATAGCAAAACAAGGTATTTGCATATGTCGCGCTACAATTACTTCAGGGACAGTAGACATTCCTACTGCATCTCCACCAATAATTCTAATAAATTTATACTCTGCTGGTGTTTCTAAGCAGGGCCCCGTTACTGCTACATATATGCCTTTTTGTAAATTAATATTATTTTCATTTCCAATTCTTTCAGCAATCTTTATTAATCTAGAATCATATGCATCACTCATATCAGGGAATCTAGTCCCTAGTGTCTTTAAATTTGGACCAATTAAAGGGTTAGGAATTAAGTTGATATGATCAGTTAGAATCATTAAGTCTCCAATTTTAAAATCAGGATTTACTCCTCCACTTGCATTTGAAACAATTAGTTTTTCTATACCCATCATATACATAATTCTCACAGGTAATGTAACTTCTTGCATATTATATCCTTCATAAAAATGAAATCTTCCTTGCATTACCATTACATTCTTTCCTGATAAAACTCCAAAAATCATACGTCCAGAATGTCCTTCTACTGTTGATATTGGAAAATTTGGAATATCTTGATAATCAATAGTATGATTAATTTTTATTTCTGATATTAATCCTCCAAGTCCAGTACCTAATATTATTCCAATTTCTGGTTGAGTATTTGTCTTTTTTAGTAAAAAATCACTAATTTTTGTTATTTGTTTTAACATAACTTATAATTTGGTTTTTAAACATCTCTTCATTTTTACATTTTATTTCGATTGGCATAGAATAAACAGGTATATTCTTAAATAATGTTTTAAATCTTTTTAATCGTACAGCATCTTTTTCGGTGGTTAAGATAAGTGTTTTGAAGCTTTTTTCAGAATTATATTTCTCTAAAATCTTTAAAATATTTTCTTTTTTGAATTCATGATGGTCATTATACTCTATATGTTCAACTAGAAAGCCTTGTTTTTCAAGTGAATGCTTTATATTTTTCGCATATACAATACCAGTAATTAATATTATTTTCTTGAATGAGCTCAATATGTTATCATTATCTACATACCTAAATATTGGATTCCATTTAGAGTATTTTATATAAGAAAAGAAGATGTCTTGTTTCTTTAGAGGAACTAATTTCTTAATTATACTCTCTTTTTCTATATTATTAATATCTTTTGGACATTTACTCATAATTATTATATCTGCTCTTTTTTTAGCATAATTTCCTTCTCTTAGTGTTCCTGCAGGTAAAACATTATTTTTATAAAAAGGGATTTGATATGAAGTAATGAGAATATTAAGTCCTGGATTTACCCATCTATGTTGGAATGCATCGTCCAGAATAATTACATCAACATCTGTATATTCAGACAAAATTTGATTAATTCCTTTCTTTCTGGATTCACATACAGCAATAAGACAATCCGGAAATTTATTTTTAAGCTGTAATGGTTCGTCACCAACTTTCTTGTAATCATCCAGTATATTTACAGCAATAAAGCCATTAGTATTTCTTCCATAACCTCTACTTAAAACCGCTATTTTATATTTATTTTGCAGAATATTTATTATATATTCTACATGTGGAGTCTTCCCTTCACCTCCCATAGATAAGTTCCCAACTGATATTATAGGGATTTTAAATGATGTTGAAGGGAAAATCCCAATATCAAAACAAATATTACGTATATAAGTAATTAAGCTATATATCCACGAGAAGGGAAGTAATAAAAAACGCATGCTGCAAAGATAGTTAATACTTAACTCTTATTTATCTTTCAATTTCTTACTTTTGGGGCATGAAAATAAAAAATATTATTACTTATTTAGAGGAAGTCGCTCCATTATATTATCAAGAATCATATGATAATTCTGGACTGTTATTAGGGAATAGTGAATTAGAAGTCACATCAGCTCTAATTGCATTGGATTGTACAGAAAGTATTATTGAAGAAGCAATTCAAAATAAATGCAATTTGATTATTACGCATCACCCTCTTATTTTTTCTAAATTAAGTAAAATAACAGGATCCGACTATATACAACGAATTATTATTAAAGCAATTAAACATGACATTGCTATTTATGCGATACATACTAACTTAGATAATATATATCATGGAGTTAATCATAGAATTTCAGAGAAATTAGGGTTAGTAAATACAGCAATACTATCTCCCAAGGATAATCTAATTATGCAGCTTGTAGTATATTGTCCTAAAAAATATACGAAAAAGATTCAAAAAGCTTTATTTGATTCTGGTGCTGGGAATATTGGTAATTATAATGAATGTAGTTTTATTTCACAAGGTATTGGCACTTTTCAGCCACTACAAGAAGCACAACCTAAAATTGGGTCCATAGGAGAAAGGTATTCAGGAAATGAAGAAAGAATTTCTGTAGTTTTTCCAAAACATTTAAGATTTCAGATTATTAAAGCGATGGAACGTGCTCATCCATATGAGGAAGTTGCATATCAGATTCATACAATAGATAATCTTAATCAACATGTAGGTTCTGGAATGATAGGGGAGTTACTTCAGCCTGTATCTGCAACTAAATTTTTACAATATGTTAAGAAGAAAATGCAAGCAACAAATATACGTTACAGCAATATAGTAAAAAAACAAATTAAAAAAGTTGCAGTTTGTGGAGGTAGTGGGAGTTTTTTAATTCAAGAAGCTAAATGTCTAGAAGCAGATATTTTTATAACTAGTGATATTAAATATCATGATTTCTTTCTTGCAGATAACAGAATAATTCTTGCAGATATTGGACATTATGAAAGCGAACAATTTACAAAGGAATTAATTTCGGATTTGCTTATTAAAAAATTTCCTAAATTTGCGGTCCTATTATCAAAGATCAGAACTAATCCTATAAATTATTTATAATAATGGCTAAAACGACAAAGACAAAAAAGAAAGTTTCAACTTCTGCAAAAGATAAATTACAGTTCCTATACAAACTCCAATTAATTGATTCAGGTATTGATAGTGTGCGTATTGTCAGAGGAGAATTACCAATAGAAATACAGCAATTAGAGGATCAGATTACTCATTTAGATACTAAAGTTCAAAACGGCAATAATGAGTTAACCGCTATTGAAGAAGAGCAAATATCTTATAAAGAGACTATTAAAAACGCAAAAGCATTAGTAAAAAAATATAAAAAACAACTTGAGAATATAAAAAATAATCGTGAGTTTATATCCTTAACTAAGGAGGTTGAATTTCAAACTTTAGAAATTGAACTTTCTGAGAAAAAAATAAAAGAGGCAGATGCTAAGTTGAGTATTAAGAATGACACAGTGAAAATAATCAAGTCTGAAAAAAAAGATAAGAATACAGAATTAAAAATAAAAACAGAAGAGCTAGATTCTATTGTTAAAGAGACAGAAAAAGATGAGAAATCGTTACTAAGAAAATCAACTAATGCACAAAAGAATATAGATGAAGGCTTATTAAATCTATATCATAGAATCCGAGAGAAGGTTACCAATGGATTAGCTGTAGTTTCTATAGAAAGAAATGCATGCGGAGGATGTTTTAACACTATACCTCCACAAAAACAATTAGATATTGGCATACATAAAGAAATTGTTTTCTGTGAACATTGTGGTAGAATATTAGTAGACTCAGAGACTTTGTAATAATTTGTAGTTATTACAGAATTCAGCCATTCTTGTTAATTTTTATCAATTTATGCGGTATTTTCTAATATTATTTTTTTTAGCTTCTTCCTTTCAATTAGAAGCAAAGTTTGAAGTTAATGATAATATGAAGAATGCATATTCTTATATTATTAATCTTGATATTGAAAATGCTAAAAATTTATTAAGTAAAGAAAGACAGATTAACCCTAATAATGGTATAGTTGATTTATATGAGAATTATATTGATTTTCTACATTTATTAACAAGTGGTGAAGATGAAGTTTTATTTCAAGAATTAAACAAAAACAAATTAAAAAGAATAAGAAATATTAAACGTAATGATAATATTTCTCCATACTATTTATATAGCCAAGCCGAAATTCATTTACAATGGGCATTTACAAGAATAAAATTTGGTGAATATGTCACGGGAGCTTATGAGATCCAGAAAGCATATTTTTTACTAAAGAAGAATGAAAGAATTTTCCCTAATTTTTATTTAAACAATAAAAATCTAGCAGTATTATATGCTCTTATTGGATCTATTCCAAAACAATATCAATGGTTAACTGGTTTAATCGGAATGGAGGGGGATATACATAAGGGGCTTAGTGAGTTAAATAATTTCTTTTATTTAACTCAGACAGA
This sequence comes from Bacteroidota bacterium, assembly GCA_036339955.1. Taxonomy (GTDB): domain Bacteria; phylum Bacteroidota; class Bacteroidia; order Flavobacteriales; family BACL11; genus JAYYZX01. The sequence goes on from JAYYZX010000019.1 coordinate 59,201, forward strand.
TCCAGAGTATGAACAATATAACATAGAAACGATTCTTTTACTTTCTTTTTTACAGATGAATATTAGTAATGAAAATAAAGATTATGAAGAATTACTATCCACTATACATGATAAGTATAAAACAAATAAATTATTAAAACTTTGTGCAGCGCGACTAGCTCACAAGTTAGGTGACAATAAATTAAGTTTACAGATATTAAATCACATTCCCCCAGAAGACAAAACATTACCTATTTATTATTTTGATTATTTGTTAGGAATGTCAGAGTTGTATAACTTAAATTATGAAATTGCATCACGATATTTCAAAAGATTTTTACAAAATTCTAGAGGGAGAAAGCACTATATTAAATCTAGTTATCATAAGTTAGCTCTAATATCTTTTCTGTTAGGGAATGATCAATCTATGAGCCATTACTTCAATTTAATTCTCTTAAATGGAGATATATTTATTGATGAAGATAAAAAAGCACAATTAGATGCAGAAAGAAAGAAGATATATCACCAATCATTGTTAAAATCTCAATTATTGTATGATGGGGGATACTATAAACAGTCATTATTAGAATTGGAGAAAAGTTCTAAATCACTATTTAATCAAAATGATATTTCAGAATATTGGTATCGAAAAGGAAGAATTGCACAACGAATGCATGAGCCACCATCTAAAATTATTGAATATTTTTCTCAGTCATATAATAAGGGTCAGGGCTTGAAAGCATATTTCCCTCCTATGTCTTCCTTGCAAATTGGTTATGAATATGAGAAGCTAGGGAATATAAGTAAGGCTAGAGCATTTTATAAAAAATGTTTATTATTCTCTAATTTTGATTATGAGAGAGGTATTCATCAAAAGGCAAAAGTTGCACTTACAAGATTAAATCGCTAATATTTAAATCGAGCAGTTACAACAAAATTATGATTTGTTTCTACTATTGGGGAGACAGCTTCATTATACATTTCATATTCACTGCTATTCTTAGATAGAACGTATGCTCCATCTATAGAGAAATTACCATTTGTTATACCAAGGCCATAGGTGAAGTTCTCTTTTGAGTAATTTTCATTCTTTGAAACATAAGGATTCCCAAATAATGCATACCCAGCTCTAAATGAGATAAACTTTAATCTTATTTCTCCTCCAACTCGCAAATTTTGAGCACGTGTATATGTATCTTTTATATTCTGATTGATATTATTTTCTTGTTCCGGAAAATTTTTAAAATTAAATTTTGAGAATGAATAATCAATTAATTCGTAATCTATATTTATTAAAATTCTTTTTGTAATATTACCTCCTGCAGATATAATTGTTTTCCATGGACTTAACATTTGATATTCAAATACAGGAGTAGTATATGCTGAAGAGGTGATATTTGTCGTGATTTCTGTATTGAAAAGTCGACGCATACTATATATACTTGGAGAATGGAGGGCTAGACCAAGTTTTACTCTTTTATTTAACCTCCCAATTATACCAAGCTTTAAGTTTAATCCATACCCATATATAGATAATTCATCTTTATATGTAAATTCGTTGATAGATCCTAATGTATCTAATATTGTAGCTGTCATGGTTTCTGAAAATTCTTTTTCAACATGCGTATTAAATCGATAATAATTGATATTTGGGATTCCTATTGTTGCTCCTATGTAAATTTTTTCTTTATATGATGTAGCTAATGAAAAGTTTAATTCTCCACGATAACCACTAGATTCTACTTGTCTTATAGTTCTTTTATTAGTACTTGTTATAATATTTGGTGTATATGTTGTGTTACTCACTGGGTTGTCAATGAGGTAAGTCTCCCATGCCAGGAGTTCGGCTATACCGAGCTCATCTACTGTAAGACCATTAGAATTTTTAATCAGATTATTTACTAATGAGGTTTTATTTTGATATCCATCTATATATACAGAGCGGTTATAATTAGCAAATTGATTCCATCCAATTGCTAAATTGATTCGTTTCCATTTTTTATTGTTAGAAACTCCTGACCATACTAATCCAAAATTTGAAATTCCAACTCCCATTTTTTGATCTTCATTTTTATTATTAAAATAACTTGTTGCGGTATTATTATGAAATGAAGGACTAATAGATAATTCATTGAATTGATACATGCCAATACCTGCAGGATTATATTTTGCAGATGAAAAATCTGCTCCCAAAATACCAAATCCTCCTCCTACACCAACAGATCTAGCACTTCCAATAATATCTTCATTAGCATAATACAGAGCTCTTGTTTCCCAGTTATATGGAGCTACTTGAGCATGAGTTGTTGCATGTATAAGGAGGAAAATAATAAGTAATACCTTTTTCATGTTATTTTCTAGGTTTTCTGTTGTTCTTTTTTAAATTCTGTTTTTTTGTAGAACTTGAATTTCTTTGTTGATTATAATTATTTTTTGTTGACCTGGATTTTGAATATTTTGTAGAATTTTTAGTGTTATATGAACGAGAATTATTAGGATCTTTTTGCGGGCTGTTCTTTATATTGGTTTTTATATTCTCTCTACTATATGTTCGTTTAGTACTTTTATTTTTTGATTCTATTAAATTCTTATATTTTTTCTTGAGTGTTGTATTTACATAACTACGCTTTCCAGTATTACGGTAGTTGGATGATAAAGAGCCAACAAAACCATGATATATATTGTTATTTGTACTACCATAATTATGATTATGATGATTATAATAATAAGAGTAATAGGGATTTGCATAATATATCGAATTATGGTAAGGGTAGTAAATCCCTGACCAATAGTGATAAGGCCATTCCCAATTATAACTCAAATATATGCTGTTCCCCCAATACCAAGGGTCATATGTATACCAATAATAATCTGTAAAAAAACCGCCATAATAGTCAGTATAATAGATTGAAGGATTATAAAATCTCTTTATTCGAGCAGCATAACTAAAATCATGATACCTATTATAGTCATCCATAGTATGATTATAGTTTTGAATAGTATTTTCTGTAGAGTCTATTATATCAGTATTTTGTTTCTGATTGTATGATGAGATTTCTTCGTATGAAACAAACTCATCAGCTTGTAAATAATTAGGGTCATTATAGCGTGTATGATAAGTTGTCTCACATGATGAAAATATTAATATTACAATTAATAATTTTGAGTAAACTCTTTTTATTTTTTTGAGATCCATATTATTAATTTGTTAACTTTGTTTCTCTTACTTCTTAGAATTAGAAACGTAAATTATACAACAAAATTACAATATTTATCTAAAAAATGGGAAAAACTTTAACATCTAGAGAAGAAGATTACTCAAAGTGGTATAACGATATTGTCCAGAAAGCTGACTTAGCAGAAAATTCTGGTGTTCGTGGCTGTATGGTAATTAAACCTTATGGATTTGCTATATGGGAAAAAATGCAAAATGAATTAGATAAAATGTTTAAAGCTACTGGCCATGTTAATGCCTACTTTCCATTATTTATTCCAAAATCTTTTTTTAGTAAAGAAGCTGATCATGTTAAGGGTTTTGCAAAAGAATGTGCTGTTGTAACACATTATAGATTGAAAGATTCTCCTGATGGGGATGGTATTATTGTAGATGAGGATTCTAAGTTAGAAGAAGAGCTTATTATTCGGCCAACTTCAGAAACAATTATTTGGGACACCTATCGTAAATGGATACAATCGTATAGAGATCTACCATTATTAATTAATCAATGGGCAAATGTTGTTAGATGGGAGATGCGCACCCGTCTTTTTCTAAGAACAGCAGAGTTCTTATGGCAGGAAGGGCATACTGCTCATGCTACTCGTGATGAAGCAATTGAAGAAACAGAAAAGATGATAAATATTTATGCGGACTTTGCAGAGAGATTCATGGCAATGCCAGTAATAAAAGGATTAAAATCAGAGGCTGAGCGTTTCTCTGGAGCTTTAGAAACGTATTCTATTGAAGCTCTTATGCAAGATGGGAAAGCATTACAAGCAGGAACTTCTCATTTTTTAGGACAGAACTTTGCTAAAGCATTTGATGTGAAATTTACCAATAAAGAAGGGAAACAGGATTTTGTATGGGCAACATCTTGGGGCGTTTCGACGCGTTTAATGGGAGCTCTTATTATGACACATTCTGATGATAATGGATTAGTTTTACCACCTAAATTAGCTCCTTTTCAGGTGGTGATTGTTCCTGTATATAAAAATAAGGAAGAGTTTAAAAGCATTTCAGAACAAGTAAGCTTAATACAAACTAAGTTAGAAGAAAAAGGTATTTCGGTTAAGTATGACAATAGAGATACACATAAACCTGGATGGAAATTCGCAGAGTATGAATTAAAAGGAGTCCCTATACGTTTAACTTTAGGCCCAAAAGATTTAGCAAATAGTACTGTAGAGGTTGCTCGTAGAGATACATTAGAAAAAGAAATATTGAAAATTTCTGACATTGAGATTAAACTAGAGAACTTACTTAATAAAATTCAAGATAATTTATACAAGAAGGCAGCTACATTTCGAGAAGAAAAAACATATGTTGCCAATAATTTAGATGAGTTCAAAAAATATATTAAAGAAGGTGGTTTTGTATACGCTCATTGGGATGGCACTTCTGATACTGAAGAAAACATCAAAAAAGAAACAAAAGCTACCATACGATGCATTCCGTTAAGCAATAAACAAGAAGAAGGAGAATGTGTATTTTCAGGAAACCCTTCTGAAAGACGTGTTTTATTTGCAAAATCATATTAGAAATACGGGTTTAACAATATCATGCTTAGATTTTTGTCAATTTTTGAAAAAATCATAGATTTGCAATCTCGTTCTGACGAGAGGCAATCTGGCCCGGTCGTCTAGTGGTTAGGACGCCAGGTTTTCATCCTGGTAACCGGGGTTCGATTCCCCGTCGGGCTACAAAAAATAAAATTATGGCAAATCATAAATCGGCAATAAAGAGAATTAGACAAACTGCAACAAAAAATGCTTCTAATAAATATCAGCATAAAACAGCACGAAATTCTGTTCGTAAATTAAAAGCAACAACTAAAAAGAAAGAAGCTAAAGTGTTGTTCCCAAAAGTTGTAGGAATCTTAGATAAGCTTGCAAAGAATAATATTATACATAAAAATAAGGCGGCAAATATCAAATCTCAGTTAGCTAAACACGTTAATACTCTAAAATAGTATTATAACATTAATATTTCATTATTTTTATAAAATGGAAGTTTATAACATAGGAGAACAAAATACTCTCTTAAGTAATTTTATTTCAGAAATTCGTGAGATTAATATTCAACAAGATTCTTTACGATTTAGAAGAAACTTGGAGCGTGTAGGAGAAATTCTTGCATATGAAATTAGTAAAACATTACAATATACTTCTAAAAACATTAAAACGCCACTTGGAATATCTAAAGAAAATGTAATATTTAATACGCCAGTTTTAGCTACTATATTAAGAGCAGGATTACCTTTACATCAAGGATTTCTTAATTATTTTGACAAAGGAGAGAATACTTTTATTTCTGCGTATAGAGATGAAAAAGAGAATGGCACTTTTGATGTTAAAGTGGAGTATATGTCTTCTCCATCTTTAGAATCTAAAACAATTATTTTATGTGATCCAATGCTTGCTAGTGGTTCATCGATGGTTTTAGCACTTGAAGCATTACTTACTAAAGGAACTCCAGCTCATATTCATATTGCTGTAGTTATTGCCAGTAATCAGGGAATAGAATATTTATCTAAAAACTTACCATTTAAAAATTGCACATTTTGGGTTGCTGCTATTGATAATGAGATGACGCCTAATTCATATATAGTACCAGGACTAGGTGATGCTGGAGATTTAGCATTCGGAAAAAAAATATAGATGAGATTTCAGCATATTTTTTTTGATTTAGATCGGACATTGTGGGATTTCGAATCAAATTCTTTTGACACATTAGTTGAGTTATTTCAAAAATTTGATTTAGAGAAAAGAGGTATCATTTCTGCAAAATGGTTTATTGAGAAATATAGGCTAAATAATGAGAACCTATGGAATAAGTATAGAAAAGGAAAAATAACAAAAGATTATTTAAGAGATGTAAGGTTTTCTATGACTTTAGAGGAGTTTGGAATTTTTGATCAAGATCTATCTTCAAAATTAGGGAATGCTTATGTAGTGAATTCTCCAAAAAAAACTAAGTTATTCCCACATACACTTTCTATTCTGAAATATCTCACTAAGAAAGGCTATCATTTGCATATTATTACAAATGGATTTCAAGAAGTACAGATAATCAAATTAGAACATTCGTCATTAATATCATTTTTTAAACAGATCATTACTTCAGAAGAAGCTGGCGTCAAGAAGCCTAATCCAATTATTTTTAAATATGCTTTAGAACATGCTAATTCTATATTAGAGAATAGTATCATGATAGGAGATGATTTAGAAGTTGATATTATTGGAGCCAAGAATTTTGGAATATCACAAATTTATTTTAATCGAAATCAATTGACACATAATGAAGAAATTGATTATGAGATTAGATGTTTAAGTCAGTTACGGGAGATATTTTAAATCCTACTTTCTTTAAATCACTCCAGAAATTAGGATATGATTTTTTTACTACATCTATATTATTTATTATAACGACAGGAAATACTAGTGCCAACGGGGCAATGCTCATAGCTATTCTATGATCGTTATAAGTATTAAAAATTTGTTTTGGAACTCTTACATCTGAAGATTGAATTGAAATTTCACCTTGCTTCTCGTCAAGGAATGTTCCATATTTCAACATTTCTATTTTTAATGCTTTAATTCTATTAGATTCTTTAATAGCTAATGTTTCTAATCCATTAAACCTAGATTTGTTTTGTGTTATGGATAGAGTTATAATTAATGGTATAGCAAGGTCTGGAACTTCAACACAATTTATTATTTTTTTAAATTCTATATGCTTATTTTTTTTTATTTGCATGCCAGAATGATATTTTTTAAAATTGATATCTCTAAATAAGTTTACACCTTTTCTATCTCCTTGAATAGATTCAAAATTTAGATTTCTTAGTTTTAAATTTGTTTCTTTTGATAGTGTTGCAATTTCACACCAAAAAGAAACTGCACTCCAATCTTGTTCAATCGTAATATCTTTTGCAATATATTTTTGTGGCGGTATTGTGATTGTATTATCAGACCATGAATATAAAATTCCAAAATAACTCATTAGTTTAAGAGTCATATTAATATATGGTTTAGAGACAATACGATTTTTTAGATTTAGAACTAACCCTTTTCTCAATGTTGGAGCAATTAATAATAACGAAGAAATAAATTGACTACTAATTTTAGCATCTATATCAATTTCACCACCCATTAAACTTTTTCCATGTATTTCTAATGGCGGGAATCCAGTTTTCTTTAAATATTGTATCTCTGCCCCTAATTTTCTCAAACTATCTACAAGTATTCCTATAGGCCTTTTTTGCATATACTCACTACCAGTAATATTATATTGAGTTTCTTTGATTGAAAGTAATGCTGTTAAGAAACGCATTGAGGTGCCAGAATCGTTTATATTGATTTTTTCTGGGTAATTTGACAAGGCATAATTCAGTACTTTTGTATCATTAGATTCAGAAAGATTTTTAATTCTAAATTCCTGTTTACATAACGCTCTAATAATAAGAACGCGATTACTTATACTTTTTGATGCTGGAATAGTAATTGTCCCATCAATTATTCCATCAAGGTGACTGATCCTATAATTCATTCCAACTTTTATAGTTATTTATACGGCATTCTCCAATTTTCTTTAATAATGTAAAATTGATTTTATTATCTATATTTTTTTTATCATGTATTAGCCATTTTTTTAGTTCTGAAATATCCGGAGTTTTTGGGATGTTAAATGTTTTTATAATGAAACTTTTGATGATTTCGTATTCAGATATTTTAGAAAGTTTTGTCTCTAAAATTATTCCTAGAGCTAAAGCTTCTCCATGAAGCACAGTTTCCGATCTTTCTAAATAATAACTTTCTATTGCATGTCCAAGAGTATGCCCAAAGTTCAGTTTTTTTCTCTCATTATTTTCCAAAGGATCATTCATCACTATTTTGTTTTTTATTTCAATAGATCGAATAATTATATCCTCCCAATCAAGATTTTTAAATGGAGTTTTAGTAAGCAAGTTCCAATATTTTTCATCAGCAATCAACGCATGTTTTATGACCTCTGCAAATCCTGACATCAATTCATTTGTCGGTAATGTTTTTAAAAATTCAACATTAATTAGTACTTTTTGTGGATTATTAAATAGCCCAATTTGATTCTTATTATTTAAAAAGTTTATACCTAATTTAGAACCTATTGATGCATCTGACATTGCTAGTAAGGTGGTAGGGATTTGGATAAATTGTATACCTCTTTTGAATGTTGAAGCCGCAAATCCTCCAATATCTCCAATGACACCGCCCCCTAGGTTTATAAGTAGAGAATCTCTATTAAAGTTGTATTTTAAAAGAAAATTCCAGATAACCTTGCATGTATTTATATTTTTATTTTCTTCTCCAGATTTAATTTCAATAATAGGAACTCCTTTTAAGAAAAAACATTTCTCTAATAAAATAGGGAGACAAAGTCGCTTTACATTCTCATCAACTAATATTGCAACTTTTTCAAATTTTTTACAATTAAGATTTGAGAAATCTCCTATTTCAAGAAAAATTGAATATCCTTTAGAATCTATTCTTTTCATTCAGTAATCTCAATAATTGGACTCCCAGTACATCCATTAGGAAATGAGATACCAAGTATTGTACTAATTGTAGGAGCTATATCCTGTATATGTGTTAATTTATTGCTTTTTCCATGTTTAATATTCCTTCCCCAAAATATTAAAGGTACATGTGTGTCATAGCTATAAGCAGTGCCATGTGTTGTTCCTCCTTTCTCCCAGCCTTTTGAAATCCATCCTGTTTCAAGAGCGATTAATACATCGCCAGATCTCTTTTGACTATATCCCTTTTGAATAAGAGATCTAAATCCGTATCTATATTCATGTTCATGCATTTGTGTAGCTGTATAAGTATTTTTAATACCCTCAATATTTATTAAGAACCTAGCACATGATTCTTGAATGGATCTAATATTCATATTTTTTGATATTATTAAATCATGATTCAAAAAGATTTGATTGTTTGAAAATGATTTTACCCATTCTCCATCACCATATTTTTTATTTAAGTGATTTTTTAATTGTGTATTACAATTATCTTTATCCCAGTATCCAGCAGGTATTTTTCTTTCAATCAGTTTTTTTGGTTCAGAGACAACTCCATGATCTGCAGTAAGAAAAACAATAACATTCTTTGAGCCTACATTTTCAGAGATTGTTTTAAGAAGTTTAGCAATATCCTTATCCAAGGAAATATATGTGTCTTTTATTTCTTTTGCATGTGGACCATATTGATGCCCAATATAATCAGTAGAAGAAAAGCTTATAGATAGGAAATCTGTTGAATTAGATTGCCCTAATGCTTCTTGTTTTATTATTTCAATTCCTAATTCATTTAAGATTGTATTACCATATGGGGTATTTTTAATAGCAGAAGGTCCTTTTGATTTTAACATATTATCTAGATTGTGACTATTTCCGCCTTCAATTTCCCACTCGCCAGTTAAATAATTTTCTGCTGGATTCTTTTCCTGGAACTGAATTAACCATTCGGGAAGCACATCCATATAATAACTACTAGATATCCATCTTCCATCTTGATCCATCCAGTATGCAGCTGTTGCTGAATGTCCAGCTGGCAATATAGCACCCCTATCTTTTAAAGAAATTGCAATTGTTTTCGCATCTTCATTAAATAGTTTCATTTCATCACTTATTGTAGTGGTTAACATATGGCGTGGAGACATTTTACCATCTTCAGCTATCACATCAGTTGAAAGATTCTCACAATTACATATAGTTTCAACAGTTGCATCACCAGTACAGTATATATATTTTTTGTTATACTTATCGTACCAATTATTTGCTATAATTCCATGTACTGAAGGAGTTGTCCCTGTATATATGCTTGCATGTCCAGGTCCTGTAAAGGTAGGAGTATAACTAAAATTAGCATTACCAAATGAGAACCCCTCTTTGATTAAACGTTTTAACCCATCTTTCCCAAAATCATCCCAAAATCTATCTATATAATCATATCTCATCTGATCTACTACTATTCCAACAATTAGTTTTGGCTCGTTTTTTTTCGTTAAAGTATTAGTTGATTTCCCCCCAAAAGTATTGGTTGATTTCGCTTGTTTTTTTAGCCAACTTACTGCATCCTTTATTTCTTTTGGCATTTCTTGAGTATATACTGTAGAAATACTGAAGGTCAAACATAATATGATTATTGTGATTTTTTTCATGTCAAATATTTTTTCAATTGATATGCTAATATAGATAATCCTACCGCAACTAATACATCAGCTATAGGAGGAACATTAGGCCATCCATAGTTCCATATACAAACTAACAAAAGCCAAATAAACCAAGTCTTGTTAAATAGCTTCATCTAGTTTAAATTTTAATAATATATATACAAATACACTAACTATAAAACCCCAACATATTCCACCTAATATATCTGATGGAAAATGCACTCCTAAGTATATCCTACTTATCCCAATCATGAAGGACCATACTGTAAGCCATAAAAAGAGTTGCTTATTTTTAAATAAAAAATGTAGAAAAAAAGTTAGCGCAAATGTATTTGAGGCATGTGATGAAATAAAGCCATATAATCCGCCACAATTTTCTACAATTCTAACATTTTCTAATTGATAGCACGGCCTTAATCTCTCAAAAACATTTTTAAATAGATGGACACTGCCTTGATCAGCAATTAATATTAAAAGTATTAGTGAAATTAATATCCATATGAACTTATTTGAAAATTTCTTGTAAATCAAATAAAGAAGATAAATATAAAGAGGTATCCAAGCCCATTTAGACGATATTAGAATCATTATAGGATCTAGGAACTTACCTCCATTTGAGTTGATTAATTCAAATAGATATAAATCGATATTAAGTATCCATTCCATTTTTAACTATTTATTTTTTTCCAGATCTCATCTTTTAACTCAGTTATGCCTTCTTGAGATACTGAGGATATAAAAATAGCAGATATATGTTTAGGTAACTGTTTTTTTATTTCATCTTTTAATTCATTATCTAAAAGATCAGATTTACTTATTGCTAGAATTCTTTCTTTATCTAAAAGTTCTGGATTATACTTTTTTAGTTCTTCAAGTAATATTTTGTATTCTTTCTCAATATTATCACTATCTCCAGGAACTAAGAATAAAAGTGTAGAATTTCTTTCAATATGTTTTAAGAACCGAGTCCCTAAACCTTTCCCTTCAGCTGCTCCTTCAATAATTCCTGGGATATCTGCCATAATGAAAGATTTATGATCACGATATTCTACAATGCCTAAATTTGGCACTAATGTTGTAAAAGCATAATCTCCTATCTCAGGTTTTGCTGCAGAAACTGTGGAAAGTAAAGTAGATTTACCTGCATTAGGAAATCCAACTAATCCAACATCAGCTAATACTTTGAGCTCTAATATATGCCATCCTTCTTCTCCTTTCATTCCAGGCTGCGCATAGCGTGGAGTTTGATTGGTAGAGGATTTAAAATGAGAATTACCACGACCTCCCATACCTCCTTTTATTAGTATTTTTTCTTCTTGATCTTCTGTAATCTCAAAGATAATTTTCTCTGTCTCTGCATTTTTTGCTACTGTTCCTAAGGGGACATCTAAGATTTGACTTTCTCCATCTTTCCCATATTTGTTATTACTACCTCCATCACTCCCATTTTTTGCAAAAATATGTTTCTTGTATTTAAGATGTAACAAGGTCCACATCTGTTCATTTCCCCTGAGAATAATATGCCCACCGTGTCCCCCATCACCACCATCAGGACCTCCTTTAGCAGTTGTTCTGTCTCTATGTAGATGTGTAGATCCAGCCCCTCCTTTACCAGAGCGAAACAAGATTTTTACATAATCAATAAAGTTAGAATTTTTGACTTTCATTTAGAGTGTATCAATTACTTCATTTAGGTTTTCTGCGATAGTATTGATTGAGCCTTCTCCAGGTACTTCTCTTAATTTATTTTGTTCTGCATAATATTCTTTTAGAGGAGCAGTTTTGTTGTTATATTCTTGAATTCTATTTGCAATAATGTCTTTATTTTGATCATCTGCTCTTCCGGATGATTCTCCTCTCTCTAATAATCTACGTATAAGTTCTTCATCTTCTACTTGTAAAGAAAGCATAGCTGAAATAGATGTTCCTTTTTTTGCTAATAATTTATCTAATTCTTCTGCTTGTGCTGTTGTCCTTGGGAAGCCATCAAATATAAATCCGTTAGCCTCTGGATTGCCATCTAATTTTACAGACATCATTCCGATTACAACTTTGTCTGGCACTAAAAGACCTTGATCCATTAACTTTTTTGCTTCCATCCCTAAGGCTGTTCCTACAGATATCTCACTCCTTAAAATATCTCCAGTAGAAAGATGTACTAATTTATACTTTTCTATTAATAAGTTAGACTGAGTCCCTTTGCCTGCTCCTGGAGGTCCAAATAATACTAAATTTAACATTGATTATTCTTTTAATTTATAAATGTGTGGCAAATTACGGCCAAATTCATCATAATCCAAGCCATATCCTACTACAAAATTATTAGGGATCTCTTTACCTATGTAATCAATCTGAATTTCTTTTTTATAGGCTTTAGGCTTAAAAAGGAGAGTAGCAATTTTCAGACTTTGGATATTTTTATTTTCTAACATTGATACAATTTTTTCTAAAGTGCTTCCTGTATCAATGATGTCTTCTAATATAATTACATTTCTTCCACCAATATTATCACTAAGACCTATCAATTCTTGAATGTTCCCAGTACTTTTTGTTCCTTCATATGAAGCTAGCTTAATAAAAGAAATTTCAGAATCTTTTAGTACAATTTGCCTCATGATATCTGCTGCAAATAAAAAAGCTCCATTCATAACAGCAATAAAAAGAGGCTTTTCAGTGTCTGTAGCATTTATTTTATTTGCTATTTCTGAAACAATATCGCTTATCTCTTCTTTTGAGATATATTGTTGAAATGTTTTATCATGAAGCGTAATACTATTCATAGTTTCTTCATTATTTTTTCCAGGTTGATGAGTTTAAATTTATTTGTGTTGTGGCTTCTGCTATTATTTTTATGGATTTATAGTTTGTCCCATGCTTTTCATTATACTCCCTATGCGCATTATCGCAAAAGGGCAGTAGCTGACTGAATCCACATGAACAGATGCTATACTTTCTTCCTTTATGTAATTTTACTTTTTTCATTTTAGCTAAGCCATTTTTTTCTTAATGATAATTGTTCTTGATTAGCATTCTCATCTTTTTCAAATATTAATAATTTATAGCAATTACTAATAGGCAATGTAATTTCTTTTTCTGAAAACTTCTTTTTTATTATAAAGTTAACCTTGTCCTTACAATCTTTTAAATAATCTTTCAGGCCATCTCTTTTCTTTCCATCAATGAGTGTAATTTCATCTCCTACAGCAATATTGTTTTGATCTGCTACAGAGTTAGGTTCTACTAATCTAATTATTATTTTACTATTTTCTTTTATCGCTACAAACCCAAAATATTGTGCAGAAAGATTAGGATTCTTCTTTGGTTCTAATGTTAACCCAATAAATTCTAAAGCTTTTTTTAATGATGGAATGTAATCTTTTGTATCATAGATATGATTGTTAAAAATATTCTCTATCTCATTCCCGCCATAATGAGCACATATATCACGAAAATCTTTTTCTGTATACCCTTTGTTTTGCAGCGCAAACTTTTCATACATGTCCTTCATAACCGAGTGTAGAGAATCTTGTCCATTTGTATTTTTAATAATATGTAGATCAATCATCAACATGCAAAGAGCACCATCTGGATATATTGAATTTTTCCTATTAGGTATTCCTAACTTATAGCCATCTAACCAATTATCAAAACCACTATCAGCAACAGATAAATTCTTTCTGCCATAGTTCATAAGATGTCTTTCTAAATTCTGATTTTGTGTTTTAATAAATTGATCCCAGTCAAAAACTCCAGAGTTATAAAGCATAACATCTCCCATATATGTTGTTACTCCTTCAGCTACATATCCTGTTCTAAAATAATTTTCTTTAGTATAATCATAAGGGTACATTTCTACTGGTCGTATAGCTTTTATATTCCAGCTATGATACAGTTCATGTGAGCTTACTCCCAATAATTCTTCATATCTATCTTCGTTAATTTTATCTGCTGGTCCTAATAGTATAACAGTATTATTAGTATGCTCTACACCATGGTAGGATTTATATGGAGTTATTTGAAATAAAAAGTGATATTCTTTTGTTGGGAAATCTCCAAAATGTTTTATCTGACTCTCTGTGAAAGCTTGAAAATCTTTTAGTATCACTTCCCATTTAGGAGTACATGGTCCTTGCATCCAAATATTAAAAGGAACCCCGCCAATCTCATAACTATTATGTTGTATATTATTAGAAGCTATCATTGGGCACTCGGCAAGCTCATCAAAACAATTTGCTTTTAGAATATGTTTGTCTAGCTTTTCTAAACCACATGCAATTATATAGTTTTGTGGAATATCAAATTTTATATGATATTCTTCTTGTTCCCTTCCAACTATATAGTAGCAGCAATTTACAGGGTTTAGATATAATTGACTTTCGTCTAAATAACTAGCTCCCGCGTCTAATTGATTTGCATAGTATGTATAACGAATGGTTATTGTATTTGTATTCTGTGTTTGTACCTCCCATAGATCTTTCGTTAATTTTTGGAATGAAAGATTTTCTCCATTTTCGTTGAAAGCATCCCACTTTTGAATGTTTTGCGCATAATTGGCAAGTTCATATCTTCCGGGACGCCATGCAGGAAGCTGCAGTAGCATGCTCTTTTGACCATTTGTATTTGTAGAAAATTCAAAGTCGATAAAATGCCTATGAGGGTTATTATATGAAATATTATAATGAATCATTGTGGAGCAAAAATACAGTATTTTTAAGGATGTAAAATTTCTTACATTTGCTATCTTGAGAAAACATTAATAATGAAACTAGAAGATTTAAAGTTTGATTGCAAACATTTCCTGGGTCATATACCTTGTAAGCCTAATAAATCACATGATGTATCCTGTAATCAATGTACATATTACGAATCTTTAGAGACTCCAAAAGAGATATTGAACTCCTCTACTGATTTAATAAAAGATATTTTCCGTATTTGTGAATTTGATTTTCAAAGTATAGAAAAGGTTAGTGAATCTCATGCTGATACCGCTGCAACAAAGAAAGTATTATTTATAAAACTTGGGGCTATTGGTGATGTTATTAGAACTACGCCACTACTTACCAGATTTAAGAAAGAATATGGTGATTGTCATTTTACATGGGTCACACATACTCCACAAGTATTACCATTAGATAAGGTAGATAAGATATATAAATGGGAAGCTTCATCGGTGGCTACTATTGCAGATCAAGAGTATGATATTGCGATTAATTTAGATAAAGATGAAGAAGCCTGTATGTTATTAGCTGCAATTGAGGCTAAAGAGAAGTATGGTTTTACTTGGAATGGAAATCATATTGATATTGCTACACCTAAAGCAGAGCACAAATTAATTACTGGACTCTTTGATCATATCTCAAAGAAGAATACTCTAAACTATTTAGAAGAGATTTTTGATATCTGTCATTTTGATTTTCAGAAAGAAGAGTATATGATTAATTTAAATCATGATTTGAGTGAAAAATGGGATAACGTATTTTCTCAATTAGCTGGAGATAAGACAATAGTTGGACTTAATACCGGATGTGGGGAGAGGTGGCAAACGAGGCTTTGGCCAAAAAAATATTGGGTAGATCTTATTGCTAAATTACAAAGGAAAGGATATTTCTGTTTACTAATGGGAGGACCACAGGAGCATGATATGAATCGGTATTATTCTAAAAAGACAGGAGCTACATATTTAGGGTATTTTTCTTTAGAAGAATTTATTGCTATCACAGACAATGTAGATATTGTTGTGACTCCGGTGAGTATGATGATGCATATTGCCTTGGCATTAAAAAAACAATTAATGTTATTCCATAACATCTTTAATGTACACGAGTTTGAATTGTATAATAGGGGAATTATTATAGAGCCAACTTCTGGATGTGACTGTTATTTTGGAAATACTTGTGCTAGAAAAAAAAGTTGCATGTTTGATATCTCCGTACAAGATGTTTTGAGTAATATTGTACAATTAAATAAGAACCTAAATAATTAATTTATGAATTTTGATGTAATTGTTATTGGTAGTGGTCCAGGTGGCTATGTAACCGCTATTCGTGCTTCACAATTGGGACTAAAAACAGCTATTGTTGAAAAAGAAAGTCTTGGTGGAGTTTGTCTGAATTGGGGATGTATCCCTACTAAAGCTTTATTAAAAAGCGCTCAAGTTTTTGAGTATATGAACCATGCAGATGATTATGGCATAAAAGTAAAAGGTGTTGAAGCAGATTTCTCTGCAATTATTAGCAGAAGTCGTGATGTAGCTAATAATATGAGTGGGGGGATTTCTTATTTAATGAAAAAAAATAAAATTAAAGTCATTACTGGATTTGGGAAGCTTGCAGCAGGAGGGAAGGTAGTAGTTTCTAATGAAGGTAAGGATACAACATATACGACTAAACATGCTATTATTGCTACAGGTTCTCGCTCTAGAGTATTACCTAATCTTAAGCAAGATGGTAAAAAAATTATAGGATATAGAGAGGCACTAGCTTTGAGTGAAGCTCCAAAAAAGATGGTTATTGTAGGTTCTGGGGCTATTGGAGTTGAGTTTGCATATTTTTATAATGCTATGGGTTCTGATGTAACAGTAGTTGAATATCAACCTAATATTGTTCCTATTGAAGATTCGGATATTTCAAAGCAATTAGCTAGATCATTTAAAAAGTCGGGCATTTCAGTTCTTACTAATTCTTCGGTAGAAAAAGTAGATTCTTCAGAGTCAGGATGTAAGGTAATAGTAAAAACAAGTAAAGGAGAAGAGATTTTAGACTGTGATGTTGTTCTTTCTGCTGTTGGTATAGAATCTAATGTTGAAGGAATAGGCCTAGAAGAATTAGGGGTAAAAACAGAGAAAGGAAAAGTTATAGTAGATGATTTCTATCGTACAAATGTACTTGGAGTGTATGCCATAGGAGATGTTTTAGCGACTCAAGCACTTGCCCATGTAGCTTCTGCTGAGGGGATTATCTGTGTAGAAAAAATTGCAGGCCATGATGTAGAAGCTATTGATTATGGCAATATTCCTGGGTGCACATATTGCTCTCCTGAAATTGCATCGGTAGGATTAACTGAGGCAGCAGCAAAAGAAGCAGGACATGATGTAAAAGTAGGAAAGTTCCCATTTAGCGCTTCAGGAAAAGCATCTGCTGCAGGACATAAAGAAGGGTTTGTTAAAGTAGTTTTTGATGCTAAATATGGGGAATGGCTCGGCTGTCATATGATAGGTTATAATGTTACAGAAATGATTGCTGAAGTAGTAGTAGCTAGAAAACTAGAAACTACAGGTTACGAAATTTTAAAATCTGTACATCCACATCCAACAATGAGCGAAGCAGTTATGGAAGCAGTAGCTGACGCATATGGTGAGGTGATTCACACCTAAAATAAATTTTATTAAGAATTGTTTTTCTAGAGATTAAAGGCTTTTTTTACTTCATCCACACAATCTAGTTTCTCCCAAGTAAAAGTTGTTACCTTCTTATTTATTTCTTTTCCTTCTACCATAAATTTTATGGTTTTTGTTTCAGATTCTCTTCCCATATGCCCATAAGCAGCAGTTTCTGAATAAATGGGATTTTTTAATTTTAATCTTTCAATAATTGAAGAGGGCTTTAAATTAAAACATTCCATATTAGTTACAATATCGGCAATCTCACCATCTGTTTTATTTACTTTACTTGTCCCATATGTATTTAGAAACACACCCATTGGTTCAGCTACACCAATAGCATAAGAAACTTGTACTAGTATTCTATCAGCTAATCCTGCAGCTACTAGATTTTTTGCAATATGTCTTGTAGCATAAGCAGCAGATCGATCTACTTTTGATGGGTCTTTACCTGAAAAAGCCCCTCCACCATGAGCTCCTTTTCCTCCATAAGTGTCAACAATAATCTTTCTTCCTGTCAATCCTGTATCTCCATGCGGACCTCCGATTACAAATTTCCCTGTTGGATTCACATGGTATTTTTCATTTCCAAAAAGGGCTTGATTCTCAGCTGATAATTGCTTGATTACTCTAGGGATTAAAATAGTTCTTACATCAGATTCTATTTGTTTTTGCATACTAACTTCATCACTAAAGTCATCATGCTGTGTTGAAACTACAATTGCATCTATTGATTTAGGTGTATGATCGTTATTATATTCTAAGGTAACTTGAGATTTCGAGTCTGGACGTAAGTAGGTCATCTCTTTTCCTTCTTTTCTAATTTTTGCTAATTCTATTAATATTTTATGTGATAGATCTAATGCTAAAGGCATGTAATTTTCAGTTTCATTTGTTGCATATCCAAACATCATTCCTTGATCCCCTGCTCCTTGTTCATTATGTAGGCCTTTCCCTTCTACTACTCCTTGTCTGATATCAGAAGATTGTTCATGTATAGCAGATATTATGCCACAGCTATCAGCATCGAATTGATATTCTGACTTTGTATAACCTATCTTTCTTATCACTTGTCTTGTAATTTCTTGTACGTCTAAATACCCATTTGTTTTTACTTCTCCAGATAATACGGTTAATCCTGTTGTAACTAGAGTTTCGCATGCAACTTTAGAGTTTGGATCTTGAGCAAGAAAATTATCTAGAAGCGCATCTGATATTTGATCTGCGATTTTATCAGGATGTCCTTCCGAAACTGATTCTGATGTAAAATAATATGACATTCTTAATATTTTTTATTAATTAATTACTAGAGGAAGATTTGGCACAATACTTTTTAGCATTTTTTTTAGTGGTTGCAATAAGCCAAATCTTTCCACTAGAAGAGTGCAAATTTATAAAAAATAAGTAAACCTAAAGAAGAATAAAAAAATACACTTATATTTGCATCAGACTTATCAAGAAAGATTGAGGGATTGGGCCCGATGATATCTTGGCAACCCTGAAAGGCAGGGTGCTAACTCCCGCTCCAAATTTTTGGAGGAAGATGAGTGATTAAAATCTCCTATCTTTTCTAGAATAAGTCTTACGAGTATTAATTATGAGTGAGCGAAATATATATAAAATATTACAAGAGAGAATCTTAGTTCTTGATGGAGCAATGGGAACTATGATTCAGCGTTTCAATCTTA
Organism: Bacteroidota bacterium; assembly: GCA_036339955.1. Lineage (GTDB taxonomy): Bacteria > Bacteroidota > Bacteroidia > Flavobacteriales > BACL11 > JAYYZX01. Next base: position 78,675 of record JAYYZX010000019.1, read on the forward strand.
CTGAAAAAGATTTTCAAGGTAAAAAATTTACTAATCATACTTGTGATCTTAAAGGGAATAATGATATTTTATCCATTACTCGTCCAGATATTATTCAATCAATACATAAGAAATATTTAGATGCTGGAGCTGATATTATTGAAACCAACACATTTAGTAGTACTTCTATTGCTCAAGCAGATTATCAATTAGAGTCAATCATTTATGATTTAAATTTTCAATCTGCTAAAATAGCTAAGGAAGTAGCTATTGCAGCTTCTACATCATCAAAACCAAGGTTTGTTGCTGGGGCTCTTGGTCCAACTAATCGCACAGCTTCTATGTCTCCTGATGTTGAAGATCCTGGTTTTAGGCAGATTACTTTTGATCAATTAAGAGACGCATATGCTGAGCAGGTTTACGCACTAATAGATGGAGGAGTAGATATATTATTAGTAGAAACTGTTTTCGACACACTTAATTGTAAGGCAGCTCTATTTGCTATTGAAATTATTTTTGCAGAAAAAGGGAAGCGTCTTCCTATCATGGTTTCGGGAACTATTACTGATGATAGTGGTAGAACACTTTCAGGACAGACAGTAGAAGGGTTTTTAAATTCTGTTTCACATATCCCATTATTAAGTATTGGACTAAATTGTGCTTTAGGAACAAAAGCTATGCGTCCATATATTCAAGAATTGTCCAGAAAAGCACCATTCTTTACCAGTTCTTACCCTAATGCTGGACTCCCAAATGAGATGGGAGAATATGATGAGAGTCCAGAATTTATGGGAAAACAATTAGAAAACTTCATGCAAAATAGTTTAGTTAATATAATTGGAGGTTGTTGCGGAACTAATCCTAATCATATTCTTGAGTTTTCACGATTAGCATCCAAATATTCTCCTAGAGAAATACCGAAGATTGAAAAAAGAATGAGGTTAAGTGGCTTAGAAGCAGTTACGATATATAAAGAAAGTAATTTTATTAATATAGGGGAGAGAACAAATGTCACTGGCTCCAGTAAATTTAAGAAGCTTATACAAGAAGACAAGTTTGAAGAAGCTTTAAATGTGGCGCTAGAACAAGTTGAAGGAGGAGCGCAAGTGATAGATGTAAACATGGATGATGGTATGTTAGAAGGGAAACAATCTATGAGAAGATTTTTGAATTTAATTGCTTCTGATCCTTCTATAGCTAGAGTGCCTATTATGATAGATTCATCTAAATGGGAGATTATTGAAGAAGGGTTGAAGTGTATACAAGGTAAAGGCATTGTTAATTCTATTTCTTTGAAAGAAGGAGAAGAATTATTTATTCAACAGGCAAGTACTATTTTAAGATATGGAGCTGCCGTTATTATTATGGCATTTGATGAAAAAGGGCAAGCTGTTAATTTTGAAGATAAAATTCGGATTTGTAAAAGAGCATATAATATCCTTACAGAAGAGATTGGGTTCCCTGCTGAGGATATAATTTTTGATCCAAATATTTTAACAGTAGGAACTGGAATTGCAGAGCATAATAATTATGCAGTAGATTTTTTTAAGGCAACTAAATGGATTAAAGAAAATTTACCATTGTCTAAAGTTAGTGGAGGAGTAAGTAATGTCTCTTTTTCATTTCGAGGGAATAATATTGTTCGTGAAGCGATGCATTCCGCATTTTTATATCATGCCATAAATAATGGCATGGATATGGGAATTTTAAATGCAGGGATGATTGAGGTTTATGAAGATATCCCTAAAGACTTATTAAAGATTGTCGAAGATGTTTTACTGAATAAAAATACTCAAGCTACAGATAAATTAATTAGCAAAGCAGAAATCGTAAAAGGTTCAGGAAAAAAAAGAGTAGAAGATTTATCATGGAGAGAGTATTCAGTAGAAAAAAGATTAGCACATTCTTTGGTGCAAGGAATTACTAATTTTATTGATGAAGATGTAGAAATAGCACGCCAAAAATTTAGTAAGCCAATAGATGTTATTGAAGGGCCATTAATGGACGGAATGAATATTGTAGGAGAGCTTTTTGGTTCTGGAAGAATGTTTTTGCCTCAGGTAGTAAAAAGCGCTAGAGTGATGAAAAAAGCGGTTGCAATACTGACTCCGTATATTGAAAAAGAAAAATCAACAAATAAGAAAAGTGCTGGAAAGATTTTATTAGCTACTGTAAAAGGAGATGTTCATGATATTGGGAAAAATATTGTAGGAGTTGTACTTGGATGTAATAATTACGAAGTTATCGATTTAGGAGTGATGGTTTCTTGTAGTAAAATATTAGAAGAAGCTCGAAAAAATGAAGTAGATGTGATAGGTCTTAGCGGCTTAATTACTCCTTCTCTTGATGAGATGATATTTGTAGCCAAAGAAATGCAGAGTAATAAATTACAAACACCACTTATGATTGGAGGAGCTACTACTTCTAAGATACATACTGCTGTTAAGATAAACGAACATTATCATAATACTGTGTTACATGTTTTAGATGCTTCAAAAGCAGTGAGCGCAATGAGTAATCTTCTGAAACAAGATTCTAAAAAATTTAAAACAGAAGTTAATTTAGAATATAAAAAAATAAAAGAAAATTATTTACAGCGTAAGTCAGAGAAGAATTACCTAACTCTAAAACAGGCTAGGGATAATCGCTTAAAATTTAATTGGGGAAAAGAAAACATTATTACGCCAAAGGAATTAGGAGTTCGTGTATTTCATGATATTGATATTAATCTTGTTAGAAATTATATTGATTGGACTCCGTTCTTTTTTACTTGGGAGATGAGAAAAAAATATCCTGCAATATTAGAAGATGAAAAGTTTAGTGTTCAGGCACTTAAATTATTTCAGGAAGCAAATAATATGTTAGATATCATAATTTCTAATAAATGGTTAAAATTAGGTGCAAGTATTGGAATATGGCATGCAAATTCTGTAGATGATGATATTAGGCTTTTCGACCAAAAGGGGAATCATATAGAAACCTATTGTATGTTAAGGCAGCAATCTATAAAATCAAATTACAATTTATGTTTGGCAGATTTTATTGCACCTCTTGCTTTAGAAAGAACAGATTTCATAGGGTCATTTATATGCACATCTGGTTTAGGTATTGAAGATCAATTAACTAATTTTAATAAAGAGAATGATGACTATAATAGTATTATGTTAAAGGCATTAGCAGATAGATTAGCTGAGGCATTAACCGAATATATGCATGAACGTGTAAGGAAAGAAATTTGGGGATATTCTAAAGATGAGAATTTTGATAATAATGCCTTAATTGCTGAAAAGTATAATGGTATACGTCCTGCTCCTGGTTATACTGCATGTCCGGATCATACTGAAAAAAAGAAAATATTTAGACTTCTGAAATCTAAAGAAATAGGAGTTTCTCTTACAGAGAATATGGCTATGTATCCTAATGCTACTGTAAGTGGATATTATTTTGCTCATCCTGAAACCAAGTATTTTAGTGTTGGAAAGGTCCAGGATGATCAGATAAAAGATTATGCTAAACGAAAAGAAATGAATTTTTCAGAAGTAGAAAAATGGTTACGTGCTAATATATAAAAACACAAGAAAATGAAAGTAATAGAACATATAAAAAAAGCAAAAAAAACTTTATTCTCGTTTGAGATATTACCTCCTTTGAAAGGAGCCAGCATAGATTCTGTTTATAAATTACTTGATCCATTAATGGAATTTCATCCTCCTTTTATAGATGTTACTTATCATAGAGAAGAGTATGTATATAAAAAGAAAAAAGATGGTCTTTTAGAAAGAATATCAGTTCGTAAGCGACCAGGTACTGTTGGTATTTGTGCCGCTATTATGAATAAATATCAGGTAGATACGGTTCCTCATATTATTTGTGGCGGATTTAATAAAGAAGAGACTGAAAATGCACTTATTGATTTAGACTTTTTAGGTATCGATAATGTACTAGTTCTTCGAGGTGACCCTATAAAATCAGAAACATATTTTACCTCCGAAACAAATGGCCATCAATATGCCTCTGATTTATTACAACAAGTTAAAGAAATGAACCAAGGAATATATTTAGATGAAGAATTAAAAAACTCAGCTCCTACAGATTTTTGTATAGGTGTTGCTGGATATCCTGAAAAGCATTTTGAAGCTCCTAATATGCAATCAGATATTCATTTCTTAAAGAAAAAAATAGAATTAGGAGCTGAATATATTGTGACTCAAATGTTTTTTGACAATCAAAAATATTTTGATTTTGTAAAAATGTGTCGTTTACATGACATTAATGTGCCAATTATACCTGGTTTGAAACCTATATCTACACAAAAACAATTAACATTATTGCCGCAACGATTTTATTTAAATCTTCCTGAAGACCTCGTTAAGAAAGTAATTAGCTGTAAGGATAATAATCAGGTAAAAGAGGTCGGCGTCGAATGGGGGATACAACAATGTAAAGAATTAATCAAAGAAGGCGTTCCATGTATCCATTTTTATACTATGGGTAAGGCAGAGAATGTTCAGAGAATAATCAAGAATTTAGCTTGAATTATTTTGTCAAAGAGTAGAAATACTCTTCCAGATTAATATTTTTTTCTTGTATATTTTTAATGCTTCTATCACCTACTATCTTTCCTTTGTTTATTACGATGATTCGGCTACATATTTTATCTACTTCTTGCATAATATGTGTAGATAATAAAACAGTTTTGTTTTTCCCTATATTTTTTATAAGACTTCTAATTTCCAATAATTGATTAGGATCTAAACCACTTGTTGGCTCATCTAATATTAACACTTCCGGATTATGTATAAGCGCAGCTGCAATTCCAACTCTTTGCTTATATCCTTTAGAAAGCATTCTTATTGTCTTTCTTTTTTCATTAGTGATCCCTGTTTGTTTGATTACATCTATAATCCTTGTTTTTTTATTTCTAATATGATAAGTATCTGCTATGAAATTTAAGTATTCTATGACAAACATATCAAGATATAAAGGGTTATTCTCTGCTAAATACCCTATTTTTTCTTTTATTTTTAAATTTTCTTCTAAAGTATTAATATCGCAAATAATAACATTTCCGCTATCTTGTTTAATATATCCTGTTATGATTTTAATAAGAGTAGACTTTCCTGCACCATTTGGCCCAAGTAAACCTACTATTTCTCCTTTTTTTAATTCAAAAGAAATATTGTCAACAGCTTTCTGAAGCCCATACACTTTACATATTTGTTTTATTTTTATTGGCATATCATTTTTGAATTGTTTTTTCAATCTCTTTCATTTTGCTAATATATTTATTTTTAAATCATAAATTATATATAATATAAACTACATAAATATTCTAAGAACTGTATATTTGTTTTATGCGTGCAGTTGTCATGAAATGTACTGGTGCTTGGTATCTTGTTAAAACAAACAATAGTCAGCAAGTTAAATGCAGGGTGCAAGGCAAATTTAGAATCCATAATATAAAAAGCACAAGTCCTATTGTTGTTGGTGATATTGTTGATATTTCCAAAGGAAAAGATTCTTGGATGATTACTAAGTTATACTCACGTAAAAATTATGTTCTTAGAAAATCAGTAAATTTATCAAAACAGACACATGTCATAGCTTCTAACTTAGATCAAGCTATATTGATGGTAACTGTAAAGTATCCTATCACCACTACTAGTTTTATTGATAGGTTTCTTGCTACAACTTCAGCTTATTCGATACCTACAATTATTGTTTTTAATAAGTTAGATATTTATAATTCTAAAGAAATACAAATTCAAACTGATTTAGAAAAAATCTATTCTGATATAGGCTATTCTTGTTTTTCTCTTTCAGTGCTACATGATTCTTTAGATAAACTTATTTCGATTATGAAAAAGAAAGTAACTTTAATTTCGGGACATTCAGGAGTTGGAAAATCTACTTTAATTAATCAATTTCAGCCTGAATTGGATTTAGCAACACAAGAAATATCAAATAAACATGAAACAGGAAAACATACTACCACTTTTTCTATGATGCATGATATGGATTTTGGAGGATCTATTATTGATACTCCAGGAATAAAAGGATTTGGTCTGATTAATATTGGAAAAGAAGAATTAGGAGATTATTTTATCGAGTTTTTAGCTTTTAAAAAAGAATGTAAATTTAACAATTGTATTCATGTTAATGAGCCAGAATGCGCAATCAAACGTTCAGTTGATAATGGGAATATAGCAATATCTCGTTATGCAAACTATCTAAGTATGATGAATGATGATATTTACAGAAAATCAGAAAAATAAATATGAGAGCGGTTATTCAAAGAGTTAGTTATGCAGAAGTTCTAGTAAAACAGGAATTAATTAGTAAAATAAGTTTTGGTTTATTAATCTTCTTAGGTATTGAAGTTGAAGATAATGCTGATGATGTAAATTGGCTTGCTAAAAAAATTTCACAATTGAGAATCTTCTCAGATAATAAAGGAGTTATGAATAAATCTGTTATAGATATAAAAGGAGAAACATTGATTATTAGCCAATTTACGTTACATGCAAAAACAAAGAAAGGAGCAAGACCATCTTATATTAGGGCAGCAAAAAGTAGAGAAGCAAAACTTCTTTATGAGGATTTTTGTAAAAAAACATCGCAATTACTTAATAAAAAGAGCTGTATGGGGAAATTCGGATCTAATATGCAGGTTACTTCTACTAACGATGGTCCAGTTACTATTATTATTGATACAAAAAATAAAGAATAATTATTTTTCTATACCATCTGGGTATCCATACAAATGTATTATTTCAATTTTTCCTGAAAGACTTATAATCCCTGGATTTATTCCTAATTGATTTTGAGGAATTCTTGATCCCAATTTTGAATAATAATCCCTCCATATGCTTAAGGTGTCATTAGTTATAGGATGAAGAAAAGTCATTGGAAATAATTTAAAAACAGTATCTTTTTCAAATGCTTCATATATTAATTCTGAACAGTAATAAGAGTTATTATTCATTACAAAATGATCATCATAATGCATGTTTAGTTTGCTTTTTAAAAAAGATATTGCATCAATTATTGTATGTTGGTATTCTGGTTTTAATCTACCGACGATTACTTTTGGGTTATTATTAATATCAAATGAGCGAGTTAAAAACTTATCAAGCTTTGTTATTTGAACTTTGTCAGGTATTGCTTCGATAACTTTAACAGTATCTTCTAATCTTACTATAATTCCAATGTGAGATATATTCGCGTTTTTATATCCTGGAGTTACTAATTCAATTGCATCACATAGAGGAGAAGAATCTAAATCCTGAAAAAGGATATCTCCTTCTTCTAACTGAAATTCTTCTATTGTATTACTATTACAGCTATACTGTATAATTAATAAAATAAACCACCATTTTTTCATAGCCTAAATAATTAAATATTTGTAGGGTCAAAATGAGTAATGTAATGATTCTAGCTTAGTAAGATGATAATCTTATTATTTTGCATTTCAATTACGCCTCCATTAGTAGAGAAATTTTTAGTATTCTTCTCAGTGGTGATTACTCTGATATTGCCAGGAATTAAACTTGATACAATTCCAGCATGATTATTTAGAAGTTCAAACTCTCCGGTTTTCCCTGGAAGCTTTACTGAGGTAACTTCACCTTCAAATAATATTTTTTCTGGTGTAATAATTTCTAGAAACATTTTATTTAACGTCTTCTAACATTTTTTTACCTTTCTCTATAGCTTCTTCAATAGTACCTACTAAATTAAATGCAGATTCTGGATATTTATCTACTTCGCCTGCCATAATCATATTAAAGCCTTTTATTGTATCTTCTATATCTACTAAAACTCCTTTTAATCCTGTAAATTGTTCTGCAACATGAAATGGTTGTGAAAGAAACCGTTGTACTCTTCTTGCCCTATGTACTGCTAATTTATCTTCTTCAGAAAGCTCATCCATTCCTAGAATAGCAATAATATCTTGTAACTCTTTGTATCGTTGTAATAATTCTTTAACATCTTGAGCACACTTGTAATGTTCTTCTCCTACAACTTCTGGAGTTAGAATTCTTGAAGTTGAATCTAAAGGATCTACTGCTGGATATATACCAAGTTCTGCAATCTTTCTTGAAAGTACGCTCGTAGCATCTAAATGTGAGAAAGTTGTTGCTGGTGCAGGGTCGGTTAAATCATCTGCAGGTACATATACAGCTTGTACAGATGTAATAGAGCCATTTTTTGTAGATGTAATACGCTCTTGCATAGTCCCCATTTCTGTTGAAAGAGTTGGTTGGTAACCAACAGCTGAAGGCATACGTCCTAATAAAGCTGAAACTTCAGATCCTGCTTGTGTAAAACGAAATATGTTATCAATAAAGAACAAAACATCTTTCCCTTTTCCATCCCCTTCTCCATCACGAAAATATTCTGCAATTGTCAATCCAGAAAGAGCTACACGTGCTCTTGCTCCTGGGGGTTCATTCATTTGTCCAAAAACAAATGTTGCTTTAGAGTCTGCCATTTTTTTCTTATTAACTTTTGATAAGTCCCATCCACCTTCTTCCATAGATTGATTAAAATCTTCTCCATAATTAATAATACTTGACTCCAGCATTTCTCTTAGTAAATCATTTCCTTCACGTGTTCTTTCTCCAACACCAGCAAAAACAGATAATCCTCCATGCCCTTTAGCAATATTATTTATTAGTTCTTGAATTAAAACAGTTTTTCCTACTCCAGCACCTCCAAATAAACCAATTTTTCCTCCCTTGGCGTAAGGTTCAATTAAATCAATCACTTTTATACCAGTAAATAGCACTTCACTACTGGTAGATAAATCTTCAAATTTTGGAGCTTCACGATGTATTGGTAATCCATTTGATTTATCTAAATTTTCCATACCATCTATGGCGTCTCCAATCACATTAAATACGCGTCCTCTAATATTTTGTCCAATAGGCATTTTAATAGGTGCTCCTGTTGCTAGCACATCGACACCTCTACTAATACCATCAGTAGATTCCATAGCAATAGCTCTCACTGTATCTTCACCAATATGTTGTTGGCATTCTAGGATTAGTTTTGAACCATTATTTCTTTTAATTTCTAAAGCATCATATATGTTTGGCAGGTCATTTTCTGTATTGTCAAATGATACATCTACTACTGCTCCGATAATTTGCGCAACTTTTCCAATATTGTTTGTCATTATATCTTTGTTTGTAATGAATAAAATAAATGTTTTGAATTGCGAGCAAAATTACTATTTTTAATTTGTATTAGATACTGTTATATTGCATTAAATTTATTTTTAATTTTGAACACTTTTTTAACATCATCATAAGTATACTTTCGATATGAAAATTTATAATTCTATAGATAATTTTAAACCTAATTTTAAACCTATTATTACTTTAGGCACTTTTGACGGTGTACATATTGGTCATAAGTATATCTTGTCTCATCTTAATAATATTAGTCAAGAGGAAAAAGGAGAAAGTGTATTAATTACGTTTGACCCACACCCAAGACATGTCTTATATCCTGAAAATCAAGAATTAAAATTAATTAATACTCTTGAAGAGAAGGAAACTCATTTAAAAGAGGCGAATTTATCACACTTGATTATACAAAAATTTACGAAGGATTTTTCTAGAAAAAAATCTATTAATTTTGTTAGAGACATATTAGTTAATAGATTAAATATAGCTCATTTGGTAGTTGGTCATGACCATCAGTTTGGGAGAAATAGAGAGGGCTCTATAGAAGATTTGCAAATATTATCAGAGCTCTATAATTTTAAAGTTACAGAACTTCCTTGTGAGGACATGAATGAAGTAATAGTAAGTTCTACTAAGATTAGAAAAGCAATACTTACTGGCAAGATTGAATTAGCAAATACTTATTTAGGCTATTATTTCCATTTTAGCGCTACAGTTGTTGTTGGTAATTCTATTGGCAAAACTATTGGTTTCCCAACAGCAAACTTAGTCATAGAAAACAGATTAAAAATTATTCCATCTGATGGAGTTTATATTGTAAAAGTTCAACACCATGGCAAGCAATATTATGGGATGATGAATATTGGATGTAAACCTACTTTTAGAACAAAAAAAAGAGGTTTAGAAGTGCACATATTTAATTTCGATAAAAATATTTATAATAAATCACTGGATGTTTCTGTTCTTAGAAGATTGAGAGATGAAAAAAAGTTTCAAAATATAGACGATTTAAAAAAACAATTAAGCAAAGATCTAGATGAGGCTAATAATATTATAAAGAGTCTTGCTTTAACATAAATAATTAGAGAATATTTAATTTAGCAAATCTTAACAAGAGTTTTCGTTTTTCTTTGTTTTGGAATAAAATAATAGCTTTTTTGTTTATTCCTTCATCTTCTGTACTTAAAACTTGTCCCACCCCAAAACGATTATGTTGTACTTTTATTCCACTTATTATTTTTTCTATTTGTGATAAAGGAATATTTGTATCATTATTAGATGTAAAGGCGGTATATTTTTTTCTATATTTTAACTTTCTAGTCTCTTTTTTATAATATGATTTTCTAGAGTATTCTGTATTATCTAATTTGATTTCTTCGTTTTTTATATACTGTGAATCTAGTTCATTTAAAAACCGACTTGGTTCGCATGTTATAAATTCCCCCCATCTAAATCGGTTTCTTGTAAAAGATAAAAAAAGTTGTTTTTCTGCTCTTGTAATACCAACATAGAAAAGTCTTCTTTCTTCCTCTAAGTCTTCTTCTTTTTCTATTTTGAGCATTGACGGAAATAAGTTTTCTTCAATACCTACAATAAACACATATGGAAATTCTAATCCTTTTGCAGCATGTATTGTCATTAGACTTATTTTATTATTATCGTCTTCTTTAGTTTCTTGATCAGTTAATAGAGCTACATCTTGCATAAAATTAGCTAAGAAGTTTTTTTCTTTCGGTTCATTATAAGCAAATTCTTTCAATCCATTTAAAAGCTCTTGGATATTTTCAAATCTACTTATACCTTCTGGACTTTTTTCATTATATAGATTAGTAAACACACCTGATTTTTTTATAATATATTCTCCAGTAACATATGCGTCATGTTTGGAACTAAATAACTTAAAATCATTTATTAATTCTATAAATTGATTTAATTTGGAAATGGTTCCTTCGTTAATGTTAATTTGCAAAATGGGTAAATTATCAATTACCTCCCATATAGAAGATTTATTTTTGATTGTATAATCTGATAGTTTTTTTACTGTAGTTTCCCCAATACCTCTTTTCGGGTAATTTACAATTCTTCTAAATGCTTCTTCATCATAAGAATTTACACATAATCTGAAATATGCTAATATATCTTTAATTTCTTTTCTTTGGTAGAAAGATATTCCTCCATAAATTTTATATGGTATATTTTTTTTTCTTAAACTTTCTTCTAATGCTCTAGATTGGGCATTTATTCGATATAGTATTGCAAATTCTCTATTATGCGATTGGTTTCTTGCTTGTAATTCAAAAATTGTATTTGCAACAATTTTACCTTCTTCTCTGTCAGAATTTGTTTTGCAGACAATAATAGGTTCACCCTCTTCATTATCTGTCCATATAGCTTTATGTATTTGTTTTGTATTATTTTTAATAATATTATTAGCAGTATTGACAATGTTAGACGTAGAACGATAATTCTGTTCCAACTTATATATTTTATGCTCAGGATAGTCTATTTTAAAGTCTAAGATATTTTGAATATTTGCCCCTCTAAATGAATATATACTTTGTGAATCATCTCCAACAACACAAAGATTTTGATGTAATGCTGCTAATTGTTTAATTATTAGGTACTGCACACGATTTGTATCCTGATATTCGTCTATTAGTATATAACGAAATCTCATTTGATATTTCTTTAAAATTTCGGGAAACAAATTAAATAATGAACATGTATTAACAAGCAAATCGTCAAAATCCATACAAGCTGATTTCATGCATCTTTGCTGATAGTTTTGAAATACTCTGCTAAATTCCGATTGATTTTTTATATTATCACTTTCTGTCAAATCTTTTTGCTTTATATAGTCATCTGCATGAATAAAACTATTTTTTAACATGGAGATCTTTTTTTGTATCGGTCCAACTTTATAAATATCAGTATCTAGATCTAATTCTTTTATAATGTTTTTTATTAGATTTCTAGAATCTTCTTGATCATAAATTGTAAAATTGTTTGGATAGCCAATTTTTTCTGATTCTATCCGAAGTATTCTTGCAAACACAGAATGGAAAGTCCCCATCCATAAATTCTGCACAGGATTTTTTTTAATTATTTGATTAATTCTAGTTTTCATCTCTTTTGCAGCTTTATTTGTAAAAGTAAGAGCTAAAATATTATAAGGTAATATCTCATTATTTATCAGGTGTATTATGCGGTATGTTAATACTCTAGTTTTCCCAGAGCCTGCACCTGCAATAACCATTGAAGGTCCGTCAATATGTTTTACGGCTTCTCGTTGTTGTTTATTTAAATCTTCCAGATACACTAATACAATAAAATGATTCCAAAAATACAATTTTAAAACACCAAAAACTTAGGTGTTAAAAAGTTTTGTTACATTTGTAATTTTCATATTTTAAAAACAAATTTACTAGGGATAGAGGATGTTAGTTGTTAAATTTTTTTATAGAAAATTATCTAATTTTAGAATTATAGTATTATGCTTTCTTACAGTATTTTTTTATTCAGAATCGCTATTTGCTAATAGTAGTATTAATGTAATTGAATCGCCATGTTTTATTAATTTATTGAGTGTACAGAATATAAGTTGTTATGGGGGCGCAAATGGTATTATTGAACTTTCTGGAAGCGGGGGTAATGTAGGATCGTATCATTATACAATTTCTAGTTTTAATCCATCGCTTAATGTATGGATGCAATTTGGACAATCTCCTTTAACATCTTACACGTCTAATAATGTTATATTTCCTCTTCTTAGTGCAGATTCACTTAGAATTATTATGAATGATAGTTTGGGCTGTGGAGACACATTATATTTAAGTCTTATGCAACCTAACTCTCCAATTTCTATTAACTATAGTAGTTTCAATACAAGTACTCTTTTTACAAATGATGGTAGTATATCTACCACGATTACTGGAGGTTCTCCGAATTATTTTTATTCCTGGATTGGGCCTAATGGGTTTACTTCTAATACCCAAAATATAAATAATTTATTTTCTGGAGTCTATAGATTAACAGTTACGGATAGTTTAGGCTGTATAGATACTCAAACAGTTGTAATTTCTTCAAATCAAAATTGTTTTGCAGGAAATTATTTTCCCGAAAGTTTAAGTTGCTTTGGAGATAGTAGTGGCGTCATTAATGTTACAGGAGTTTTTGGAACCCCTTCGTTCTATTATAACTTAGAGAGGGAAGATGGTGGAGTTTTCACATCTATTTCTAATACCATAACAGTTGATACATTTTTAGTATTTAATAATTTGATTGCAGGAAATTATAGATGTGTCATAACAGATAGCTTAAATTGTTTAGACACCTCATTACTTATAGTAATTACAGAACCAAGTTCAATAAATACTACTCCAACGATTATTAATTCATCTTTACAAGGAATTTGTGATGGATTAATATCTCTAAATACTAGCGGAGGGACCGTTCCTTATTCGTATGCTTGGAATACAGGAGATACTACTTCTTATATAGATTCATTATGCTCAGGCCTGTATTGCGCTAATATTAGTGATGCCAATGGATGTATAGTTAATTGGTGTGATAGTATAATCATCTTAGATTCATGTATTACAGGTATACAATTGGATGTATCTTCATCACCTGAAACATGCTTTGGTCAGGATGGAAGTATTACTATTGTCGCAAGTCAAGGATTTGCCCCATATTTTTATTCGCTTGATGGAGGATTCTTTTTTAGCTCTTCTTCTTTTTCGGATACAATTGTTATAGATTTATTGGCTTCTGCCACGTATAATATTTCAATTATGGATTCTTTAGGTTGTGTAGAACATTATGGTAATTTTTTTCTTGATTCTACTCCTAATCCTGTAATAGACTCTATTGTGACACAAAACGAAAGTTGTTGCGGAAATGATGGGCAGTTATTTATTTTTGTATCCTCTAGTAATACAATGCTACAATATTCTTTGGACACATCAAACGTATGGCAATATTCTTCAAATTTTGACTCTTTATTTATGGGGAATTATGTGGTTTATGTACAAGATGGTAATGGGTGTTTTGATACTGTTGCAATACAACTTTCTTCAGATTCAATAGCTAATCTCAATATAATAACTGAAAAGACAGATATTAGGTGTTATGGAGAAAACAATGGGACTTTTAAAGTGCACGATCCAGATGATTGTTATGAGTATGTTTTATGGCGTTATACTTTTCTTGGAACTCAGGTTCCTCTAGATACAGGTGTTTATTTCAATGAGTTAATTTCTGGGTTTTATGGTGTAATAGCTACATCTAATTCTGGGCATTGTATTGATTCTTCTTATGTTATTAAATATATTCAAGAACCAGATATTATTACATACTCTTCTGTTGAAGAAGCAGTGTATTGTATTAATAATGATAGTTGTAATGGGAGTATACAATTATCTCATTCTCCTTCTGGAGGAGTATCTCCTTATCATTATTATGTTACAGAGTTATTTAGTAATATACCGTTAGGTCTAATTTCAACTGACAGTATGTTTTCGCAATTGTGTCCTGGTAATTATTTAATTGATGTAGTAGATGCAAATGGTTGTATTATTCAAGATACAGCTGTAATTCGTGACTCTTCATTATATATAGATTCTATTATCGGAACTAATATAAGTTGTTATGGAGAATCTGATGGTATAGCTATTGCTTACACGCATGGTGGTGTTGGAAACTTATCTTATTTATGGTCTAATTCTCAGAACACTCAAATCATTGACAGCTTGAGTCGCGGATTATATATTTTAACAGTAAATGACTCTGTTGGTTGTTATATGAGGGATTCTGTATTTATAGAACATCCAGATACTCTTCTCTTTAAAATTCGTCAGAATGGTAAAATTTCAGAAACTTGTTTAGGGGTTTCTTATGATGGTCAAATTTTATTAGAAATTTCTGGAGGAACGCTACCCTATACACATTCGTGGACTACTTCTTCCGGAATCTCTGGTTCTGGCTTAGGAGATACTATTTTTAACCTTACAGCGGACACTCTTATGTTATATGTTCAGGATATTAATGGATGTATTGGTTCTCCTAGTTGGGGGACAGTAAACATTACTATTTTACAAGCGCTAAACCAAGACAACCCTCTCAGTATAGATACTGTTCTGACTAACATTAACCCTATTTGTTATGAGACTTCTGATGGGAATATTAATATTCATGTTTTTTCTGGAGATAATCCATACGAATTTTCAATAGATGCAGGGCTTCATTTTTCTAATGACTCCAATTTTTCAAATCTTCCAGCAGGAACTTATGATATTATGGTTCTTGACATGTATGGCTGTGCAGATAGCAGTGAAGTTAGAATAGAAGAGTATAATGATATTATCATTAATATTGACAGTATAAAACATGTTAGTTGTTATGAAGGTAGCGATGGTTATATATCTATTAGTGCATCTCAAGGATCAGGAAGTTACACGTATTTATGGTCCCCAACATTAGATACAGACTCAGTTATTTTGAATTTAGAAGCTTATGCTTATGGTGTTAGTGTTACTGATTCTGCAGGGTGTATGCAAATTGACACAATTTCTATATATGAAATGACCAATCCGATTCAGTCTATAGAAACAATTATACAAAATGTACAGTGCCATTCGGGTAATGATGGTAGCGCTTCAATACAAGTTATTGGAGGAATGCCGTTTGAAAATGGGTCTTATACATGCTACTGGATTGATTTGAATAATGACACGGTTTCCTTGAGTAATTTAGCAAACAATTTAGAATCAGGTCTTTTTACTATAATTATTTCAGATAGTTTTAATTGTGGCCCTTTTATAGACACTGTTACTATAGAAGAACCTGATCGTTTTGTCCTTAGTATTACAACTATTCAAGATAATATTTGTTTTGGAGATTTAGAAGGTATGATTACTGTGCAGGCGAATGGAGGCTCTCTTAGTTATAATGATTATTTTCTTTTTAATGATAATTTAGTTATAAATCAGGCTTCTCCAGTATTTACAAATTTAGGGGCAGATATATTTTCTATATGGGCTACAGATAGCAATGGTTGTATTTCAGATACTATAAAAGATATTAAGCTTGGGGAGCCAGGAAGAATTAATGTTACTGCTTTAGTTCAAGAGACAAGTTGCTTTGAAACCACAGATGGTAATCTAGAAATTATCGTAATTGGAGGGACATCTCCATATGATTATATTTTACTACATGGTAATGATAGCATTAGTCAAGGTGTAGTTACTCAAGGAAACACTGAATCTATACATAATTTACATGCTGGTTCATTTACTTTTAGCATAAATGATATTAATGGCTGTGTTGCTGACACTTTATTAAGTGTGTCTTCACCAGCTCAGGTTGTTTCAGATTTTAGTTCCGATATTATTTATGGAACAAGGCCACTTTTAGTAAATTTTATGAATCAAAGTTCAGGAGCAGATATATTTATTTGGGATTTTAATAATAATCAGCCTTCACTTATTTCTTCTAATCTTAATGAATCAATTCAGAATATTTTTGATATAGCAGGTCAATATAAAGTTTCTTTAATTGCTTCTAATAGTGAATTATCTAATCGTTGTAATGACACATCGTTTCTAATAATTAATGTTGAAGGTTATAGCATGTATAATGTATTTACTCCTAATAATGATTTGATAAATGATAGTTTTGATTTTGATGACTGGGGTCTTTCAAGTTTAGCAGTACAAATATTTAATAGATGGGGCCAGCAAGTTTATGAACTTGATATTAATAATAAAATCTGGAATGGTAAAGGATATAATGGAGAAGATCTTCCCGAAGGAGTGTATTACTTTTACTTACAAGCTATTGGTAATAGTGGGGCAGATATTAATGAAACAGGAAATATCACTTTATTAAGATAATTTAGTGAATAATAATTACAGCCTGTTTCTCCATATGTACTAGAGAATTTTGTAAATTTGTAAAAAATACAAATTTATGAGAAAGTTAGTTGTGCTATTATTTCTAGCATTTTCTGTTTTATATGTTAATGCAACCCATATTATGGGAGGTGAGATTACTTGGGAGTGTATTAAAGATCCTGCTAGCCCTAATTATGGGCAATATATTTTTACGATGAAACTATATAGAGATTGTGATGGAGTTAATCTTCCTACAACATCTCAAAATATAATTGTTCACAATCATCCTACTATAACTTCTATTATGGTAGATTTTATATTACAAACAGATATATCTCCAGATTGTGATGTGGTTAATAGTGGTAATGCCGCTTTAGATTGTATTACTAATCCTGTCGGTGCTGTTGAAGAATTTATTTATCAATCTCAGCCAGTTTCTTTGCCAGGAGTTCCCCCAACAGGTATGGGTCCAACTACAAATGGTTGACATTTTACTTGGGATAGCTGTTGTAGAAACGGAGCAATTAGTAATCTTATTTTATCTAGTCCAACTAGTCCTTCAGAAGGATTTACACTTAGAGCTTCTATGTATAGGTATACTGACTTAATGGGAGTTCCTGTAGATGCAGATCCTTGTTTTGATTCTTCACCTCAATTTAATGAAAGTCCTCAAACTATTATTTGCACAGGATACCCTTTTTCATATACACATAATGCTTCAGATGAGGAGATGGACAGTTTACGCTATAGTTGGGACGAGCCTTTAGATGATCTTGTTGGAGCATATAACCCTCCAGTTAACCCTATAGTGTTAGCATTCATTCCTCCTTATACTAATATTTCTCCATTACCAGGAAACCCTACTTTAGATGCGCAAACAGGAGAGATCTCGTATTTTTCACAAAATACGTCTGGAAATTTTGTCACCGTTGTTAGAGTTGATGCATTTAAATGTGGTCAATTGGTCGCACAAATTTATAGAGAAATTCAGGCAGTTTTGATTGCATGTCCTCCTCTGGGTCAAGGAATTAACAACCCTCCGGTTGTTACGCCAGCTTTTCCACCTCCAACACCATTTTATACATCAGTAACGGCAGGCTCTTTTGTAAGTTTCAATATTTCAGCTAATGACAATGATATATATCTAAATGGGTCACCTCAAGATATTACATTAGAAATTTCTGGTGGTCAGTTAGCAGATGATTTCATAACTACAACAGCTTGCGATAATCCTCCCTGTGCTACATTTACAAATGGTTTTGGATTAACACCCCCATTTTCTAATGCTAGTGTAGTTGATGGATTTTTTGAATGGCAAACAGCATGTAGTCACATATCTTCTGATGCAGGTTGCGGAAGGACTTCTAATCTGTATACTTTTGCAGTGAAAGCCTTTGATGATTATTGTCCCGCAAATGCTATTACTATAGCTACAGTTACTATTGAGGTGACTAAAACAGATTCTCTACCGCCACCAGATCTTGAATGTGTATTTTTAGACGGGAATGGTGATATTAGTTTGAATTGGAACCATAGTCCTTCAGCAACTAATGCTACAGTTTATCATATTTATGCAGCGTCCAATGTTGGAGGACCGTATAATTTAATAGCTGATATAAATTACCCTATTGATAACTATACCATACCATCTAATATGATTCCGCAAGGAGCATATTATTATTATTTAACCAATGAATCTACTTGTGCTGATGAATCGTTACCTTCAGATACAATTACTCCAATTGAGTTTGAGATTTCTTCAGGAAATGTGAGTTGTTGGGATGACTCAGATGGACATATTGCTATTGAAGTATTAACGCCTATGATATTTCCATTTAGCTATTATATCAATGGAGTCTTAAATTCTAACCCTACTCCTAATGACACAATATTTCAAGGTTTATCTCCAGGAACTTATGACATAACAGTTAGTGATAATGGAAATTGTCAAATCACACAGCCTATTATAATTACAGCGCCCGGATTCCCACTTCAAGTTTTAGTTGGAGATACTATGAATACTTGTTACGGAAGTAGCCTTGGCATTGCTAGTGCTTCTGGTTCTGGAGGTACTCCTCCATATACTTATGAATGGTTTAATTTTAACGACACTATTGCTTTTAGTACTAATGACACTGTATTTGGTTTAAGTGCAGGAAGCTATTATCTAGAGATAGAGGA
>JAYYZX010000020.1:0-7837 GCA_036339955.1 Bacteroidota bacterium
TAAATAAATTTATAAGTGGGAGGTTTTTTTCTTGGAGTGAAAGATTAAATATTTTCTTTAATTATAATTATTTAGAAGTTTTATTTGGAAAAGGATATGGATCTGATGTTTTAATTACTAAACAATGGGGCGAAATTCCAAAGAATTCTCACAATGATTATTTATGTTACTTATTTTGTGGTGGTGTTATATCTATTTTATGCTTAGTTTCAATATTATTTAAAATTAGTAAAGTTGATAAATTCTTTCTATTAACTCTTTTATTACTTACCCTTTTTAGTAATGGTCTTTTTGTTCGGCCGATTCATTTTATGTATTTAATGTTGATGTGGAAATTTCTTTCTGCTAATTTATCTGACTCTTACAATAATTATTTGAAATCGGACAATATAAGTTAATGGAAAGTTTACTAGACAGCCAAGATTTATCCCCAATATTTATAGTTGGAATGCCCCGGAGTGGCACAAAATTAATTAGAGAAATATTAAATAGAAATGAAAATATCTTTATACCAAAATCAGAAAGTATTTTTATCCCATACCTTATAAAAAAATATGGAGCTATCCCTGATTTTACATCAGTAAATAATCGAAAGAAGATTATTAATGATTTAAGGAAAAGTACTTATTGTTATAACATGTCTATTACTAAAACTCAACTATATAGTAAGTCTTTTGTGGAAGTATTAAAAAGTAACTGTTGGGCTATTATTTTCAGATATATTTTAAATAATTTGGTAAATAACAATAAGAATAAGGTGTTATTTGGCGATAAAACACCATCTTATATTAATCACTTAGAATTATTAAGTAAGATTTATCCTAATGCAAAGATTTTACATATTACTAGAGATCCTAGAGATCAGGCTCTTTCTTCTAGAAATATTTGGAAAAAAAATCTGTATAGGAATGCTCAACGCTGGAGAGATAGTATTGTGAAATGTAGAAAGTCAGCTAAAAAATATAAAATAAATTATCTTGAAATAAAATATGAGCATTTAATCAATTCGCCTGAATTGATAATGCAAAAAGTATGTAATTATGTAGGTTGTACTTATACTAAATCCATGTTGGTTTTTAAAGGGCCTATAGAAAGTTTTGGAGATGCTAACGAACTTTATATTAATAAAAATAATTTAAACAAATTCCTTATCCATTTAACTGATTGTCAGATTAAAATGATTGAGGAACTAACCTTGGATGTTATGAGTTCATTAGATTATAAAACCGTTCATAAAAATATATCCATTAGAAGATTAAATATCTTAGAAAATAGTATCTATAAATTATTGGACATTTGTAATATCTTAAGATTTCAGATATTACAGAAAGGTATTTTTCGGGGCTTGAGATATGCTTATTATCTAAACAAACAAAATAAAAGTCACAGCTTATTAAATGGATAAAGATCTAAGTTTTAATAATGTATTACATGTTTCACCTTATTATAAATTAAAGGGAGGGGTGTCTAGCGTAATACATAATTATAAAACTAATAATAAAGATAGTTTTAAGCATTTCTACAGCATGTACTTCTCAAATAAATTATTAAATGTGTTTGTCTTTCCTTTAATATTAACACATTATTTAGTATTGATCATAAATCCAACTATTAAAATTGTTCATTTACATTGCGCAAAAAAAGGCAGTTTTTATAGAAAATATATTTTTTTAAAGATAGCAGTATTCTTTAATAAGAAAGTAGTTTTTCATATTCATAGTGGACAATTCTATTCGTTTTATTTAGACTCAAATTCTTTTGTAAAAAAAAGGATAGAGCAAGTATTAATTAAATCAGATGCTGTTGTTGTTCTAACAAATTATTGGAAAGATTATTTCTATTCAAAGTTTATAATTAATAATTTAGTAGTTGTGAATAATTTAGTTCCTTTTCAAGAAAAAAAAGAAAAAAATATCAATCCAAAATTACAATTATTATTTTTAGGAGATATAGGAAAGCGGAAAGGAATATTTGATTTGCTTGATTCCATTGAAAAATATAAAGATGAATTTAGTGGCCAGATTAAATTATTTGTTGCGGGGATTGGAGAAAGGAATAAAATAATAAATAAGATAAAAGAATACGAATTAGAAGATGATATAACTTATCTTGGTTGGATATCTGGCCTTGAAAAACAAAAAGTAATAGAGAAGTCAGATATTATAGTTTTACCATCGTATGCTGAGGGTTTGCCTATGGCTCTTCTTGAAGCTATGAGTTTTTCTATGCCAGTCATTTCTTCAAATATCATTGGTATTTTAGATATTTTAGAGAATAATAAGAACGGAAAAGTTATTATCCCTGGTGATATTGATAGTATAGCATGCGCCATAAATTATTATATAGACAATAAGAAGATGATTGCAATACACGGAGATGAATCATATAATATTGCAAAGAATTATTTTCCAACACCCATTTTTCAGCAATTATCTCAATTATATAAAAGCATTTAATATGAAAATAATTATTTTTGATAAAAGACAAATTTCCGTAGATCTAGATTGAAAAAACTTCTTCAAATATTTATAGCAATTATTCCACTAATTGTTTCTTTTTCAACTTCTGATCCAACATTAGCAATTCGGTTTTTGGGTTTAGGTTGCTTTGTAGGGCTAATCCTGATAATAAGATTATTTTCAAAAAAACCAGTATTTATTCAAGTGCTAAAACATCCAGTTGTTATTTGTTTTCTGGTTATTTTGTTTTTCTTTTTTCTATCACTATTTGTTAATGGATTTTCATCTGAAAGTATATTTATTTTTTTAAAGATGTTTTTAATATTTATGTTTGGGTTATTAGTAACTCATATTATTTTAGAATACGGATTTAAAGAATTTGTACACTCTTTTGTAATTTTTTCATTATTACTTTCGGTTATTTACCTTTTTCAGTTTGTAAGTAATTATTCTGAAATAATGAGTTTTGAGAAGGAGTGGCAAAGAAATAGAGAATTTGATAAATTGTCAGCAACAATGGGGCATAAGAATTTACTTTCTTCTATTCAGTTTCTGATACTTCCCTTTTTGATTTATATAATTACAATTGGTAAGAAAATGTGGAAAGTTCTTGGTGTGATAGCAGTTGTTTTAATTGTACTAATTTTCTTGCAAACACAAACTAGAGCTGTATTAGCAGCTGTATTTATTTCCATTATCACTTTCTTACTGATAAACAAAAGAAATATCCGTTTAAAACATATTCTGATTTTGCTTTCATCATTTGCCTTTACTATAATAATTGGCTATTCTATTATGCAATATACGGATAGGCTTGAAGCATTTAAAGGTGAGATTGAGAAAACATTTGAATTTTCCACAACAGCAAGATATAAACTTTATAAAAGTACATTGCAATTAATGGCTGATCATCCTATATTGGGTGTTGGTCCAGGGAATTGGAAAGTAGAGGTATGGCAATATGGCTTGTATTTTGATTCATGGGGAAAATCTTTCGCCCAAAGGCCACATAACGATTTTTTATGGGTTTTTGCTGAAGGGGGTGTTTTTGCTGGACTTTCCTACATTCTTATATTTCTAATTCTTTTAAGGGACTCTTATTTACTGCATAAGAATAGAAAAGAGGAAGATGGAATTATTTTTTCTCTTCTTTTTGCTACAGTAATGGGTTATGGTTTTATTAGTTTGGTTGATTTCCCTATGGAGCGATTTAGCCATAATATTATATTTTTTGTTTTAGCTGCAATAATTATTGCTGGAAGATTAAAACAAAAAGGATTGATCAAAGAGAAATTACCAGTATGGCCATCATACCTTTTCTTATTTATTACATGTTTTTCTGTATATGTAGCATCCATAAGGTATCAAGGGGAGATACATGCTGCCAATGCTATTCATTATAAATCTAAGGGGAATTGGAATTATGTAAATAAAGCTATTGATAAGGCATATAATCCAACCTACTATGAAATGGAAAACACTTCAACACCACTATTGTGGTATAGGGGAGTAGCATATTTTAATCAACAGAGTTATGATTTAGCGTTACAGGATTTCAAAGAGTCATATAAGGTTAATCCTTATCATGTACATGTACTTAATAATTTAGCAACCTCTTATGAAATGAGGGGTAATCATAAAAAAGCAAAAGAGTTTTATGTTAAAGTGTTTGATGTATGCCCAACCTTTAAGGAAGCAAGAGTGAATTTGGCCGCCATACTTTATAACGAAAAAAAATATGTAGAAGCTTTGGATGTAATTTTACAAAGCCAAGTAGATGCATTTTGGAAAAGAAAGAATAGCAATGATAATTATGACCTATACTTAAAAACAATATTTAATGGCTGGGTAAATAGTGTAAGTCAGAAATTAAAGATAAATAAGCAAAAAACACTTGACAAATTAAGTAAGCAATTTGATAAATATCCAAAAATGGCAGAGGAAAAGATGAAGAAAGCTTATCGAAAAAGAGAAAAACTTGACATTGAATATTTGTCAGCAATAATGCTTGTAGAAGAAGAATATAAGAAGAAAAAAAAGAAAGAAAAGTAATTAAGATCTGCTAAGTATTTTTTTGTTTGGGGTTAAAGAATAAGTTATGTATATTTACACCTTAATCTTACGACTTAATGAGAATATTTTTACTATCATTTTTGCTTTTTGCTTTCAGTATTTTTAGTGTTGTTGCACAATGCCCAGTAACTATTACGCCTAATACTGTGCAAGAAAATAATCCAATATTACAAGTATTTATTTCCGGTTCTACCCAATCTCAATTTGAAGAATGGAGTTTGATGGCGCCAGCACAATTACGATTAAATGATGGAAGTAATTTAATCTCTGTGTCTAATAATTATTTTAACTGGCAATACAATAGCAGTGTAGGCTGTTATGGTTTTTATACTGATTTTCCTGCAAATATGCCTGTAGGTTCGTATGTTCTTGAAGTAAATAACTGCTGGACTTCAGGTGGTTGTTGGAGTACTTTAAATACAAATGCTTTTACAGTTACGGCAATACCAGGTCAGATAACTTCAATTACACCAAATACAGGTGTTCAAAGTCAGAGGTTAACAGTTGCAATAAGTGGAGTAAATATTAATTTCCAAAACTGGTCTTGGGGGACTGTTGTTTTTAGTCAATATTCAGGAACATCATTTAGTGGGTATTTATCGAATTTTAACACAAACAATGTTTCATTAAATTATTTTACAATTCCATCTAATGTAGATACTGGTTTATATGACTTAACTGTTTCAACTCAATTGCAATCTTCGTTGCCTTCTGAAAGTTACACATTAAATAATGCTTTTCGAGTATATGAAGGAGTTCAATTTGTTTCACCAACAACTGCTATTCAAGGAGAAAATATTCAATTATTTGTTGCTTACCCACAAAGTACATATCTTTACTTAAGTAATTCAATTAATCAGTTAAGTCCTACCGATTTTTGTTTTGGTGACGAATCCTTATTTGCTTCAAATGTCAGTTCTTTTCAATGGAATAGTAATTTAAATAGTTATGGATGGTATGTAGATTTCCAAATACCATTGAATTTTCCAACAGGATCTATAGCTCTAAATTTTTGGAATAACGGAAATATATATGGTAAGATAATAGAGTCTCACTTTACTATTATCCCAGTACCACCCACAATAACATCTATAAGCCCAAATCAAGGAAGTCAGGGCCAGAATTTATCGGTTACAATTAGTGGAGCAAATATGTATTTTGGTAATCAGTGGTCTGGTATTTCTACTTTTAGATTGCAAGATGCAAATGGACAAGATATTTGGGGTACTTCAACGAGTACAAGCGGAAATGACCTTTATGGTGATATTACTATCCCATCTAACGCATCTTTGGGTAGTTTCTATCATTTAGATGTATGGGATTATGGTACTAGCCAATTTATAAGAAAAGATAGTGCCTTTGAGATAACACTTCCCTCATCTTATGCAATGATGCCCAATACAGCTGAGCAAGGAGAGAGTTTGCAAGTATTTATTTCTGGAAGCAACGTTAATTTTATAGGGTGGACACATTGCCCTGATCCGCATTATGGAGATTTAAGGCTAAAAAATAATAATGATGTATTTCCGGTAATAAATAATGCAAATCAGATAATTACTCAATATGGCGTAAATGGTTTTTTAACCAATTTATTAATTCCAAATGTTCCTGTTGGCTTATATCATTTACAAATAAATCATTGTTCAGGAATGGTTAATGGACAATGGCATAATTGTGGTGATTGCTGGTCAACACTTGCTTCTAATGCCTTTACAGTAACTCCTTCTCCTCCAAAAGTGTTTTCTATTGTACCTAATAGTGGCTCTACAGGCCATAGTTTATCAGTTGCAATAAGTGGAATAAATATGGATTTTGGAAACCAGTGGTCTGGTATTTCCACTTTTAGGTTGCAAGATACAAATGGGCAAAATATTTATGGAACATCTACAGCAACGGTAGGCGATTCTTTGTTTGGTGATATTAATATACCTTCTAATACATCTTATGGTTATTATAATCTGGATGTATGGAATTATGGAACTAGCCAATGGGTAAGAAAGGATAATGCTTTTAATGTTCTTCCGCCTGGGCCAATCTTTAACTCTACTCAAAACACTTATCATCAATCTATTCAAGATGCAATTGATAATGCTGTAAATGGTGATATTATTATAGTGTCGGATGGTTCATATTATGAATCTTTTTCTTTTGATAATAAACAAATAACTATTGAATCTCAAAATGGATTTGAATCTACAGTTCTTTATAGTGGAAACTCTTATGGTACAATTGTTCAGTTTAGTGGTAATGAAAATACAAATTCTATTTTGTCAGGATTCTCTTTAAATGGTGATGAAAATGGTCCAGCACAAGCTTGTTATGGCCTAGAAATAAACTCTGCATCTCCTATTATAAAAGATTGCTATTTTTATGATTTTGGTGGTTGTGCATCTGCAGTACCAGTTAGCGCCCATTCTTCTAGTAATCATATTGTAAAAAACTCAATATTTGCAAATAATGAGGATATTTGGAATATTAATGCTTTGAATTGCACTTTTATTGGTAATGCTGGTAGTTATGGAGAATATAGAAATTGTATTATTAGTGGTTATACTTATTATGGAACTTTAAGTTATTGTGTTTTTAACAATCCTAATAATGGATCTGAGGTTAATTGTATGTATGGTGTTTCTCCATTATTAGTTGATCCTGCTAATGGAGATTTTTCCTTACAAACTAACTCACCTTGTATTGATGCTGGAGATCCTAACCCTATTTATAATGATCCAGATGGAACAAGAAATGATATAGGGGCTTTATATTATCATCAAAACACTATTGCTGCTGGTTGTACCAACCCTATCGCTTGTAATTATGATTCCTTAGCCACTATTGATGATAGCTCATGTATTTATCTTAGTAATCCTGTTGTTGATTTAACACAAAATACTTGGACAGTAGTATATTCATACTACCCTTTATCACCTTATGGTGCAATAACTGATTCTACAATTAACACTTACTTTAGTAATAATACAGGAGTTTCCTTAAATGGCAATAATTTTATTTGGTCAGCTTGTGATTCATCTGGTTCTGCTGGATTTCCAACGTCTTTTGGCTATACTATTTATAGAGGAAATTATTCAAATGGAATAATTTCTGGGTATATATATGTTGCTGGGGTATTATCTGGTTCTTTTTATGCTTATGAAAATATAAATCCGACTCCTCAAGTAAATTCAATTGATCCAGATAACGGTCAGAAGGGTCAATCTCTTTATGTTCAAATTAGTGGAACTAATATGAATTTTTCTACATCATCTTCCACCCTTTCTTCATTTAGATTTAGTCAGTTTAGTGGAACT
>JAYYZX010000021.1:0-8709 GCA_036339955.1 Bacteroidota bacterium
TGTAGTATCCCAACAGAATGTTGCTCTAGTATTGTTGTTCGGATTCGGCGTAACTGTTAAATTAGTAATGTCTGGACATATACCTTGAGTAGTGAAAGTCTGTAAACCAGACCATGCAGTACCCCCGGCAGCGCCACCACAATACCATGCTTTCATATAGTACTCATACGTTGTAGAATGAGTTAAATTAAGCATTTGTTTAACAGTAGTATTTAATCCAAAGATACATAGACCAGAACCCTGCATAGTCTTAGAAGACCATGAAGAAGTTCCAACTTCTCTATATCTTATACGATAACTATTTACCATGCATGAGCTATCATTCATATTATCCCATGCAATCTTAGCGCGCTCGTCAATAACGTCGTACGAATAAACACCTGTTGGAATAGGAAAATTGGGTGTATTCCCTACTGCTATATTCTCAAAACCAACGCAATTATTAGCATCTACTACATACAATATATATGTTCCAGTAGATATATTAATAAGATTTTGATTATTAGAAATTAAATTATTTTGTGTGTTATACCAATAATATGTATATGGAGAAACGCCACCTGAAATATTTGTAGAAATTGATCCATTACTAAGTATACCTATACTATTTTGAGTACTATAACTAATATTAATTTCTGCTGGCTGATTTACTGTGAACGATGCTGTAGCACTCTGTCCTTGTGTATCAGTTACAGTTACAGTATATACTCCTGAACTGAGATTAGTTACTATTTGTGAAGTAGATCCCTGATTCCAATTATATGTATATGGAGAAAGACCTCCACTAACTAATGCTGAGATTGCTCCAGTACTATATCCATAACAATTAACATCTGTAATACTAGCATTAATAGTGATAGGGGCTAAATATAAGCATGATCCATCATCTATTGTAGCAGCTGGATTATAGTTGCTTGCAAGTGGATCCGTACAGCCTAAAACAACATTTGAACAAGATAAATATCCTCTGTCATTAATAGCACTGTAATTTGTTCTATTATATTGTCCCGAAGACATAAAAGTTCTACATGATTTTCTTGAATATGACATAATATTTGTGGGATCTGGAACATATGGCTGACCATTTGCATCAGTAGCACTTCCTGTATATTGACATGAAGAACTAACTACCCCTGAAAGATTAGGATCAGCAGGAGTATCACAGATCTCATCACCAGCCCATGTGCAATTTGACCCATTAACCAATTCATTTGTAGTTCCATTATTAGAAGTCCCATGAGTATGATATAATGAAAGATAATGTCCGAATTCATGCGTCAAAGTAGATCCATTAAGTGCGCAAGAATTTTTCATGATAATCCTATCTTTCCAAGATCCTCCAGGAAAATATGCATATCCACATAAAGAATTACTGCCACTACTAACAGTATTAAAATAATATACATTTATAACATTTTGTACATCATTTGCATTACATAAAGTATTCTCATTAGATGAATTAAAATTGTAATAATTACTGTTATCAATAAAATTAACGCTATTACACTCATAAAACTGAATATTAGAATTCATATAATAATTATTTAATATAACCATGATAGATGCAAGATCATTAGTACTTAATCCTCCACTTCCATTACTTTCTCTAACAATATGATTTTGTACTGGCAACCATATAATTGATTCTGGCTTATCCCAATTATTTCTATCATTAATATTCTGATTTAAATATTGTAATTGCAATGGAGTTGGCTCAGAAATACATTCCTGGCTCTGTCCAAAGGATACATTTGATAAAAAAAAGAAAGAAAATAAAAAAGATAAAGTTCTTATATTCATACTACACAAATTTACGCATTATCTATTACAAATGTTTCTATACTCACACCATTTACAGCGTTGTAAATCTGTAGTCTTGACAAAATCATTGTTTAATATAGTTTGTAGAATATCTTTTAAAATGTATTCAAATTCATTTAACACCTCTTGATTAATATATCTCACATTATTTTTATCTATAGAAAGAGATAATAAGCCATGCTGAAGATTTTTAAAAGAATAATTTCCTGCAATAACTTTTTTATCAAGAGTCTCAGGTCGATCTTTTAGATATAGATAAGCATACATAAAAACTTGTAATGCTTTGCTCTTTTTAGGATCTTTTAACATACCAAAGTCTTTAAAATACAGATCCTCTTTTGTAACTCTCCCAGTTTTATAATCAACAATTCTTATTGTATCTCCTAAAACATCAATTCTATCAACGACACCTTTTAAGTTAACATCATGGCCATCAATGCATATTTTTGAAGTAAGTTCTAATTCTTTTTCTATGATGTGTAAATGCTTTCCTTCAAGAGCAAATTGATGTACCAATTGTTCTTCCATCAATAAAAAATCTTTTGCCATTTTTTTGGCGACTTGTAAATTCAAATAATTCTTACCTTCAATTATTTTATCTTGCTTAAGAATCTGTTTAAAATTATCTTCAATAGAATTAATTATATCATTCTTGATATTTCTATAAGCTTCAGCTGTAATATTACCCAGTGGTAAATACAATTCTAATGCTTTATGAATAGATTCTCCTAACACACTACTATCTGCGAACTCCTCAACTTCATCATCTCTCCGAATCTTCGCCAAATAATAGTAGTAAAAAGAAAGTGAGCAATTATTATATCGATTTAAAGCTGATGGCGATACGCCACTCAGAAACCAAGCTGAAATTTCTTTTGCAACCGAATTTCTACTAATAAAAATATCTTCTGAATTTGTAAGTTGAAACCTATCAGAATGAAAAATATAATTCTTTATAACAGAAGTAGTATATTCTGCTTCTAATTGTTGTATAAAGCGACTTTTTTCCCCGCTACCGAAATTATCAGGCTCTGTATCATAGAGGAGAAAAATTCTTGAAGCCCTTTGCAGTAATCTATAAAAATGATATGAAAAAACCGCATCTTTATCTGAACCAACAGGTATCCCAAAATATTTTCGTAAATCATAAGGAATAAATGAGTTGAATGATTTTAATTGTGGTAAATAACCTTCATTAGAACTCAAGATAATTACATTCTTAAAGTCAAGTGTCCTGGTTTCTAAAACTCCCATAACTTGTAACCCTTCAAGAGGCTCCCCTTGAAATGGTATGGTTTGTTTTGATACAATCTCTTTTAATAAAACATACAAAGTTTTAATATCAATTTTAAAAGAAACATTATTTACTTGATTATTTATTAGTGTTAAGCATTTATAGAAATTATATAAAATCTCTGCATCTAATATTTCTTTATTAATAATAGAATCTCTAAGAGCATCGACTAGCAAAAAAAGTGAAGATAGAGCATCAGAAATAGTCTCCCATAAGTTAAATATTAAGTTTAAATCAGGGAGCCTACTTGATAGGTAATCAGAATTTATAAAAATCAGATTCTTTTTTACAATATCATCTTTACATTTAAATAAATCTTCTTTATCAAAAAGTTTAAAAGTATAAGGATGTTGTAAGAAAGCAATCACATCTTTATAATAAAACTTATTTTTTTTATAGTCATTTGCATGTAAGTGCATGTTTAAAAAAGTATCTATAAATGAGAACAATGATGTATTTCGTAAAGGGGCTCCCATAGTAATATTTACTTTATCAATGATTTCTGGAAAATGATTTAAAACAGGGTATAGTAACCCTTCATTAGCTAAAACAACAGCTGTATCACTGTTTTTAATTTCGTCGTAAGGTAATTTGGATAATATCTGAGATAGAGCATTTGTCTGAGCAACATTCTTAGGACAACCTATAATATTGAAAACTTCTTTTGGTATAGAGAAATAATCTCCTACTCCATCAAAATCAATTTCATGCCAACGCTTTCTCTGTTTTCTTAAAAACCCACCTGCCTCATGTAATTCGTTATTATAATAAAACTTATCTGCATCCCAAAATACTCTAGCTATATCCTCCTTCTTTAAATAATCAATGATATGCTGTTCAGATTTAGTTAAAGCATTTAATCCAACAAACCATATCTTTTCCCAATTTAAATTCTTATTGACAATATCTTCTGCTGCTTTCCTGTATGCCATACCTTGATATGCAACATTATTATGAAGCAGTATCTTTCTAAATTCTTGATACCAATTGTAAATATGCTGATAAAAACTAATATGAAATTTCTGAGTATCTGATAAAACGTCTTGAGAAAGACTCCAATTATCAATTTCCCAATTTTCTAATTTTTTTACATCTTTTAAATTACTAAAAATGGAACAAGCATCTACTAAATTCCTATCAACTTCATTAAAGTCCTGTAAAAGGACCTGACTCCATCGTAAAAATTCAGAGAAAGATTCATTTTTTTCTGGAGGATTAATTAAATAACTATTATATAGTTGAAATTGCAATGATATATTATCAATGATTTCTAAACCTGATATATACACTATAAACTCATCAATAGAAAAAAACCGAGGTAAAAATTGAGGCTTCTCTAAATAATTAGACAAATAATTCTTTAGGAAGACTATGGCTCGTTTATTAGGTAAAACAACTGCTATTCTATCCATATCTTCTGGATACTTACTAATAATTCTTTCTGCGATTTTATCTAAGAAATATTTCATTACTATATATAGTCTTCTAGGTATAAGATTTTTCTTTCACTTACCTTATACCCCATTAAATCCAGTGTGTCAGCATAAATATCGATTTGATTTTGATCATTTTTCCGTTTCTTTCCAGTCTTATAATCTAGGATTACAACTTGATTATTATCAAAAATTAAACGATCTGGGATATACGTTTTACCATTAGGTAATAATATTCCTTGTTCGTTTTTAATATTAAGACCTTTTTTGAAGTAATGAGAAATTGAAGGATGAGATGTGAAACTGGTAATGTTTTGTTTTAATCTTTCCTTTTCTTCTTCACTGCATTTTCCATGTAGGAACAATGTATTTGTAACATTATTAATATCTGTAATTTCATTAATTGATGATAATGCTAGATGTAATAAATTACCCCAATCTTTACGCTTATTATTTTCTTCTGTATCCCAAAGCTCCTCTATCGAGGATTTTAATCGAATCAAATTGGGTGATTTATTCTTTTTAATATCATATATCGAAAAAGAATTCAGATCTTGTTTTGTAAAACTTTGACATGGAATATCTTCTCTCCCTATAGAAAAAGATTTATCACAACCAAATACATTTAAAAATGAATTTATATATCCTTTTTTGAAGAAATCTTCATTGATTTTTTTTGGATATTCTTTTGTAAAAATATACAGTCTTTCTTTAGCTCTAGTCATAGCTACATATAACTTATTAAGATTGTCTAATAATTTTAATTCTTTTTCCTCAATATGTTGTTCTGAGAAATGACTAATATCTAATCTAGAGTTTATATTTATAAGTGCAGCCGGTAATGTATTCTTTAAATACGAACTTGTATCCACCCACATTTCGTCAGTTTTACGACTATCATCCCAATTAAAAGGAATAAAAACAATATTAAAAGCCAACCCTTTCGCTTTATGTACAGTCATAATATTCACAGCATTTGTTTTTTCAGGGATATTTATAGTTTCCTTCTTTTTTGCTTCTTCCCAGAAAATCAAAAACTTAGGGATACTACTCCCCTCCTTTAATTCAAATTTTAATATGCAATCTTTAAAGAAATGCGTATACAAATCATTAGAAATTTTAAAATCTACAATTATCTGTTCAACTAATTGATAAAGTGATAGTTCTAATAACCGTTCCGTTTTAAAGTGAATATTATTCTTTTCTAGAAGTAAATAAAAACTGTCATTAGAATTAGTAATTGAATATAATTTATGAGAGTCTGTATTAAAAATCTTATTATTCAAATAATTTATTATAACAACTCTAGCTATAGGGTCTAAAGGATTACTTAAATGCTGTAAAACAGATATAATACAATGGACTTTTTCTGAAGAAGAAAGTAATATACCCTCATTAGAAACAACATTAATATTTGAAGTAATTAATTTTTCTGCAACAAATGAAGTGTTCCGATTACTATTACAAAGAATGGCTATGTCAGAAAATTTGTAGTTTCTTTTATTTATAAGATGATGTATTTCTGTGATGATTCTTTCACAGACAGAATCCTTAAACTGATCATTTGCAAATTGCTCAATACAGACATAACCACCTTCTTTTGCATAATTTGTACTTTGAGAATTTGATGTATAAACTTTTTGATAATTACTATCTAAAACATGTTTAACTTTATTAAAAAAAAGATTGTTAAATGTGATAATCTCTTTTAGGCTTCTAAAATTATATTTTAAGATATGTTTATGATAATGAGCGCTTAATTTGTTTTCCCACTCTTCTTGAAAAGATAAATTATCTCCTTTGTAAATTAAAGGGAGATTAATAAACTGGTTCATCTCTCCAGCTCTCCATCTATATATAGACTGTTTTGCATCTCCAACAATTAAGCTCATACCATAATCTAAAGAGTCTACAATTAATGGTATACAATTTTGCCATTGTAAAATAGAAGTGTCTTGAAATTCATCTATAAGAAAATGATTATATCGCTCTCCTAATCTTTCATATATAAATGCTGAAGGTTGTTTAACAATAATATCGTGGATAAGTTTATTAAAAGTGCTAAGCTGTTCAATATTATGATCTTTTTTATATTTGTTCAGTTCTCCAATCAATTCATTCATAATAGAGATTGAATAAATGTTTTGTAAAATAGCTTTTTTGGAATTATAGCTTTTTAAAATAATTAGCAATCTCTCATAAAAAACAATCATTTGCTCTACACAAGGATCCACTAAAGGAGCAAGTATACTCTGTTGAGACTTAGGATACCAATTATTTGCAGTAATATTCTTATCTAAAGTAGAAGAAGGGAACCATTTCCTGTCATTAGAATCAATAATATTAATAACAAAATGATCAAAGAAGGAAGGCCTTTTTATAAAGGAATCTCTATCTAAATTATTCTTTCTAAAATAATTTGTAGCTTCCACAGACAAAAACTTGAGTTTGTTTTTTAATTTAGAAATATCTGAATACAAACATTCTTTAACTTGCATACATTCATTAATTGATAAATTTTGTTTTTTTATATATTCAATAGCGGATTCTTTGAATAATTGACTTGTGAAACTCTCTAGGTCTTCTTCTATGTTTGAGCTTTTTCCTTCTGATATTTTATGTAAAGCAAATTCTACAAGAGAATTTGATAAATCTCTTTCTTTATTAGATATATTAGATAATAATAAAGCTACTACTTTCTGAATAATTTTATAATTATCCATCTCAAGTTCAAAACTATAAGATAAACCTAAATCTCTAGAAAATGTTCGAATTAAACGATAAGTAAATTTATCAATGGTGGAAACACTAAAATCAGTATAATTATGTAATATATTTCTATGTACTTTTTTTGCTCTTGAGGAAATCTCTTGTTTAGAAAATGTAGAGTTGTTTTTTATCCAATCAATTACATTGTCTTTATTTTGATTTAAAGACATAGCCTGTAAGTAATCTAAGATTCTTTCTTTCATTTCATTAGATGCCTTATTCGTAAATGTAATGGCTAAAATATTTTTGTAATAGCTTTCAAAACCATAGCGATCTCCTTTTAATGCAATAAGTATATAATGAAGAGCAAGAGTATATGTTTTCCCTGAGCCAGCAGAAGAATGATAAGCCTTGAAATTTCGAAGTTTTTCCAAATTAATCTTTTAAGGATGATAAAGTTAAAAAAATCAGAGATAGCAAATTAATTTTAAAACATCGTTTTTAAACAATTTCTAATATTCAATAAAAATTATCGATATGAATTCAAAATCTATTAGATTTGCTAAAATTATTAATAGTAATGAAGAAACAAATCCGTAGGGTAATATTTGGATATAGAACAAAATTAGGAAAACGATTTGATATTATCTTAATGATTGCTATATCATTATCTGTAATTGTAGTAATATTAGATAGTGATAAAGAAATAGATCAAAAATATGGCTCTATATTACATATAGCAGAATGGATATTTACAATTTTATTTACTATTGAATATGGATTAAGGATATACTCAGCTCCACACAGAAGAAAATATATATTTTCATTTATGGGTATTGTAGACTTATTATCAATAATTCCAACATATTTCCTATTACTACCATCAAATGTAACAATTCATGTATTATCTGATATTAGAATTATCCGTTTAGTAAGAGTCTTTAGAATTTTAAAACTAACCCCTTATTTAAAAGGGTCACATACTATGCAAATTGCATTAAAATCATCAAGACCAAAGATTGTTGTTTTTCTGCTTTCAATTATGATTATGGTAACTGTATTAGGCTCTCTAATGTATGTGATTGAAGGGCAAGGAAATGGATTTGAAAATATACCTAAATCTATATATTGGGCGATTGTAACTCTTACTACCGTAGGTTATGGAAATGTAATACCTGTAACTGCTATAGGTCAATTTATATCTGCATTTATAATGATTCTTGGTTATGCTATTATTGCTGTTCCTACTGGTATTGTGTCAGCTGAATTTGCAAGAAACAAAAAAGAATATAGTGAAGAGAATAATATAGAAAAAACTATTAAGTCAATAGAAAATAAATTAAAAGAAATAGAAAATAAAATTGATAAATTCAATTATTTTTATTTATATCTTATGATATCTATATGTCCTATATTACTATAGCGCCAATCTAAATCATCTTTTGTATACGT
>JAYYZX010000022.1:0-18380 GCA_036339955.1 Bacteroidota bacterium
TGTAAACGAATTGTTGCGCTTAAATGCTCAATGTAATTGGATAAGAGGATAAGAAGATTAAAATATTTCTCTTTAGTGCTAATTGTCCAATCGCAATCTACTTGTAGATTATTTGTATTTTCAATAATTCCATTCTCAACTACTAAATCTACATTGTGTGTAATTAATTTTAAGATTGTATCTAAATCAAAATTTAAGAAAAGTTTGTTTTCAATATATATAACTGGATATACTTTCACATTTTCTTGTTCAAATTTAGTATGGACTTTTGGAAGGGAGATTGTATTATTATGTTCGTTCCACTTCAAATCAAAAATCTTGAGATATACTTTTTTAATTTTATTCTTAATGAGAAAATCTTTCTGCTGCTGACTTAGTTGTGTACTATGTTTCCACCAATAAGTAGAATACTCAAATGAGGTATTTGGTTGGCAGCCAAAACAAAACAGTATACATCCAATTAAAAATCGTCTCATTTAATAGTAAGTTTTTGTAGTTCTTTCTTTTTACCTTTTATTTTTCTTCTTTGTTTTAGAATAGTAATTATCATAAACACAAAAGCAAGTGGCTGAATAATTACAAAAATCCACACATTCGCCTCTTTATAAGAAATGCTAAAAAAATCAGCAATAAAATAAAGTGCTTGTACACACAAATCAAAAATCAAATTCATAACTTTAAGTTTTTTTCATCAGTTTCTAATAATATAACTTCTGTAAGAAAAATAAATCTCCATTTTTTAAATGGTTTTAGATATTTCCTCATCTTTAAAAAAGAGAGGTAGTTAATTAGAAAAAGGATAGGATAAAGAAAAGTAAAGCCAAAAACTGCAAAAGGGTATTTCTTGAATGGCTCTTGTAATGGATTATATATCCGTCTAAAAAGGAACCAAATCAATCCAGGAATTATATATATCAGAAAACACATTATGCCCTTCTTTCAATTAATTGTTTAGTTTTTATTTTGAGAACTTCTGTTGCAATCAAAAACTCTTTATTTTTATCTAACCTGTACATTTCTTTAAATGCTTTGAGTTTGGAAAATGATAAATTTCCACAAAACTTAATTATCTCCAAATACGTCCTAGGTTTCATTTTAAAAAATATTTGCTTCGACAATCTTGCAATCATTTAATTCTTTCCTATTACCTCTTTTTCTCAGGCCTACTGCTCTGTGAATGTTGCTATCTACACCTCTTCCACCTAAAAGCAATGTATTAGCATCATTCACAATAGCATCAGCCTCAACTTGAGTAATTCCACCTTTCATTACTCTAAATTTATTATTATTTAAGTGGTTCATCAAAATGGTAAATCTGTGATTAGTTTTGTGTCATCTTCCACGTATAAAATAGATTGGTGAATGGTTTGTTCGTTGTAAGAAAGATCGTAATACATATTTTTCTCAGTTTGCAATCTATGTTCTTTCCCAAGGCAAACGCCATTACAAATATCTACCAAGCCCTGATGATTATTAAAGCCTGAGATTGTTTCTGATATTTGCGTCTCAGCAGACTTTATTTCCAAATCAAAGGGCTCTCGCATAAATTGTTTTTTCAACTTAATTTCTGCATCCATAGCAACTGCCATCAAAATCTTTTGAAAATAATCTTGATAAACATCCGTTCTGTTAAAAATCTCAACTCCTTTTATTTTCCCCTCAATAAAATAAGCTAAACCATTTGCTTCATTATTGATTTGTAATTTTCCAATCATGTTGCTATAATCCCTCTTTTTTATTCTATTTATATCAGAATAGGATTGTGTTCTAGAACTTGTGTCCGTTTCCATCATACAAGACATTACATTATCCCAAACTTTTGATTGACTTGCTTGATGCTTATCTCTTGAATATTTTCTATTTCTATTTTCATAGATATCTCTACTCTTCTCTGCTCTTATTTTTCTATTTACTAATTCATCAGAAGGTGAAAAACTTTCAGAGTCATAACTCCATCTTCCTTGCTCCACACAACTCACAGGGATAAAAAATTTCTTTTTTGGTGCTATATAAATGGATGTGTTGGAGACTCTATTTTGTTTTGCCCCTCTTAGGATATCCCCGTCCATAATAAAGATGTGTTCATTGGATAGATTTGTTACTAAAAGTTCATTTACATTCCCAGATTCAGAAACCTCTTCTACCTTTATATTATTATGATTAAATGCCCTATGCACGCTAATAAACTCCAATGAATTAATTGGCACATGTTTTAATTGCGCAATACTAATTGCACCCTGATGTTGCAGATTCAATGTAGTAGTTGCATCTGCTGAAAAAATTTGTTGTGTTCTCATCTTTTTGGTTTTTGATGGTTAATATTCATTTTATATAGTGCAAAAATCCCCCCTTAACACGAAAGTTATTTTCGCATACTTTTTAAGTCGTGATATAATGTTTGTCAGACGCTTAACTTAGGTGTAGGTTAAGTCTGAAGATAAGAATCCTATGCATGTTTTATGCCCAGTAAACCCGTTTTATCAATCCTTATAATATTGGTTTTGGTTGCCCAATTTTGTAGGTGTTCAAAATATTTGAGCAAGAAAAATCCTAATTTTCCGCCAAAAGCGGACTACGAATTTAATAAGCATTCTTATTTATAAAGCAATAGTGCTCACTACAATTTTCAACAAAGTTATAAACAAGGGTATTGCAAATTGATTTCGGGATGAGAGGATTACATTTTACTAGAAATAACACCTCTAATTGTAAACCGTATTGTAAACTCTAGATTTCAAAGAATTATTTATAGGAGATCATCTTATTTGGAATATCGTTGGAGGAGAAATTTTGTGTTGATTTAGCATTAAACAAATCCACCCATTCGGGGTCTTTATAATAATAGGCACCACATCCTAAATACTTAAAGTCTTTATCTAAAATATTCCTTTTATGACCTGGAGAAGCCATCCACCCTTTAACTACTAGCAATGCAAACGACCAATAACTTGGATCTTTCTCAAAATCACTACATATATTTTCCCCTATAAAACCTCCCTTTATTCCTTCAGACTCTAACCTATCTTTTACTGTCTTATTTACTCTAAAACGATTTCGATGAGAGAAGAAATTCTTCTTAACCATATTCATGGAATGCTTTTGAGCTGCTCTTTCAAGTGCAGGTGAATGTTTTAGAGGTCTCATTTTATACTTATGTCGTTGTAAGTTGGTGCAATAAAATATTGCTGCTTTTAAAAGGCTATAATCAATATTATGAGGATCTATTTTTTGATGCACAATCTCTAAATCTTGAAATTTTAGATAATCATATTTATCATACAAAACAGCATCCCATTGATGCAACATAATTTGTCCAAAACCAATCATTGGTAAAAAAAGTAATATAACTAGTAATCTTCTCATTGAACAAAAACTTATTCTAAAACTAAACTTTCTGAAATCTTCTCAGGTTTATGTACAATTACTTTCTTTACTAAACTACCATCAACTGTTATTGTATTATCGTAACTATTGAAATATAGTTTTTCAACTTCACCATCTCTATAATATACAGTTATGTCTCTATACTTTAAATATAAAGTATCCGGCTCTATATCATCAGATAAATCTAAAACAAGAATTTCGTTTTTCTTTGATTTAAATTTAAAATCTTGATATTTTTCTGGTTTAATTATATCAATCACTTCACTAGTATAATAATCAAACTCATACTTGTTTTTGCCACTAACAGCAAACGCTAATGTATCTGTTTGAGCATAAGAATTAATAAGAAATGTTCCGAGAATTGTAAATAGCATTAACTTTTTCATTTTTAATAGTTTTAAGAATTAATAAAAAAGTATATGTATGCTATAGATCTATTTTTTTCAGTTGATGTTTTTTACGAAAAGAAAAAATAAAAGTTACAGAAAAGAAAAAGTTTGGGTAGCAAGATGACAACCTCTGCCCTTTTCACTAGATTACGGCAAACTGTCAAGCCAAAATTTGCACCACTAATCAATCTACTAAAACAAACTTAAGAAATGAATTTGATTTTCTGAGAGATCTGTTACTTTTTAAAATATTTTAACTAAATTTGATAATTATATTTATAATTGAATTAACTAAAAGCAGATATAAATTAAAACTTAAAATATGTTAATAGCTGCAGGAATTATTTATGCAATCTTTGCAATTCTTACTGGGCCGTTTTGGCCATTAGAACTGTTAGGGGGAAAGGCAGGGCTACTTGGATATTTACTTGTTATTATGTGGTTAGTATTACTAATTGGTGGATTTGCTTCATAAATTGAGAAAATGAAAAATATATTGCTAATAATTGCTGGGTTACTCTTTTTAGCAATAATTGATCTACCAATTGGATATTATACTTTTCTAAGAATACTAGTGACAATTGGTGCGGTTGGTATAATTATTAAAGAAATTGAAAATGGAATAACTTTCTGGATTATAATTTTTGGAATTATTACAATTCTATTTAATCCTTTGATTCCAATTTATTTAAATGACAAATCTGCCTGGATTCCCATTGATATAATTACAGCAGTATTATTTCTAATAAAATCATTTACATTAAATAAACAAAAATGAGTAACTCAGATGATGGTAGTTTATTAATATTACTTGTATTGAGTTTATTATTTAATATAGGGTGTACCTGTAACTCTAATAATCAAGCTATTATAAAAAATAAAGATATTAATATAGAAGCGAGTTTAATTTTTCAAGCAAATAACTACTTACAAAATAAACTTTATGGGAAGCCAAGTTTAAATAAACAATATTCGCATACAATAGGTTTGAATTTAAATCGGATAAGGTACCCAGATCAAACTAGGGAGGAGGTAATTCATATGATTGAGGATGAATTTTATACAAAAGATATTGATAAATTTGTTGAACACTATAACTTAAAGTTTAATTATCATGAAGCCCTAGACTCTATGCATTTTAATAGTGATATTATTTATCTTTTTACATATTTAATGAGTGGTAAAAATAATCTTGATACAATACATAATCTTACGCCTCAGATAGCAATTACAAATAATAATGGCGTAAATTGGTATTTTATAGGGGTTGATGAAGAATATAAAGAAGAGACAAAAGAGATTATAAGGGAGTATTATAGTGCTGAAATATCAGATAGAATTTCAGATTATATTTTTGAAGATTACAATAATCATCATACCCCTAATGTTTTTGTTCCTGGAGATAGTATTGAGAGAGATATCCAAAATCAATTTTTAAATTATCAGCAGCAATTTCTAGAGGGCAATATTAAAGAAGTTAAGAATTGTATTAGCCCCTTGGTTTTCCAGCATCTAAAATCAGTTTATCCTGATGAGTGGAATGATTCATTATTTGAAGAGTTAATGACTGAACAAGTAAAGTCAGTTCAAGAGATGGTAAAAGATTCAGAGAAAACAATTAATATTAATAAGATTTTAAATTCCCTAACATTAAAAGATGATATTATATATATTATAAGGTATACAGTTGATACAGATCTTAGTTCAATGAATGGTGTTGTGTGTGGAATAAAAAATAAGGCTGATGATTGGAAGTTTTTTGAAATTATTGAAGAAAAAAAAGAAATTGCTAGAGAGATATTGAGTATAAGATATAGTGAATCTGAGATAGATAGTATATTAAACTTTTAGACCAATAGATGAAGTAAAGAAAATACCATTATTTAAAATCATATAGCCCATGCAATTAATTCTGATATTTGAATGGATAAATAAACTGAGATTCTTTTTTCGTTTCATTTTTATTATTCTTTTTGCTTTAATAATCGATTTCATTACTGTTGAGTCACTTGGTTATATTTTAGAAGATCTATTTAGTATTCCTGAAGAAGAAATGATGAACGGAATATATTGGGGAGATGCTTTTATTTCAAGAATAATTGTATCTCTTTTAGGAACATTCATTGGAGGATATATTATAGGTAGCTCCCTAAATAAAAAAGAAAAAATTGCTACATTCATATATGCATTACCAATCTTAAGCTTTTGGATAATAGCTGTGATTGGATATTATTATATAAGTGAGCTTCCACATAATTTTGATAACCCCAAATTTTCTATGTTTTCCAGATGGAAGCTAATCCCTCTTATTACATCCATTCTTACAATGCCTGCTGCCTATTTAGGTTGTCATTATGGATCTTTAAATATGAGTAAATATACCAGAACTTATAGTATACTAAATATTAAGTTGTACAATTTAATTTGGTTTATTCCTACTTGTTATTCTTTTGGAGTTGCTGTAATCTGTATGTTAGTTGTAAGTGTCTTCTATAGTTTTTGGATTGGTGATAATCCCTTATATAGCACATTTCAGGTTTTCTCACAAAATCAATTTATAATTGAACTTCTTTCAATCATTAGCTTATCACTAATCTTGATGACTTCTATTGCAATCTTTAAATCAACATATAAATATTTATCTGATGAATTTACTAAAGTACGGTTTAAAATTCTCAAAATATTTGGAGCAACAATATATTTCTGGATTCTCTTTGTCTTTACATTCAACTTGCCAGATATTATTACCCTTTCATTTGAAACAGATTCATTAGCCACTAAAGCAGCTAATATATTAGGATTAATCCCAAAAGATTTTTCTAGTGGAATAAATCTATCTATAATATTATTTAGTGCATATATAACTGAAAAATCAGCAGTTAAATTACTCAGGAGAAACGAGTTAATTAATACTTTCTTTGACGCACTAAAAGGTTATAGAAAAAACTTTTTTAAGAAAATTTTCAATTTATTTAAAAAATAATACGCACTAATAGATATAGGATAAGTGTGTAGATTAATGCGCCTATAATTGCTTGCCATAAGGCTAATTTCTTATGAGTGCCATTAAGTAATGCTTCTTCTTCTTTTATACTTACTGGACCTAAATTTGACTGCCTTCTCTCAATTCTACCTATCGCTCCAAAATATTTAAACCATGTTAAAAAAAGAAATAATACTATATACCACATAATTTTGACTACAAGTAATTCCTATTTTTTGAATCCTCTTGATGTAGTTTAATCGCTTTTTTAGAATAATAAATTGCTACAATTAAAGCAATAATAGAAAAAATAAAACCATGCCCTAAGAAGATAAAATAATTATATAATGCATGAACTAGAGTTGCTAAAAACAGGCCTTTATAAAGCAACATCTTTTTATTCTCTGAGAATTTAGCCAGACCAACAAAATAGCCTAATATCACACCACATACCGCATGCAGTGGAATTGCAGTAAACATTCTCATTAAAGCAATATTCATTTCTTGCTCTGGATTATTGAATACATATGCAATATTTTCAACTGTTGCAAATCCAAGACTAATCATTACAGCATAAACGATACCGTCCATAGGCTCGTTAAAAGCCACATCATTATACATATACTTTCTTAGAAAGAAATATTTAACAACCTCTTCAATTAGAGCAATGCCAAAGAAAACGTAAAGAAATAAATTTGGAAATAAACTTTGATTACAAATTAGTTCTAAAAATAGTGCAGGAAGTATACCTATGCATCCAAAAAGAAAACTCTTAATTATTAAGCGTTTAGGCTCCCTATCATACTTGTCCTTTTGATAAATATAATAAGCAATTAATAAAGGAGGAAGTATAGCAAAAAGTAATGCCATATTATTTTTTCATTTTTCTAACTCTAAGAAGGTATTCTTACATTAAGAGCATTTGCTACATTCATAAAAAATTGTGCCTCTTTATCATCTACATTACCATCTGCTTGAGCCACTCCATAAAGCATAGTTACCGCTACTTCTCTCTTTTTACTATGCATTCCTTTTAAAGTACTAAAGGCTACTTCTGGCTTCATTTTCATAGCTCCCTCTGCAAAGTCTTTCCAATTAGAAATAGATCCTGAACCAGGTAATCTAATCAACATTTCTCCACTTATCATTGCTTCATCTTTATCAAGTTCGCCATCCACACATCCCATAGCTGCCATAGTTACAAAAATAGCTTGCAATTCAGTGAAAGTCCAATCAGAATTTGCTTTAAATATATCTCCGAATAATCCCATAATTTTAAATTTTAGTTATTAGTTTTTGAAGGCATAAATGTATAAAATATTTTATTAAATTTGCCTTAACTATAATAAAAACAATCAATTAGCATCAAAAGATTTAAGCTCATATAAAATAAACATAAATGAATATAGAAGGATTAATAAAGAATATACCCAATGAAATATTTGACGATGAATATGTCTCTAGCAATCTTATGTTATTCGAATTATTTAAAGAGGAATATTCATTGGCTAAATACTTAAGAAAAAAGATGTTAGCAGCTGAAATAGTCAACAGTGAAGATCTTGAAAGTAATATCCGTGAGGAATTAGGTATTTATGACGTTGGTACTCTTGGAGGAAAGCAATATATGTTTGGAGAAGTTACTAATATGCTAGGTATGATGTTAAATACTTTTGATGAGGAAAGCAATAATAATTTTAATGGATATACTGAGCTAGAACAATATCATGCAATAGCTGGTACTATCCTTAAAATGTTGCCTGAAATACTTATAGAGAAAATGATAGGTGGTTCTAAAAATTAACAAATAATTATGGGGATATTTGATTTTTTAAAAGCAG
The DNA here is from genome assembly GCA_036339955.1 of Bacteroidota bacterium. GTDB lineage: Bacteria > Bacteroidota > Bacteroidia > Flavobacteriales > BACL11 > JAYYZX01. The sequence continues at coordinate 8,598 of JAYYZX010000022.1, forward strand.
AAAAGAAAGGAAATAAGAGCCAATATTTTGATGTTGATTATGAAGAGTTATTATCCTTTGAAAGAAAATTAGATTCCCTTTCAGATCCTGATAATAATTTATATGATTACCCATATTGGTATTCTTTTATAAAAGAAAGAGCTACTTCTAGTTGGTCAGATAAAACAAATAAATCAGAAGACCAATTTGTTCAAGAATTAGTATTTGGTCATTCAGACGAGTATTCCAAAAGACTTCTGACTGAGACTTTAGAAGAAAAAAGTTTTTTTATTCAGCCTAGAATTATCTGTTATGGAGCAATACATGATTTGATTATTGAATTAAAAAATAAAATTCAAAATGAATATCCAAATGATCATACATTAATAAATAGACTTCATAACGAGTACCTTCATTCAAAAGCATCATTGTATGGTGCTATAAAATTTGCTATTATTAATAATATTAAAAAAGAAAAAATAAAAAAATGGTATTCTAATTTTAATAATGATCAAACTTTAATACAAGGTGATTCTCCGATTCAAGAAGTGTTGGAAAAGTATTTAATTGGAGATGAAGAAGATAGAATGGCAAATAGATATGAAATCTATGAACTTAATGAAAGTGAAAAACAAGAAATACCATTCTGGTTTAGAAAAGGAACATTTTTATACGGATATTTTAAAAAAGGAAGGAAAGTAACAAATAAAGCAAATAATAAATCGATAGAACTTAATAGATTAGAAAGATCTCTTTATTGGAACTTTAAATGCCTTAGCATCTTTATGGAAAATTTACCAGATAAGATGAATAATCATGAAGTATACATAGAAATTTATGAGACCAACGAACTTATTAAGAATTACTTTAAGGAACATAATTCAGAGGCTTACTCAATACTAATAAAAGAATAGAATAAGAAGAAATAATAATGATGACTGGATATCCTTTAAAAATTGATTCTCAGGAGAAGAATTTGAACTAAACAACTTCTTATTAATTACTCCATCCTCTGTTGCTTTCTTTCCTTAGTCTACCACAAATAAACCCGGGTTTTATATTTATTTAATTCGTTTATAAATTACACTATCTTTGCTAATATTTTTAGATAATATGATTTTAATTGCTGATAGCGGATCGACCAAATGTAGTTGGGCTTTGTGTAATGTAATAGGCGAAATTGTTCTCGAATGTAATACTATAGGATTTAACCCCTATTTTATTGATTCAAATAACATACTCAAACATTTGAAAAAATCTGTTTTAGAAAAACATAAAAATAAAATCGAGAACGTCTTCTTTTATGGAGCAGGGTGCTCATCAAAGAATAAAAATGAAATTATAAAAGACGCACTTGCTAAATTCTTTAATAATGCTGAAATAATTATTAAACATGATATTGATGCTGCCTGCTATGCTATGTATAATAATAAGCCTAATATAACTTGCATCTTAGGAACCGGTTCAAATTCGTGCTACTTTGACGGGAAACATATTGTAGAAAATGCCCCTTCTTTAGGTTTCTTAGTTGGAGATGAAGCGTCAGGTAATTATTTTGGCAAAAAAATATTACAACTGTATTTTAATAAGGTTCTTTCAAATGACCTTACACTTAAGTTTGAATCAAAGTATGAAACTAATTGGTCTATTATTATGAAAAATATTTATGAAAATGATAGGGCTAATGTATACCTCTCAAAATATTTCCCATTCATCTCTCAAAATAAAGATCATCCAACAATGAAAGATATTATTTATAAGGGCTTGAATGAATTCTTTGATTTACATATTTTATGTTATAAAAAGTACGAAGAAACTGAGGTTAATTTTATTGGATCTGTCGCATATTACTTGTCAGAAGAAATACATGCCGTAGCTAAAAAATATAATTGTAAAATTGGGGGTATTATTCAGAATCCTATCAAAAGATTAATTAACTTTCATTTTAACAACAAACTTTCTGAGAATTAAAACTTAAAAACATGTTAATAGTTGCAGGAATTATTTTGGTATTTACGAATAAGGGAATTATCTTTTAAAATAATTTTATTCAATAATAATACGCTTCTCCACTGCTCCATCATCATAGATATAGAATAATGGTGTATTTTTCTTCTGATTTGATTCCCTTCCCAATATATCTATTACTTTAATAAGTTGGGCATCTAAATTATTATTTAGATAGACACTAGTAAATGTTGAATCAAGATAAAAGTAGCCAATATTTGGATTAAAGTTAAATAATGAATCTTGCATTCCGCTATAATAAACTCTCATGGTATCTTTATAAATAATAGCTGATGGGAAATTGCAGCCTAATTGATCCCATGTGCCAATTGAACCATTTGTGATAATAGGATTATTTGATATTTTGGTAAAATTGATTCCATCTATAGAAACAGCTAAACCAATTTTTTGTGAAAAAAGAGAAAATATTCCAGAAGAATAAGTATTACCGCCATAGAACAACCAATATGTAACTCCCATCTTTATAACATATGGAGCATAAATCAATTTACTATCAAAATCACCACTATTCCCAACATCTAAAGCAAGAATTGGTGAAGACCAATTTATACCATCTATTGACTCAGAATACAGCACTCTATATCTAAAGTCTGAAACCCCATTACAATTTGGATTTGAACAACCTACTCCAATATACCAAATCTTTAAGGTGTTACTGATAGAATCATAGATTAGTGAGGGTTCAGCAACTGAACTAAAAAAGTAATTTATTGTATCTGGTATTCCTCCTGAAGTATATGGTATTCTAATTACCGGATCACTATTTTGATAAAGTGGATTTATATCATTTATCGGGTCATTATATTTTGTAAAATTTACACCATCATTAGAATAAGCTAATCCTATCTGATATATTTCAATAGGATAAAGTCCTGAATTCAAGGTGTCTAAAACTATTGTATCGTGCTGACTTCCAGAATAATAAAGCATATACTTCATAGAGTCTGGGTTTGAAGGAATATAAATAACATCTGGCGTTTCAACATCTAATTCATCCCAACTACCTGCTAGACCAGTTGGGAGAACCGGATAATCTGTTTTTTCTATCCAATTATTTCCATCTTTAGAGATAGCTGTTCCAATTTGAGTCTGTACACCATAATTATTAGTTCCATAATACATTCTAAGACTATCGTTATCCCAATGGATTACACAAGGATCTGTTTTCCATCTCGTCCAAATTTGGTTAGCATCTATTGTGCTTAAAGTATCAATAACTGGATTATTCTGGTATTTGATATAAGATTGAGCTGATGTGTCAAAAAGAATAAAAAACAAAAACAGAAATATGAGAAATATTTTTTTCACCAAGCAAAATTAATTAGATTTTCTGATTAGAAAAACTTTTAAAAATAAATTTATTTAAAGATATATTACATCTTATTGGAAATAAGATACTGTTTATATAATATCTCCGTTTAATGGGTATGATAGATAAAATATTTAATTGGTGCGTAGAAATATTAGTAAAATTTGCTGAATTATTAGGAGTAACATATAATGAAATAAATGTTTATGTATTTGTTATTATTACACCTCTTATTTTTTTAATAATGTTTTTTATAATTATTAAACAAAAAATAAAAATTAAACGTCTAAATAAAATTTCAAAATAGAAGTAACTCAATCTCAAAAAATGAAGAATATATTGTCTGTGATATTAGCATACTTATTATTATCAAACTGTAGTTATAAAGACAAAAGCCTTTCGAATAGATTCATGCAACATTTTTCAGTTGAATTAGATACAAAATCAGTAGATCTTATAAATTATAAAGGAGGATATTTTTCCTGTAATGAAACATTTGTTATCGAATTTAATAGTCAAGAATATTATAAGGAAATTTTTGGAATAATAGACAAAAACAGCATATGGGAAACTCCTAATAATAAAAAGAGAAATATAGGAGCAATCGAAGAGGGAACTTTATGGAATGAGAATTGTATCGATTGTAATTCAAAGAAAATTAAAGATCTCAAAAGAACTAATTATCATGGAAATTCCATAAATCATAGAGCGATATTTTATGATGACAATACTGTTGAATTCTTTTTTTCTGACTGTTGGTGATGCCAAGTTGTATTTAAGAAGTCGGGGGGCAGGATTACAACCTACACTCTTATTTGCCTTGAATTTCCTTTATCTTTTTAAGTCTAGGATTCACAATAAAGAACCAGGCGGGAGGTAAAAAGCTAAGTAAAATCATTCCAATATATCCTGTTGGATGCTCTGGAGACCCTTTATGACAATCTAAGTCCTGATACCTTTTAGAAGCGACTAAATGATGATCAGAATGCCTAGATAATTCAAAAAGCATTATCCTTCCTAATGTAATATTAGCATTCCAAGAATGCATAGAGGTAATCTTCTCGTATTTACCATCTTCATCTCTTTTTCTCATCAATCCGTAATGCTCTACATAATTGATAGTCTCTAATAAAATAATCCCTATAAAAGAAACAATAGCAAAATATTGAACATATATCCAGCCTAATAGAAGAACAATGACTCCACAAAAGATAAGTTGAATGATAGAAAACCATATCATTTCATTATCAAATGAAATAAATCTTTTATTTCTATCTTGTAAACGTTTATTTTCTAATCTCCAAGCTGAGATATAACTATATAAAATACTCCTAAATAGAAAGACATATAACATCTCTCCTTCTCGTGCTGTTGCAGGGTCTTCTCTAGTTGCAACGCGCTTATGATGACCTCTATTATGCTCTATAATAAAATGCATATACAAAGATCCTAAAAGAAGCATCTTGGATAGGTTTTGTTGAAATTGTCTTCCCCTATGACCTAATTCATGAGCAATATTTATACTGTGTCCACAAATAGTTCCCATTGTTAAAATACGTCCAATTATTTCATGTGTTTCTAAGTCATACTGACCTACGGAATGAAAGAAATAACACAATGTTAAATAATGCAAAGGAACCATTATATATAGTAAATAATCATAGATATTATCCTCTCTAAATTTCTTTTCTTCTATAGCTATGTTCTTAAAATCTGGTGTATAAAATAACTCTATAACAGGGATAACAAAAAAAGCATATATTACTAAACAATATGTCCAATATCCTGAAAGTGTGAGAGAGAAACCTGCAAAAACGTATAGTGAGAATGCTAAACTATATTTGAGTGGTAATAGTTTTTTCATTTTCACAAAAGTAGAAAAAAAGTCGAGATGAGATTAGTCAATCTTTCTCAGAAAATTGATTTTCAGATATAAAAATATCCTTAATAATATTATTATGTAAAAAAATATTCTTTAATTCACAAACATGAAAATACGAAAGGGTATCAAAAAAGACTTACCATCAGTTTTAGAATTAATCAAAGAACTAGCTGAGTATGAAAATGCAAAAGATCAAGTGACAATTACATTAGAGGATTTGGAGAAGGATGGATTTGGCGCTCATCCTTGGTATTGGTTTTTGGTTGCAGAAAAAGATGATGAGATTATTGGATTATCTTTTTATTGGATACGCTACTCGACATGGAAAGGTAGATTTTTATTTCTTGAAGATTTTGTGATCAAAGAAGAATATAGAGGGCAGGGAGCAGGATCTAGATTATTTGAAGAAACAATTAAAATATGTAATAAATTAAGAGTTAATGGAATGTCATGGCAAGTATTAGACTGGAATAGTTCTGCAATTGATTTCTATAAGAAGTATGATGCTGAGATTAAGAAAGATTGGTTGAATGGAAGACTCACAAAGAAACAAATTGAAAAAATCTATTCTAACCTTGAAGAAAGTTCGGAATGAAGGGGTTACCTTCTGCCCTGCTACTGAAGAATCAATTTCTTATTCCTAATCTATTGTCTTATTCAATGGTTATTTGTTTTTTAACTGTTCCGTCATCATAAATGTAAAAAAGAGGCTGGTTGTTTTTCGCTTTTGTTTCTCTTCCTAAAAGATCGATAATCTTAATTAGATACCTCTTATCATGATTTGTATTTTCATCAATTGAACTAACATCCAAACATTTAGATTCAACTTCAATATCGTAAAAGAAATAATAATATCCATATGGATTACTTGATGCGCTTGATTTGGTTATATTAATTGCAGAAGCAATATCATAAGGATAGCTTACATTTGAATTGTTTCTGTATAAGTTAGAGTTATTAGAAGCAATCCCTAATTGCATATCATTTCCAACAGGAACATCAAAACCAAGGTTTAGTCTCTGTTTGCCTGGTATTACTAATAATGTTGTATCATTAATTATTGTGCCTGAATTATCTCTTACTTCAAAAGTTATTGTATTTGAAGATTGGGCATAAACAACTGCTGATTTTATTATACATTCTTTATTGGCATCAAATACCAAATGTTGATTACCTGCAAAATACGAACCACTACCTATATTATTATCTTTTGCACCTCCAAAAAAACTGCTAACATTTGCTAAAGGGTCATAATTACTTGCAGTTGGATTTTGACAACCAAGTAATGCTGGGATACAACTTCCGTCATCATAACAAGCTAAACTATCATAATTTACAGCTAAATAACTTGTGCAACCTGCGATATAACAACAACTTCCATCATCTAAAGTTGCAAGACTGGAGAAATTGTATGCGGTAGAATCAATACATCCGCATGAGTCATTTAGATTATATTTATATACTGATGTTGGTAGAATAGGTATATTAGAATTGTTATTCTGTCCTAATAAGAAATAAACATCACAGTCAATTATAAAGCTACCCGGAGCCCAAATAGCATCTCCAGGATGAGAAGATAATTGATTCCATAAATCATTTGTTGGGCTGTACTCCCAAAACTCACCACTATCTAAAGGTCCATGATTATCTCCATCTCCACTTAGCACATATCCTTTGCTATTATAAGAGAATTGTGTTCCAGCAACTCTTGCTTCTGATGGAAAATTAGAAAGTTGCATCCATGTGTCATTATTGGGATTATATCTATAAAAATCATTATAAATATAAGAGCTTGAAGATGGATTACTTCCAGGTCCAGGATAGCTGCCATGACCAAAACCTACATAAGCATAATTGTTGATACTAAAAAAGAATGGGTGATGTCGACTGTTTCCAGGAAAATCTGTTTTCTGTGACCATAAGTCATTAGAGGTGTCATACTCCCACCAATCATCCAAATTCCCGTTATCATTACTTCCACAACCAACATATATCTTATTTCCTATTGCAATCATTGCAGGATGATTTCTTCCAAATGTTGGAAGACTTGCTTTCTGAAGCCATAAATCATTATTCATATCATATTCCCACCAATCTGTTGGGTATAATCCACTGGAATTAGACCCTAATCCCATGTAAGCTTTATCGCCAACAGTTACTCCATATGAATACCCTCTTCCAGAAGCTGGAAAATTTTGTAATTGTACCCAGACATCATTTAACTTGTCATATTTATAAACATCATTTAAATAACTTCCGGCAACTACAAAACCAAAATTATCATTTGCAAATGTTATCGGATGATGTCTTCCTGAAAAACTAAAATTAGCTACTTGAGTCCAGTTTTGAGAAATACTAACTAAAGGATAGAAAATTAATATTATCAGTAGTTTCTTCATTAAAGATATTTTTTGTCAATATAGAAAGTTCCAAAAGGTATGATAGATGCCAATAATACAATACTAAAATCTTTACCATTCCAATTTTTATCTTCTCTTAATAAACATGCTATTATAATGTATAATATAAATAATAATCCGTGAGGCATTCCAAATAGTTTCACATAACTTTCATCGTTCAATTGGTATTTAAAATAAAGACCGAAAGTCATTAATAAAATATAAGAAACTCCTTCTAAAAATGCTATTATTCTAAAAAAAAAATTCATGCAACAAACATACATGAAAAATATCAGAAACTAAAAAAAATTTCATATGCCATTTTATCAAATTTAAAGTTAACTCTTAGATAATATTTTTATTAAATTTGCTTAAAAAAATATGGAAACTTATAAATGTAATAAATGTGGTATGTCTGTTAAAGCGACTTGTGGTAAATGCAACACCCCATTAGTTAATGATGTCCTCAAGTTAGATAACGAAAAGGAAGTGCAAATTTCGAAATGTCCAAATGGACATGGAAAGATAAAATCTCCTTTATGTTGTGGAGAAGATATGAGTTGTACTTTATAAAGGATTAGCAGAAAGTATCTTTTGAGAAGGATTTATAAAATTATTGGGTTTCTTATACTAAATCTACTTATTCTATATCTGGGTTCATTTCTAAGTCAAGATGGACCTAATTCTAATTGGTATCAAGATATAAACAAAGCTCCTTGGACTCCCCCTGGATGGGTTTTTGGGGTTGCTTGGACTACAATTATGATTTGTTTTTCTTTCTACTTGGCTGAGTTATTTGACAAAAAGGAACGATATATAAAAGGTGGAATTCTTTTTATACTTCAAATAATACTAAACATAATTTGGAACCCTATATTTTTTTACTTTCACAATATCCCTCTTGCTCTCTTAGATATTTCTTTATTATTAATCTTAATATGCTCAATCTTTATAATCTATTTTCATGAATTAAGATTAAAATCTCTGTTGCTAGCACCTTATATAGTTTGGCTTATAATTGCGATATCACTAAACTCGTATATTTGGTTATTTAATTAAACGGATTTGTTGCCCAGACATTAAGTTCATTGATTAATCCTCTATCATCCATCTCAATAGCAGAAATAATAGCATGTGAAATTTCCTTAGGAGTTAACTTATTATAAACCTGCTCCCTTTCTTTCCTTTTTGGGTTACCAAAAGCAGTTGTAACTTCACTAGGGTTAATTTGACATACTCTAATATTACAAGGTCTTAATTCAGCCTGCCAACATTGAGTAAGACATCTAACAGCAAACTTTGAAGACGCATAAATACTTCCATTTTTATAACCCTTTAGGCTTGCTGTTGAACCAATATTGATAATAGTTCCATTATTTTGCTTTTTCATCAATGGAATAATTTCTTTAGTAAATAAGGAAAGTCCAAAAACATTAACATTAAAAACATCTAAGAAATCATTTATATTAAGTTCTTCAATTGATTTCCTAACTCCTATTCCCGCATTGTTAATTAACACATCAACCCTACCATCAAGAATCTCAATACATTTTCTTGCATTTAAACCAATATTATCTACATCTCCAATATCAAATTCAATAAACTTTGCATCTACATCTTTAGAAACCTTAATTAATCTTTCTTGTGATCTTCCAGTAATAAGTACATTAGCTCCTTTTTTCATTAATTCTTTAGTTGCTTCTTTCCCAATACCAAGACTACCTCCTGTCAGAATAATATTTTTACCTTTTAAATTCATGTCTTAATTATTTTATTTAGTGAGTTTTTATCTTTATTCTTTCAATATTTAAAGTGTCATTCTCAACAACATTCTCCTCTTGATATGACTCAACTTTTTTTGATTGACAAGTGTAAATCAATGGAAAGAAAAGAAATATGAGTAATAGTTTTTTCATTGAAACAAAAGTAAAAAAAGTCCGAAACTGGGACCAATAGGTCCACCAAAAATAAACCCACTCAATTGAGTGGGTTTTTATTTAATAAGTCGGGGTGGCAGTATTAGAACCCCATGATAAGGGAAGCTAAATGCTAACCTTTTTGTCAACTCAAAATATCAAAGAATAAATTTATCAATCCTCTGTTTTACAGCACGACGAATTACAACAACGACATCCCATTGCCGCAGCAATTAGAAAAAGAGCATACGCTGTAAGTGTTGGAATTAG
>JAYYZX010000023.1:0-11466 GCA_036339955.1 Bacteroidota bacterium
TGTTGATCTTGTTGATCTTGTTGATCTTGTTGATCTTGTTGATCTTGTTGATCTTGTTGATCTTGTTGATCTTGTTGATCTTGTTGATCTTGTTGATCTTGTTGATCTTGTTGATCTTGTTGATCTTGTTTATCTTGTTGATCTTGTTGATCTTGTTGATCTTGTTGATCTAAAAGTTGTTTGGTATAAACAAGATTATATCTTGCATCTTCATCATTTGGATTCTTTCTTAATGAATGCTTATAGGATTCAATAGCTTCTTGAAGATTCTGTTCTTTTAATAAAGAATTACCTAAATTATAATATGTATCTGCAAGTTGTTTTTCAGAAACTGTTGTATTTGTCAATGCTTTAAAGATAGCAGTAGATTCATTATATCGTTCTTGTTTAAAAATAGCATCTCCCATATTAAATTTTGCATTAAAATACTCTTGATCTTTTTCTAATGCTTTTCTATAATTGATTTCAGCTTCATTATAGCTGCTGTCATTATACATGTTATTTCCATTTCGGATTAACTTTTTTTTATCTTGCCCATTAGCTTGAATTACTATTATTGTTAATATAAAAAATACGAACTTATACATAATTAGTTATTTTTTTATTGCCAATTGTTATATTCAAAATTAGAAATAACAATGTAAGGCCTATAAATAATTGAAATCTATCTTTATATTCTGTAAAAATCATTGTTCCTATTTCTTTTTTTTCTAATTTATTAATTTCTGAGAATAGTATTGATAAGCCGGCTTGAGTATTATTTGCTCTTACATAACTTCCATGACCGATTTTAGCAATTTCTTGTAGCATCTTCTCATTAAGTTTACTAACTACGATATCCCCATTATTATCTTTTCTAAAACCTACTTGCCTCCCATATTTATATATAGGTATTGGGCCTCCTTTTGTTAATCCCATTCCTAGAGTATGTATAAATATATTTGCTTCAAATGCTTTTTTTGCACTATTTATTACATTTTCATCATGATCTTCACCATCGGTTATAATAATAATTGCTTTATTTTGTTGATTCTTAGAATCAAATGATCTCATACATAAATCAATTGCATTACCAATATTTGTTCCTTGTGTTGGTATTATATTCGTATTAATAGTAGATAGAAACAGTTTCGCAGCAGAGTAATCTGTTGTAATTGGTAATTGCACATATGCTTCTCCAGCAAAGACCACTAATCCAATCCTATCTCCTTGTAATTTATCGATTAATTTTGATATTGCTTGCTTTGCTCTCTCTAATCGATTCGGTTGAATATCTTCTGTAAGCATACTATTTGATAAATCAATTGCAATCATTAAATCAACCCCTTCTCTTTTTACTTCTTCCATTTTTGTTCCTATCTGAGGATTGCTTAATCCGATAATAATTAACAAGAAGACTAATACTGTTGAGATATGTCTGATTAAATTTTTAGTAGCTGAATAAGAGGGGCTTAGTTTTTCTATTAAAAGATAATCCCCAAAATTAGTTAATACATTTTTCCTCCATCTTTCAAACCACCATACTATTAAAATTACAATTGGAATAAGTAATAGCAGATTTAAATATTCAATATTCTCGTAGCGCAACATAATTATATTGGTCTTTTAAAATATGTCATTTCTAAAATAAAACTAATTATTAATATACAGAAGCTTACCATAGTAAAAGAGACATATTCTTCTTTCCTTTTATGAAATTGTGTGACTTCAATTTTTGATTTTTCTAAAGAATCTATGTCTTCATAAATTTGTTTTAAAGAGCGATTATTTTCTGCTCTAAAGTATTTCCCATTCGTAACTGTAGCAATATCTTGTAGAGTTTTCTCATCAATTTTAACTTCTACATCTTGATATTGGATTCCAAAAGGTGTTTGAAATGGATAAGGAGCAAACCCTTGTGAACCAACTCCAATTGTATAGACTCTTATGCCAAATTCTTGTGCTATTTCTGCAGCAGTTAGAGGAGCAATTACTCCTTGATTATTCACGCCGTCAGTTAATAGAATTATAACTTTACTTATAGCCTTACTTTCTTTCAATCTATTCACAGCAGTTGCTAATCCCATTCCAATTGCGGTACCATCTTCTATCATCCCACTATTTATATCTTTGAAGAGATTGGCAAGTACATTATGATCTGTAGTGAGAGGGCATTGGGTAAAACTTTTTCCACTAAATATTACTAACCCTATTCTATCATTAATACGTTTTGAAATAAAATCTAATGCTACATTTTTAGAAGCTTCTAGGCGATTTGGCTTTAAATCTTCTGCTAACATACTTCCAGATATGTCTATCGAAAGGATAATGTCAATACCCTCAATTGAGCTTTCTTCCCAATCTATATTTGATTGAGGTCTTGAAAATGCAATTATCAACAAGAATAATGCACATAATTTTAATATTAGAGGTAGATATCGAAGTTTTATTTTTGTTGTCCCTTTCTGAAAAGATTTAGTGTTAGAGAAAATAATTTTAGAGGGTTTTTCTTTTTTAAGTATTATTCTCCAAAATAATATAAAAATCGGAATAATTAATAAGTATAGAAACTCAGGATTTACAAATGTATAATTATTCATTTTCTGGTATTATTTTAGTATTTTCTACAAATAATATAGAAAGACACATACTTTCTTTATTTTCCTCATTATCTGGTTTGTTTTTTGCAAACTTTGCTAAATCAGCTCTTTCTAGAACAAGTTTTAAATTATTAATCTCAGCATCTGTGATTTTCTTTTGTTTTATTATATTTAAAATATCAGATGTTGGTAGTTCTAATGCAATAAATGCATAACGCTGTTCAATGTATTTTCTTAATATCTCAGATATTTTAGAATGATAGGTTTTTATTTTTCCGGTTTCTAGAAGTTTGCTGTTTTCTACATTTTTTAATGCTTCTAGAGCAATAATATAAGGAGGTTCTAATTCTTTTTCTTCTATTTTTTCTTTTTCTATTTTTTTAACAAAAACATATTTTTTCAGAAGGTATGCAATCACCAAAAAAATGATAGCTATAATGAAATATACTAGGATGTCTTTAAGTTCAAACTTAGGAGCAATTGGTCCTTTTATATCTTTTTCGCTCCCATTTTTGTCAATTGAAATTGAATTAACATTTAATATTAAAGCAGAGCTACTCTTATTATTGTCAAAATTAATAGCGGGAATGTGATATATTCCACTATCCCAAGAAGTAATGATGAAACTTTGTTTTAATATTATTGAATCTTGATTAGTTAGGATATTAGTATCAATTTTTGATATGCTAATAATTTCTATGCCGCTTATAAGGGTGTCATTAAAAATAGGCCAATTTATTTCACTTATATTATTTGTTTTTAATTCTATACGAAGTGTAGTTTGTTCTCCTATTCGAATTGTATTTGTATCTAATTGAACTTCTTGACTAAATAAGTTATGATTAAACAGAATTAATATAAAAACTAATTTTTTCATTTTCTTTTCGTTCTATTTCGAAAAAAGTTAATCAAGATTTTAACATAATCTTGTCCTGTAGATATATTAATGTAATCTGATCCAGTAGATTTAAATACTTGTTTCAATCTTTCTTGGATATTTTTTTGTGTGGTAAAAAAATGATTTCTAACTTTCTTGCTACTTGTATCTACATAAATTATTTTTTCGCTTTCGGCATCCTCTAATGCAACAATACCCAAGTTAGAAATATTTTGTTCACGTTTATCATGAATATGAATAGCGACAACATCATGTTTACGATTAGCTATTTTTAATTCTTTCTTAAATTCACTTCCTACAAAATCAGACAAAATAAAGACAACACTTCGTTTTTTTATTACATTATTAAAATATTCTAATGCATGATCAATATTTGTTTTTTTGCTTGAAGGCTGAAAAGCCAATAATTCTCGGATTATATGCAATATGTGTGTTTTTCCTTTTTTAGGAGGAATAAATTTTTCTACTTTACTTGTAAAAAATATTACACCAACTTTATCATTATTATGAATTGCTGAGAATGCCAATATAGCTGAAAGTTCAGTTGCTAATTCTCGTTTAAATTGAATATTTGTACCAAAGTTTCCCGAACCACTGACATCAACAATTAACATGACAGTCATTTCTCGTTCTTCTTCGAATATTTTTACAAAAGGAGAATTATACCTAGCTGTTACATTCCAATCTATTGCTCTAATATCATCACCAGGCTGATATTCTCTAACTTCACTGAAAGCCATCCCTCTTCCTTTGAATGCAGTATGGTATTCTCCTGAAAAGATATGATTTGATAGCCCTCGAGTTTTTATCTCAATTTTTCTTACTTTTTTTAAAAGTTCAGAAGTGCTCATTTATGGAATTTCTATGGTATTTAGTATTTCAGTAATAATATCTTCACTTGTAATATTTTCAGCTTCAGCTTCATAGCTAATTCCAATTCTATGACGTAAGATATCATGACATAATGCTCTTATATCTTCAGGTATGACATACCCTTTTCTTTTAATAAACGAATAAGATTTTGCTGCTGCAGCTAAATTAATACTTGCTCTTGGAGATGCTCCGTAGGTAATCATATTTTTCATTTTTTCTAAACCATATTCCTCAGGATTTCGTGTAGCAAATACAATATCAATAATATATTGCTCAATTTTTTCGTCCATATATACTTCTTTCACTAATTCACGTGCCTTTTTAATATCTTCTATTTTTAATACAGTATTAGCTTTAGGGAAATTTTTTGCAATATTATTACGAATTATAATTTTTTCTTCGTCTTTTTTAGGGTAATCAATAATCACTTTTAACATAAAACGATCAATCTGTGCTTCTGGAAGAGGATATGTACCCTCTTGTTCCACTGGGTTTTGTGTTGCCATTACTAGAAAAGGTTCATCTAGATTAAAAGATTCTCCGCCAATAGTGATGTGTTTTTCTTGCATTGCTTCTAAAAGAGCAGATTGCACTTTAGCAGGAGCACGATTTATTTCGTCTGCTAAAATAAAATTTGCAAATATGGGTCCTTTTTTTATTGAGAATTTTTCATTTTTTGGACTGTAAATCTGAGTTCCAATTATATCTGCTGGAAGCAAATCGGGGGTGAATTGTAATCTATTAAAACTTGCATCAATCGTATCTGCCAGAGTACTTATTGCTAATGTTTTAGCAAGCCCCGGGACACCTTCTAACAGAATATGTCCATTTGCAAGTAGAGCAACTAACAATCGTTCTGTCATATTTTTTTGTCCAACGATTACCTTACTTAATTCTAAGTTTAAGATATCGATAAATGCACTTTCTTTTTCTATGCGTTTGTTTAATTCTTTTATATCAGTATTCATTTTTTATTTTTTTAAAGAACTGCAAATATATTAGTAGTTGAATAATTTTTCAAAAATTCAACGAAAAAAAAAGCATGGTAGTATAAATGTTTCTAATTTTGTTTTTGATTATAGTACATGAGATATTTTATAGAGTTAGCATATAATGGAACAAATTATCATGGTTGGCAAATACAGCCAAATGCTAATACTGTTCAGTATAAGATTAACTATTGCTTGTCAACTCTATTGAATAAAGAAGTAAAAGTTATTGGAGCAAGCCGTACTGATACTGGTGTTCATGCAGAACAAATGTATGCTCATTTTGATATTGAGAACTTTAAATTAACAAAAAGTTTTATTCAACGTGTAGATAATTTTTTACCACAAGATATTACTATATTTAAAATTTTCTCAGTTAATCATGATATGCATGCACGTTTTTCTGCTATTAGAAGAACCTATAAATATTATATTTCTAGAAGAAAAAATTTATTCAACCCAAATAGATACGTTTATTTCAGAGATTTAAATATTGATTTAATGAATCAAGCATGTAAGTTTTTGTTATCAAAACATGATTTTACTTCGTTTTCTAAAAGTAATACACAGACACATCATAATAATTGTGAGGTTTTTCAAGCGCAATGGGATGTTGTTAATTCAGAAATTATCTTTACAATTTCAGCAGATCGTTTTCTAAGAAATATGGTAAGAGCTATTCTAGGGACACTTATTTTAGTAGGAGAAGAGAAAATATCTCCAGAAGAAATAGAACATATTCTTATAAAAAAAGACAGGAGTTTTGCTGGAAGATCTGTCCCAGCAAATGGGCTTTTTTTAACTAATATAATATATTCAAACTAATTGTTAATAATATATTGTGAAACATAAAACAGGAGAATTTATAGATTTTTTGTTACTGAAAAGAGTCTTAGGCTTTACAAAACCATATTATAAGCAATTTGCTTTTGGAGGTATCTCAGCAATAATACTTGCATTTTTGGGACCAATTAGACCTGTTCTTATCAATTATGCTATTGATAATTGTATTTTAATCCCTGATTTAGAGAATCTTATTACAACAACAATATTTTTGCTTGTGCTGTTATTTTCTGAAGCCATCTTTCAGTTTTATTATATTTTTTTATCTACTTGGTTAGGACAACATGTTATCCAAGATTTGCGTGGCAAGATATTTAAACATATTGTATCATTAAAACTTTCTTATTTTGATAAGACACCTATAGGCAAGCTAGTTACAAGAGCTGTTTCCGATATTGAAACAATTGCCGCTATATTTTCTGATGGTTTAATGGTAATCATTGGAGATTTATTAAAATTATTTGTAGTGATTCTGTTAATGTTCTATACTGACTGGCGATTAACCTGCGTGAGTTTATTAACATTGCCAATATTGTTAATTGCTACTGCATGGTTTAAACGTAACATTAAAATTGCATTTCAAGAAGTAAGAAATCAAGTTTCTTTAATTAATACTTTTATACAAGAACATATTGTTGGGATGAATATTGTTCAAATTTTTAATAGAGAAAAAGCAGAATATAATAAGTTTAAAAAGATCAATGAATCACATTTAAAATCACATTTAAAATCTATTTTTTATTATGCAATTTTTTTTCCAATAGTAGAGATTCTTTCTGCATCTTCAATTGGTTTAATTGTTTGGTATGGAGGAGAAAGCATATTAGCTGGTAATGATGTTTCTATAGGAGAATTAATAGCATTTATTTTGTTTATTCACATGATGTTTCGTCCTATACGTCAGCTTGCTGATAGATTTAATGTCTTGCAAATGGGGGTTGTTGGTTCAGAGCGAGTATTTAAAATTCTAGACACAGAAGAAAAAATCTTAGATAACGGGGAGAAGTTAACTTTAAAGTTAGAGAAATCTATTTCATTTAATAATGTAAGTTTTTACTATAAAAATAAAGAATGGGTATTAAGGAATATTCATTTTACTATTAATCAGGGAGCAACATTAGCTCTTGTAGGAGAGACGGGTTCAGGTAAAACCACTATTATAAATATATTACTTCGTTTTTATGATATTCAAGAAGGAAATATAAATATTGATAATATTCCAATTACTGATTTTAGATTAAATACTCTTAGAGAAAATATAGGTTTAGTACAACAAGATGTTTTTTTATTTTCAGATTCTATTATAAATAATGTATCTCTTTATGATTCAACAATTACAGAAGATAAGATCATACAAGCTGCTAAAGAAATAGGTATTCATGATTTTATTTCATCGCTCAAAGGAGGCTATTATCACGTTGTAGGAGAGAGAGGCAATACTATTTCTGTTGGTGAAAGACAGCTTATAGCTTTTCTCAGAGTCTATGTCAGAGATTGTAAAATTCTGATTTTAGATGAAGCTACATCTACTATTGATTCAGAAACAGAATTATTACTACAGAATGCTTTAAATAGAGTTTCAACTGGGTGTACGACTATTATAATAGCACATCGTCTTTCTACTATTAAACACGCTGATAAAATACTTTATTTGAAAGATGGTGAAATTCAAGAGGAGGGAACACACGAAGAACTTCTTAACAAGAAAAGGGTATATTTTGAAATGTTTAACAAACAAATGAATTTTCTTTTTAATTAGTTTTTACAATGCTATTTTGAGTAAGTTTGCAATGTTATGCTTGTGTTTATAAATCTTAAAAGATTATTTGTCTTTTTTATCTTTTTGATATGTTCACAGTCTTCAACTTCTCAGATTGTGATAGACAATAATACTCCTTATGATTCCCCTAATTTTCTTATAGATAATATTTTGCTTGGAGGAGGTATTGTAGCTTCAAATCATGTTTTTTCTGGAGATTCTTCACAAATTGGGTGGTTTAATGCTACAAACACAAATTTAGGTATTGATAGCGGTGTAGTATTAGCAACAGGAGAAATTTATCTTTTAGACCCAACTTATATTTCTACTTTTCCAATATTGCCAAATGTAGTCACTGATCCTGATTTATTGGCAGTAGCAAATTCTGTTCCTCCTCTCTTACCTGCACCGTTCACAAATTCATTTACGGTAAGTTCAATTAATGATGTTGCGGTTTTGGAATTTGATTTTATACCCACTTCAGACACCCTTCAGTTTAATTATGTATTTGGTTCTCAAGAATATTTTGCATATGAGAACACCCAATACAATGATGTTTTTGGTTTCTTTCTTTCAGGTCCTGGAATTTCAGGACCATACTCTGCTCCAATTAATCATCCAAATGGATCAATTAATTTAGCGATTGTCCCTGGTTCTAATCCTCCACTTCC
This sequence comes from Bacteroidota bacterium, assembly GCA_036339955.1. Lineage (GTDB taxonomy): Bacteria > Bacteroidota > Bacteroidia > Flavobacteriales > BACL11 > JAYYZX01. The sequence goes on from JAYYZX010000023.1 coordinate 8,613, forward strand.
TATAACTATCTCTTCTATTAATAGTATTACTCCTATAAATCAACAATATTTTATTGATAATACTTTAGGATTAAATATAATTGCAGATGCTGATGGACACACTACTGTTTTTACAGCTACTGCAGTTGTGCAATGTGGTCAAAGTTATCATATCAGATTAGCTATTGCAGATGGTTCAGATCCAAGTTTAAGTTCTTATGTTTGGCTTGAAGCCGGTAGTTTTACTTCACCTACTTTAGATATCTCTAATGATTTAGGTATAGATACTTCTTATTTTGAGATTCCATGTAATAGCCAAATCACACTCACAGCCAATGGAGTGCCAGGAAGTACTTATCAGTGGAATACAGGAAGCTCGGATCAATCTATCACCGTAGGTCCTGGAAATTATTGGGTAACTTCAACACTATCAGGTTGCGATATTATATCTGACACTCTTAGTGTTATATCTAATTCTCCTCCAAGTTTTGATTTAGGTGCAGATTATATAATACCCTGTAATACTACAACTATAATCGATCCAGTTATTACTGGAGGAACAGGTAATTATATTTATAGTTGGAATACAGGAAGTTCAGATTCTTTGATTAATATTGGCCCTGGTTTTTATCTTTTAATCGTTGATGATGGAACGGGTTGTTTAGTGGTAGATTCTATAACTATTACAGCAGAATTACCTCCTACAGTTACTGTTAGTGGAGGAGGAGAAATATGTGACGATAATTTTTCTCGTACTACAATAAATTTTAATTATACTGGACTGCTTCCTTGGTCTCTTGCTTATACAGATGGTAATATATTATATTCAGAGAATAATATAAACACAAACACTTATACTATCTCAACATCTAAGGAGGGGATATACAGTTCTGATGCAGCTTCTGATTTAAATTCATGTGATGCAACACTTATTGGACAAGCTCAGGTCATATTACATCCATTACCAATTTCTGTTATTAATACTTCTGAAACCATATTATATGAAGGAGATTCTATTCTTTTATCATCAGGAAATTATATAAATTATAAATGGTATAGGAATGATACTGTTATTGGAAATGATAATCAGATCTATATCGATCAAGATGGTTCATATTATGTTTTTGTGACAGACGTTAATAATTGCACAGATTTTTCTGACCCTATAGTCATAAGCTTATTGCATAATATTAGATTGTATATCCCTGATGCGTTTACTCCTGACAATTATGGCCCTGTTGAAAATGAATTATTTAAAATTTATACGGAATATGTTACTAGCTATGTGATTCAAATTTATAATATTTGGGGTGAATTATTATTTACTAACAATTTGGAAGATAAATTTTGGAATGGAACAAAAAATGGCGAAAGAGTTCCTTCGGGAACGTATTATTATATTATAAACGCTTTAGGTATAGATGGAAATAGTGTGAAAAGATCAGGAACAATCCAAGTGCTTTATTAATTTCTTATGCGATACTTTATTATATATATAATATTATTATTTCCTTTTCTTGTTATTTCACAGAATACAGATTGGGTACAATCATTTGGAGGGGTTGAATCAGATAAAGGTATTAGTATTGGTACAGATTCACTTGGTTTTATATATGCTAGTGGATATTTTAATACATCAGCAACATTTGGTAATATTACTTTAACAAATTCACCAGCTTCAGGAACTAATAAAGAAATGTTTATTATTAAGATGGATTCTTTGGGTAATGTCCTTTGGGCAATTGCTGGAGGAGATCAAAGTGGGGGATGTTGTGATGATAGAGCTTTAGGAATGCATGTCACGCCTGGAGGAGATGTTTTTATCACTGGAACATTTTGGAGTTCTTATTATCTTGGTTCTTGTAGTATTACTTCCAGCAATAGTCATGATTCATCAGTTTTAGCTAAAATAGACAAAGATGGAAATTGTGTTTGGGTAATAACTTTTGGCGCTAATGCTGGATCAGGTTCTGGACCTAATTGTCCTTATCCAATATATGATGCTGATGATCATTCTTATGATGTAAAGGTTGATCAGAATGGCTTCATTTATGTAACTGGTTTTTTCTCAGGTGTTAGTGCCGATTTTGACAATATCACTTTAACTAATCCAAATTGGGGAACAACTTGCACTCCATTAGGTTATGTTGGAAAGTTAGACTCAAATGGAAATTGGATTTGGGTAGATAAATTTGAAGGAATTAAGGATGCAAGAGGGTCAAGGGACAACAGAATAGCTATTGATTCTTATTCAAATATTTATGTTTGTGGAGGTTTTGATAGCACTGCTAATTATGGGCCATTTTCTTTGACAACAAATGGAGAATGGGATGCTTTTATATTTAAGATAGATAAATATGGTAATTGGGTGTGGGTAAAGAATGTTGGTAGTAATAAGACAGATAGAGCAAATGGTATAGCAATAGATAATTGTGATAATATTTATATCTCGGGCGAATACAGAAATCCGATGTTTTTTCAAGGAGCAAATGCTTCAAATGGTACAGAAACGTTGAGTCATAAACAAAAGAGAGATGTATTTGTGTCTAAAATGAATGCTAATGGTGATTGGATATGGGCTAAAAGAGTAAGAAGCTCTGGAACCGACAAATCATACCAGATGTCAGTAAATTCTAATCAACAAGTCTTTATTTGTGGAACGGTAGGTGATACTACAAAGTTTAATGACAATCTCATAGTTAATCCTCCTAATTTGCAAGACACTACAAATAGTGCTTTTATTGCACAGTTAGATGGTACAGGAAATGCTGATTGGGTTTGGGCTAAGACAGCAGGTTGCGCAACTGATGATGACGATAGAACGAATGATATATGTTCTGATGGATTTGGCAATGTTTATTCTATTGGTTTTTTT
>JAYYZX010000024.1:0-8557 GCA_036339955.1 Bacteroidota bacterium
TGTTACAATATTATGTTTAGATTTTTGTCAATTTTTCAAAAAAGCATAGATTTGCAATCTCGTTCTGACGAGAGGCAATTTGGCCCGGTCGTCTAGTGGTTAGGACGCCAGGTTTTCATCCTGGTAACCGGGGTTCGATTCCCCGTCGGGCTACAAAAAATAAAGTTATGGCAAATCATAAGTCAGCAATAAAGAGAATAAGACAAACTGCAACAAAGAATGCATCTAATAAGTATCAGCATAAAACGGCGCGAAATTCTGTACGTAAGTTAAAATCAACAACTAGTAAGAAAGAAGCTAAAGGATTGTTTCCAAAAGTTGTAGGTATGCTAGATAAGCTTGCTAAGAAGAATATTATACATAAAAATAAAGCAGCAAATATAAAATCTCAGATAGCTAAACATGTTAATACTTTAAAATAGTATTATAACATCAATATTTCATTATCTTTATAAGATGAACATTTATAATATAGGAGATAAAAATACTCTTTTAAGGAATTTTATTGCAGAGATTCGAGATATTGAAATTCAAAAGGATTCTTTACGATTTAGAAGAAATTTAGAACGTGTAGGAGAAATTCTTGCATATGAAATTAGTAAAGAATTAAGTTATGTTTCTAAAGATATTACTACACCACTTGGAGTTTCCAATGAACATGTAATATTGCAATATCCAGTTTTAGCAACTATATTGCGAGCAGGATTACCTTTACATCAAGGGTTTCTTAATTATTTTGACAATGCAGAGAATACTTTTATCTCTGCTTATAGAGATGAAAAGGATGATGGCTCTTTTGATGTAAAAATAGAATATATGTCTTCACCATCTATAGAATCTAAAACAGTTATTTTGTGTGACCCGATGCTTGCTAGTGGTTCATCGATGGTTCTAGCACTTAAGGCATTACTAACTACAGGAAATCCAACGCATATCCATATAGCTGCAGTTATTGCAAGTCATCAAGGGATAGAGTATTTATCTCAAAATTTACCATTCCAAAATTGCACATTATGGGTTGCCGCTATTGATGAAAAAATGACATCTAATTCCTATATAGTGCCTGGATTAGGAGATGCTGGAGATTTAGCATTTGGAAAAAAATTGTAGATGAAATTTCAACATATTTTTTTTGATCTAGATCGGACACTTTGGGATTTTGAATCTAATTCTTTTGATACATTAGTTGAGTTATTTCAGCAATTTGATTTACAGAAACGAGGAATCCCTTTTGCAAAAGATTTTATTGAGAAATATCAAATTAACAATGAGAATCTATGGGATAAATATAGAAAAGGGAGTATCACAAAAGATATTTTGAGAGATCTTCGGTTTCACATTACATTAGAAGAATTTGGTATTATTGATAAAGATTTATCATCCAAGTTAGGAGATTTTTACGTAACTAACTCGCCAAAAAAAACTAAGTTATTTCCGTATTCAATTCCTATTCTTAAATATCTTATTAAAAAAGGTTATCATTTACATATTATAACAAATGGTTTTCAAGAGGTACAGATAATTAAATTAGAATATTCTTCATTAATATCATTTTTTAAAGAGATTATAACTTCGGAAGCAGCTGGAGTTAAAAAGCCTAATTCAAAAATTTTTCAATATGCTTTAGATAAAGCTAATGCGCAAATAGAAAGTAGTATTATGATAGGAGATGATTTAGCAGTTGATATTATTGGAGCTAAGGATTTCGGGATGTCACAGATTTATTTTAATCCCAATCGATTAATTCATCATGAAGATATATATTATGAGATTAACTGTTTAAATCAGTTAAGGGAGATATTATAAACCCTACTTTTTCTAGGTCATTCCAGAAATTAGGGTATGATTTTTTTACAACATCTATATTATTGATTATAATATATGGAAATTTCAAAGCCAATGGGGCAATACTCATTGCTATTCTATGATCGTTATAAGTGTTAAATATTTTGTTGGGAGGACTTAATTTATCAGATTTAATAAAAACTTGATTGTCTTTTTCTTCAAGGTACACTCCATATTTTGACATCTCTTTTTTTAAGGCTTCTATTCTATTAGATTCTTTAATAATTAATGTTTCTAACCCCTTAAAAACAGATCTTTTTTGCATTATAGATGTAGTTATAATTAGTGGGATAGAAAGATCTGGAAATTCAATACAGTTTATTACTTCTTTATATTCAATATAATTATCCTGTTTTATATGAAGTCCAGATTCGTATTTTTCAAAATTTATGCTTTGAAATAATTTTATACCTTTTCGATCTCCTTGGATAGATTTTAAACTTAGATTATTTAGTTTTAAATTTATTTTTTTTGCTAGTGTGGCAATTTCACACCAAAAAGAAACTGCACTCCAATCTTGTTCAATTTGAATGTCTCGTGCCATATATTTTTGTGGAGAAATTGTAATTTGATCTTTAATCCATGAATATTGAATCCCAAAACGATTCATTAATTCAAGTGTCATGTTAATATATGGTTTAGACACAATACAATTCTTCAAATTCAATATTAATCCTTTTTTTAATATTGGAGCAATTAGTAATAATGCAGAAATAAATTGACTGCTAATTTGAGCATCTATATCAATTTCTCCACCCATTAGATTTCTACCATTTATTTTTAATGGAGGGAATCCAGGTTTTTTTAAATATTGTATCTCAGCACCTAACTTTATTAACCCATCTACTAGTATTCCTATAGGTCTTTTCTCCATATATGCAGTTCCATTAATAATAGTAGATTTATTTTTTTTTATTGCAAGTAGTGCTGTAAGGAAACGCATAGCACTTCCAGAATCTTCTATATTGACCTCATTCAAATTATGTTTTAGAGCATGATCAAGTACTTTAGTATCATTAGAATCTGAAAGATTGGTAATTTGAAATTTTTGTTTGCATAATTCTCTAATAATTAAAACACGATTACTTATACTTTTTGATGCAGGAATAGTAATTTCTCCATCAATGATGCCATTAGGATGACTAATTTGATAGTTCATTCCAACTTTTATAATTGTTTATAGAGGATTCTCCGATGTTTTTTAATAATGTGAAATTAATTTTATCACTTGTATTTTTTTTATCATTAATTAGCCATTTTTTTAATTCTGATATTTTTGGATTATTTGGAATATTTAAGTGTGTTTTAATAAAATTTATAATTCTTTCATAATTAGGTATTCGAGACATTTTTATTTCTAGAATCATTCCTAAAGCTAAAGCTTCTCCATGCAGTATAGGTTTTGATTTTTCTAAATAATAGCTTTCTATTGCATGGCCAAAAGTATGTCCAAAGTTTAACTTTTTTCTTTCATTATTTTCAAAGGGGTCTTTCATAACTATTTTATTTTTAATTTCAACAGACCTGATAATAATATCTTCCCAATTAAGATTATCAAATGAGGTTTTAATTAATAAATCCCAATAGTTCTTATCGGCAATTAATGCATGTTTTATAATTTCAGAAAATCCTGATAGTAGCTGATTTCTTGGTAGTGTTTTTAAAAATTCAATATTAATTAATACTTGTAGAGGATCATTATAAAGTCCAATTTGATTTTTATTATGCATAAAGTTTATTCCTAATTTAGAACCCACAGATGCATCTGACATTGCTAGTAATGTTGTAGGTATTTGAATAAAATTAATACCTCTTTTGTATGTTGAGGCTACAAATCCTCCAATATCTCCAATCATTCCACCTCCTAAATTTATTATTAAAGAGTTCCTATTAAAATTATGTTCTATAAGTGATCTCCAAATAGTATTACATGTTTGTATATTTTTATTTTCTTCCCCAGAATCTATTTGAATAATTACAGATTTCTCAAGTAAAGAACACCTTTCTAATAGAAGAGGCAGGCAATATTTCTTTGTATTCTCATCAACTAATATTGCAATCTTTTCAAATTTTTTATAATCCAGAGTAGAAAAATTACCTGTTTCAAAAAAGATAGAATATCCTTTAGATTCTATTTTTTTCATTGAGTAATTTCAATAATTGGAGTGCCAGTACAACCATTCGGGAATGATATCCCAAGCATTGTACTAATTGTTGGAGCTATATCTTTTATATGAACTAGTTTATTACTTTTTCCATTTTCTACGTTTCTACCCCAAAATATTAAAGGTACATGAGTGTCATAGCTATAGGCCGTACCATGTGTTGTTCCTCCTTTTTCCCAACCTTTTGAGATCCATCCAGTTTCAAGAGCAATTAATATGTCCCCAGATCGTTTTTGATTATATCCTTTTTGTATAAGAGATCTAACACCATACGTATATTCATTCTCATGCATTTGTTTTGCAGTATATGTATTTTTAACCCCTTCAATATTTATTAAAAATCTAGTACATTCCTCTTGCATGGAATTAATATCTATGTTTTTAGATGTGATTAAATCATAATTTAAGAATACTTGATTATTTGAAAATGATTTTATCCATTCTCCATTACCATATTTTGTGTTTAAGTAATTTTTGAGTTCTGTTTTACATGCTTCTTTGTCCCAGTATCCTGCAGGTATTTTTCTTTCAATTAGTTTATGAGGTTCAGAAACAACACCATGATCTGCAGTAAGAAAGACTAAAACATTTTTTGACCCTACATTCTCAGATATTGTCTGTAAAAGTTTAGCTATATCCTGATCTAATTTGATATATGTATCTTTAATTTCTTTAGCATGAGGTCCGTATTGATGCCCGATATAATCAGTAGAGGAGAAGCTAATGGAAAGAAAATCTGTTGATGTAGATTGACCTAGTTTTTCTTGTTTTATTATTTCTATACCTAATTCGTTTAATATAGTATTCCCATACGGTGTACTTTTGATTGAAGAGAGACCTTTTGATATTAGCATTTCATCTAAATTATGATTTTTTCCATCTTCAATTTCCCATTCTCCTTGCATATAATCTGCTACTGGTTTTTTTTCTTCAAATTGAATTAGCCATTCAGGTAGAGCATCCATATAGTAGCTACTAGATATCCATTTCCCATCTTGATCCATCCAATATGCAGCTGTTGCTGAATGTCCTGCTGGCAATATAGCGCCTCTATCTTTTAAAGAGATAGCAATTGTTTTAGCATTTTTATCAAATAACTTCATTTCATCACTTATAGTAGTGGTAAGCATGTGATGTGGTGACATTCTCCCATCTTTTGCTATAATATCAGTTAGGTGATTTTCACAATTACATATAGTTTCTACAGTAGCATCTCCGGTACAATAGACATATTCTTTATTGTATTTGTCATACCAGTTATTTGCTATAATTCCATGTATAGCAGGAGTTGTACCAGTATATATACTTGCATGTCCAGGGCCTGTAAATGTAGGGGCATAACTAAAATTAGCATTCCCAAATGAAAATCCTTCTTTGATTAAACGCTTAAACCCATCTTCTCCAAAATCATCCCAGAATCTATCCAGATAATCATATCTCATTTGATCGACTACTATTCCTACTACTAATTTTATTTCTGTTTCTTTCTTTACAGAAGTAGATAATTTTGATTTTTTAGTTTGATTTTTGATCCAATCCATTGCTTTTTGTACTTCTTTTGGCATTTCTTGAGCATCTACTGTTTGGAAATTGATACTAAAACATAATATGATGATGGCAATTTTTTTCATGTTAAATATTTTTTTAATTGATATGCTAATATAGATAATCCTACTGCAACTAATACATCAGCTATAGGAGGCACATTAGGCCACCCATAGTTCCATAGACAAACTAACCCAAGCCACAGGAACCATACGTTATTAAATAGTTTCATTTAGTTTAATTTTTAATAATCTAAATACAAACATACTAACTATAAATCCCCAACAGATTCCTCCTAATATATCTGATGGGAAATGTACGCCTAAATATATTCTACTTATACCTATTAGTAAGCCCCATGCTGTTAGCCATAAAAACAGATGCTTATTTTGAAATAAGAAATGTAGAAAAAAGATTAAAGCAAATGCATTTGATGCATGTGATGAAATAAATCCATATAGCCCACCACATCCTTCTACTATTCTAATATTTTCCAATTGATGACATGGTCTTAATCGTTCAAAAACATTTTTAAAAAGGTGAACACTAGTTTGATCAGCAATTAATATTAAAAGTATCAATGAAATTAATACCCATATGAATTTATTTGAAAATTTCTTGTAAATCAGAAAAAGAAGATAAATGTAGAGTGGTGTCCAAGCCCATTTAGAAGATATTAGAATCATTATGGGATCTAAAATTGCACCTCCATTTAAATTGATTAATTCAAATAAGTATAAATCGATATTAAGTATCCATTCCATTGTTAACTAATTATTTTTTTCCATATCTCATCTTTTAATTCCATCAATCCTTCTTGAGATACTGATGATATAAACAAAGCAGATATATTTTTAGGTAATTGATTTTTTATTTCATCTTTTAATTCTTTGTCTAAAAGATCAGATTTGCTTATCGCTAGAATCTTTTCTTTATCTAAAAGTTCAGGATTATATTTCTTCAGTTCTTTAAGTAATATATTATATTCTTCCTCAATATTATCGCTGTCTGCAGGAACCAAGAAGAGAAGCGTAGAATTTCTTTCTATATGTTTTAAAAATCTTGTTCCTAAACCTTTCCCTTCTGCAGCACCTTCAATAATCCCTGGGATATCTGCCATTATAAAAGATTTGTGATCACGATATTCTACAATACCTAGATTTGGGACTAATGTCGTAAAAGCATAATCTCCTATTTCAGGTTTTGCTGCAGATACTGTAGATAGTAAAGTTGATTTTCCAGCATTAGGGAATCCAACTAATCCAACATCAGCTAATACTTTCAGTTCTAAGATATACCATCCCTCTTCTCCTTCCATTCCAGGTTGAGCATATCGTGGAGTTTGGTTTGTAGAAGATTTAAAATGAGAATTTCCGCGACCTCCCATACCTCCTTTAATTAATACTTTTTCTTCTTTATGTTCTGTGATCTCAAAGATTACCTCACCTGTTTCTGCATTCTTTGCTACTGTACCTAAGGGAACATCTAATACTTGACTTTCTCCATCTTTTCCATATTTATTATTACTTCTTCCATCTCCACCATTTTTTGCAAAAATATGTTTCTTATATTTCAGATGTAATAGGGTCCACATCTGTTCATTTCCCCTGAGAATAATATGACCTCCATGACCACCATCCCCACCATCAGGTCCCCCTTTAGCAGTTGTTCTATCTCTATGCAGATGTGTAGATCCAGCCCCTCCTTTACCAGAGCGAAACAAGATTTTCACATAATCAATAAAATTAGAATTTTTAACTTTCATTTAGAGTGTATCAATTACTTCATTTAACTTGTCCGCGATAGTATTGATTGAACCTTCACCAGGTATTTCTCTTAATTTATTTTGTTCTTCGTAATATTCTTTTAGAGGAGCAGTCTTGTTGTTATATTCTCGAATCCTATTTGCAATGATTTCTTCATTTTGATCATCTGCTCTTCCCGAGGAATTTCCTCTTTCTAATAATCTACGTATTAGTTCTTCATCTTCTACTTTAAGAGAAAGCATAGCTGAAATAGATGTTCCTTTTTCTGTTAATAATTTATCTAATTCTTCTGCTTGCGCTGTTGTCCTTGGAAATCCATCAAAAATAAATCCATTAGCTTCTGGATTACTATCTAATTTTGAAGATATCATGCCAATTACAACTTTATCTGGCACTAAGAGTCCTTGGTCCATTAGCTTCTTTGCTTCCATTCCTAAGGCTGTACCTTCAGATATCTCACCTCTTAAAATATCTCCAGTAGAAAGATGTACTAATTTATATTTATCTATTAATAAGTTAGATTGGGTTCCTTTACCTGCTCCTGGAGGTCCAAACAATACTAAATTTAACATTGCCTATTCTTTTAATTTATAAATGTGTGGCAAATTACGGCCAATTTCATCATAATCCAAGCCATATCCCACTACAAAATCATTTGGTATTTCTTTACCTATATAATTAATATGTATTTCCTTTTTATAGGCTTTAGGTTTAAACAACAAAGTAGCAATCTTTAGACTTTGGATATTCTTGTCTTCTAACATTGAGATAATTTTTTCTAAAGTATTTCCTGTATCAATGATGTCTTCTAATATAATTATATTTTTGCCACTTATATTATCACTAAGACCAATTAGTTCTTTAACATCCCCAGTACTTTCTGTCCCTTCATATGAGGCTAGCTTTATAAAAGATATTTCAGCATCTTGTAGTGTAATTTCTCTCATGATATCTGCGGCAAATAGAAAAGCGCCATTCATAACAGCAATAAAAAGAGGTTTTTCAGTATTGCTAGCATTTATTTTATTTGCTATATCTGAAACAATATTACTTATCTCATCTTTTGAGATATATTGTTGAAATGTTTTATCATGTAATCTTATAGTATTCATTATATAGTCATCATTTGGTTAAGTAGAGAAACAAGAAAAACGCTAAGCTTTTTAGTGAGATTCCTATTGCTATTCTAAACAGATATTTTATAATTCCTTCCAATTCGATGAGTTTAGTTGTATT
>JAYYZX010000025.1:0-133077 GCA_036339955.1 Bacteroidota bacterium
TCCAAAGATACATAGACCAGAACCTTGCATAGTCTTAGAAGACCAAGCTGAAGTTCCAACTTCTCTATATCTTATACGATATTTATCTACCATACATGAACTATCATTCATATTATCCCATGCAATCTTAGCACGCTCATCAATAACGTCGTAAGCATACACATTAGATGGTACTGGCTCTGAACATCCCGTAGGAACGATACAAGAACCATCATCACAATTAGCCATTGGATTATAGTTGATTGCTGTTGAATCTGTACAACCAGCAAAACCCCAGCAAGACCCATCATCTATACATGCATTAGGATTATAGTTACAATATGTTGGACCTGTACATCCATAAATATAACAACAAGAACCATCATCTACATTTGCTCCTGGATAATAGTTAATAGCTGTAGAATCTGTACAACCATAAATAATAGCTATACATGAACCATCATCTACTGTTGCTAGTGGATTGTAGTTAAGTGCTGTAGAATCTGTACAACCTAGAATATCTATTAAACAACTGCCATCATCACATGTTGCAAGCGAATCATAATTCAATGCTGTAGAATCCATACATCCATAAACACAATATACACAAGAACTATCATCAACTGTAGCAACTGGATTATAATTTATTGCTAAAGAGTCTGTACATCCCGAAATAGCTGTAACACATGGTGTGATATGTAAACCTATATTAGTCCAAGTATTCTGCGGATATACTTCCCACTGAGAATTTAAAGAATCTGTACCAGCAGAATTCGTCCAGCTCGTATCGCCTTGAGTAACTGAACATTTTCTAACTAACGTATGGTCTTTGGTACCATTGCTTACTCCAGCAACAGACCAGCCAGAACCTGGATCTCCATTCCAATCTCCAAGCCAATCTAGAATCTGATAGTTTCCACTAACCGGATCCATTGGAGTGCCTGGATTACTTCCATAAACCAGGGCATAACCATCATCTCCATTACTTAAATAAACATGAAACTCATCAGCTTCAGCTAGTATGGAAGGATCTGCTGATGGATGTGCTACAATGTATACATCTCCAGGAGCTACAACAGCGCCTGCATCAAAATCATTCCAGTACTCATATACTCCAGGCATACTCGGAGAATTTCCTACGCTTGGATATCCATATCCTGATAAATCTACTGTATCATTAGAAGCATTATATACTTCAAAATATTTATTATTTGAACTTCCCTCTGCATATTCAGAGAAAAATAAATTTGCTGCTGGTAATCCTATATAGGTACATGAACCATCATCAACTATAGCAGCTGGATTATAATTAAGAGCCGTAGAATCTGTACATCCTGAAATCGGATATACACAACTTCCATCATCAACTGTAGCAGCTGGATTGTAATTAAGAGCTGTAGAGTCTGTACATCCATAAATTGCTACAGCACAAGGACCTTGAGTCCATGAAGTTACTCCAGCACAAATTGCTAAACAGCTATTACTATAAGTCACTCCATCACAACCACATACAGGATCATAAATCATCGGACAAACACATATAGGATTAATTAGTGAAGAATCTATACAAAACTGACAACTACCATCATCAACTGTAGCAGCTGGATTATAATTAAAGGCAGTAGAATCTGTACATCCTAAAATAACTGTAACACATGGTGTAGTGTGTGAACCTATATTAGTCCAAGTATTCTGTGGAAGCACTTCCCATTCTGAATTTGTAGTATTAGTACCAGCTGATGCTGTCCAAGAAGTATTCCCTTGTGTAACTGAACATTTTCTAACTAAGGTATGGTCTTTGGTACCATTGCTTACTCCAGCAACAGACCAGCCAGAACCTGGATCTCCATTCCAATCTCCAAGCCAGTCCATAATCTGATAATTACCACTAACAGGATCCATTGGAGTACCTGGATTACTTCCATAAACCAGTGCATAACCATCATCACCATTACTTAAATAAGTAAATGTCTCATCCGCATGCGCTAGAATAGAAAGATCTGCTGATGGATGTGCTACAATGTATACATCTCCAGGGGCCACAACAGCACCTGAGTTAAAATCATTCCAGTATTCATACACTCCAGGAGTGTTTGGAGAATTACCAACATTTGGATAAGCATAAGCAGATAAATCTACCGTATCATTAGAAGCATTGTATACCTCAAAATATTTGTTGTTTGAACTTCCTTCCCCATATTCAGAAAAATACAAATTTGCTGCGGGATAGATACATGAGCTATCATCTATAGTTGCTATAGAATTAAAATTAGAAGCTGAAGAATCTAAACAACCTGCATATACACATGAGCTATCATCACTATTTGCAGTAGAATTAAAATTAACTGCTAGTGGATCAGTACATCCAGGAACTAAATTTACCATGACGAAACCAGACCATGTTGTAGAACATCCATTACAATCTGTTACCGTACAAGCAATTGGCCCCATAGGAAGTCCAGAGACATCTTCTGTAGTATCCCCATTGCTCCATGCAAACGAATACATATTTGGAGGTAAACAAGGTGTACCTCCTGAAACAGTTAAATTAACTGCTCCATCATTGATCAGTGGAGATGATGCATCTATAATTGCTCCGGTGATCAAAATACTATCTGGTTGATTTACTACTGCAGTAATTGTATCTGTACATCCATATGTAGAACCACTAACTATACAGCTATAAACACCAGTACTTAACCCAAATGAAGAAGCAGTTGTATCTCCATTTGACCAATTGTAAGAATATGTTTCAGTATAATTTGTATCATTAGAAACTATAACAGAAATTGTACCATCAGAAGAGCCATAACACAACGTATTTGTTATAGAAGAAGAAAGTGAAAAATATGAGCACGGGGACAATTGAAAAATATTGATGTTATCTATTCTAACATAATCTGAATTAGAAGTGTAAGAAGGTCCTAATCTACAAGCAGATTCAAATGTTACATCTACATTAGATTGTCCAGTATAAGCAGAAAGATCATAAATAAGATTTGTAGGTGAAGACACAACTCCAGTATTACCAACTAATGGAGTACCATTTGTATGTGGTTTTGTATAGCTAGAATACCCTTGACTATCTAAAATTACATTACCATTAACCTTTACTCTAAACCAAGCATTTGGTGTGCTAGTATAATAACCTGTAATATCTAATAAATGATTTAAATGTATCGTCCCTGATGTAGTAGAGAAATCTAAACAAATATTAGCTGAAGCGACATGACTAGTATATGAAAATGCATCTAGCTCAGAGTAAGATGTGTTCCAACTACTATAACTACCTCCTGTAAATTCTAAACTCACCGTATCCGAGATAGCATTAGCTGTGGTTAAAGCAACAGCAGATTGAGCTCCTGAGAGAACAGTCCATCCATTATTTGTTATATTATAACTTTCAAAATTTTCATAAAAATCAATTGCATTACAAGAAGCGTAAATACAAGATGAACTATCATTAACATTACATGTAGCACAATAATTGATTGCTCCTGGATCTAAACATCCTGAATATAAACACGACCCATCATCATAAGTTGCTGTAGAATCATAATTCAAAGCAAAAGGGTCTGTACATCCAGAATTTGGTGGCAAAGGACATACAGGGTACGGACACGAAGATCCATAAGTTGTAGTTGTTCCATCAGTACAATCTACTCCTCCAAATATCCAATTTCTACCAGAGAAGGTTACAGTTCCTGTAGAATCTTTATAAGCCCATGAATCTAAATATTCCCATGCTGTTGCTGTACCATTTTGATTAATATCTCCAAAAGTTTCTATTACATTACCATTATAAAACAACTCAATAGCATCATTTCCATTTTGTGAAATAGCACTCGTTGCAAGTAAGACATGTTCAAACTCTCCGTAGCAACTATCAAGATATGAACTCATGGCAGAAGGACTACGAGCTAACAAGATGTCATCTCCCGCAGAAACTGACATGACAGAAAATGTATACTCTTGACCATCAGTTCCTCCCCCATTATTTGCTACTCCAATACCATATAAACTCAAATCAGAAATAGCATTATTAACTTTTAAATGTATTGCCTTCCCATCATTACCTGCACTAGGAACAGTAAAATCTATAATTCCTTGTAATTCAAGAGATAGTACTTGTCCTAAGCAAATATTAAAAGATAATAGTAAAGCAAATAAAGTAAAGTATTTTTTTTTCATGTCTTTTTATTTTTTTCTATGAATTGAAACTGTAAATATGTTGTCAGCATAAAGATTACTAATTTTTTATTGTAATATTAATTTCTTATTAACCACACCATTGTTAGTTATGATCTCTAAGAAGTATATTCCTTTTGAATAAGTTACTAAATCAACTGCTTTCGTGTATTCACCAACAAATTGTTGTAAGTCTTCAGTGTATACAACCTCTCCAACTACGTTGATTACTCTAACCTCTAGATCTTGTACATCCTCTGATGTGAAACTCACATTGAAAATGTCTCTAGATGGATTAGGGTAAATCTCTAAATTAGAAATTAACGATCCTCCCTCCTGTCTTATAGATCCAGGTTGTGTCCAAGTGATGAATGGAGTCCAGTTAGAGTTGTAAGCCGACATATTCGGATCACAAAATGCTCTACCTGTTGCCTTATAATTCTCACCTGGTGTCATACCAAATTTAACCTTACAAGTCGTTGGATAGTATACTCCAAATCCACCAACATTAATCCAAGAAGATCCTGATGTGTCTACTCTATACTTAATCCTTGCATAAAGGTAAGTACCTGTAGTATCCCAACAGAATGTTGCTCTAGTATTGTTATTCGGATTCGGTGTAACTGTTAAGTTAGTAATGTCTGGACAAATACCTTGAGTAGTGAATGTCTGTGTTGCAGACCATCCTGTACCAAAGAGTGTTCCCCCACAGTACCATGCTTTCATTTTGTACTCATATGTTGTAGAATGAGTTAAATTAAGCATTTGTTTAACAGTAGTATTTAATCCAAAGATACATAGACCAGAACCCTGCATAGTTTTTGATAGCCAAGCTGTAGCTCCTACCTCTCTATATCGTATACGATATCTATCTACCATACATGTGCTACTGTTCATATTATTCCATCCAATTTTAGCACGTTCATTAATAATATCATATGCATATACTCCTGTTGGAATTGGCTCTACACATCCAGATAAGTAGACGCAACTTCCATTATTACAATTAGCCATTGAATTATAGTTGATTGCTGTTGAATCTGTACAGCCAGCAAGACCCCAGCAAGACCCATCATCACAAGTAGCTAATGCATTATAATTACAAGAGGTTGGACCTGTACATCCATAGACACAATAATCACAAGAACCATCCTCAAAACAAGCATTTGGATTATAATTATTAGCTGTAGAGTCTGTACATCCTGCTATGTAACAACAAGAGCCATCATCTACATTTGCTCCAGGATAATAATTAATGGCCGTAGAATCTGTACAACCATAAATAACAGGTATGCAACTTCCATCATCACATGTTGCAAGCGAATCATAATTCAATGCTGTAGAATCCATACATCCATAAACACAATACACGCACGAACTATCATCAAATATAGCGTTAGGATTATAATTTAGAGCTGTACTATCCATACATCCATATACAGGATAAATGCAACTACTATCATTAACATTTGCAAGTGGATTATAATTTAGAGCTGTACTGTCCATACATCCATATACAGGATAAATGCAACTACTATCATTAATAGTTGCAAGTGGATTATAATTTAGAGCTGTACTATCCATACATCCATATACAGGATAGATACAGCTTCCATCATCTATAAGAGCAGTTGGATTATAATTCAGAGCATTTGGATCCGTACAGCCAAAAAGAGTATACATACAACTTCCATCATCTACATTTGCACCAGGATAATAATTAATAGCAGTAGAATCTGTACATCCATATATAACAGGTATACAACTACCGTCATCAATATTTGCTAATGGATTATAATTCAGAGCATTTGGATCCGTACATCCATATACTGCATAAATACAGCTTCCGTCATCAAAAGTAGCACTTGAATCATAATTCATCGCGGTAGAGTCTGTACATCCAGGAATTTGATTAAAAATAGATAGATTAATATCATCCAAATCAATTCTCCACATATTAGCATTACTCATAGCATGCCATCCAATATAATAAATTCCTGGTAAAGAAACATTAAATAGTATAGATGTTGAATCATAAATAACATTGGTCATATTATAAAGTTGCATCAACTGTGTATTCATGTTTTGAGCATCTTGCTGTGTACCAAGATAAACTTCCATATCTTCAGAAAATAATGCACTTGCCACTCTATTCTTAAAACTTAATAAATAAGTTTCTGAAGAGTCAAGAACAAAACATTGAGAAAATAACCAGTCGTCAGCCGATGTTATACCATTAGGATTATAATTATAAAGAGCTCCATAACTATTGTTACTTCCATTAAACTGATTAATAGACCAAGAATGACCATCGTTATTAGCATCTTGAATATGCCAGCCACTAAAATCTTGATTTAGTTCAAAACCCATAACATAAGCAGAGCTATAAAAATCATGAATCAAAGTACCTGAATCAATAACAATACTAAGTGTGTCAAAACACCCTTTGTTATCATATACAGTAATATGGTAATTACCAGCCGATACGCCTATAAGGTCTTCTGTAATATCTCCAGTATTCCACTGGTATGTAAATGGTCCTAGCCCGCCAGTAGTGGTAACATCAATATTCGCATTACTGCCATTACAATTAGCATTTGTTGCGATTGCAGCAATAGATAAGTCACAGTCTGTCCATTGTACATCTAATAAATATTCTGCTGAATCACTACAAGGTAAACAACTATATACTGATGGGAATACTACTAACCAATAAGTACCTGCAGATAATGACTGCTGCATTACAATAGTATCGCATTTCTGAGAGTATATAGAATCTATAACACTAGTATTGCTACATCCTGAACTTGCATCTAATAACATTACATTACAAGGAACCTCTGCAATAGAATGAAGTTGAAAATCACTACTATCAGATAAAATGAACTCATACCAATCTGTATCTCTAGTATTATCTTGAGCCCAGAAAGTTCCGTGAATAACATTATTATTAGACAAAGTAGTGTATGTGTTAGATGGAGCTATAGTCGTATAATCTACATTCGCATTTCCATAACCACCTCCAGAAGTTGTAATAGAGAATGTACCTGCATTTGTAAATTGAGGCAATGTATAAGAACCTATGTAATCATCACTATTAAATCCTATTTGCTGAAATAATCCATCATCATCATCGTATACACTAAACTCATAACTATAGGTCTGACCGTTAACATACGGAGAAGTAAGTAAATTTTGGGTTTGAATTTCCAAAGGAATCGATGTCGGTTGATTTGCATACATAGAAAAACTATTAGGATACCATGTATCTAAATAATAGTCTGAATAATAAAAATAATTATTATTAAATGCCATGTAAACATATAAATCTGGATAAAACTCTGAAGCACCACCAGAAAAACAAGGAGGCCAATTACCGGCATAACCCCAAGAACAATCATCGGTAACGCTTTGAATTGTAAAGTTTGATATTTTCCAGTTATCATCACATCCTCTATTAGCATCCGTACCACAAGGTTCTCCTTCCAAGATAGCAGCTTGTGGTATTTGTATTTGACAATTAGGAGTGCAATAACCTATGCCACAAGTTTCTTCAGCATAATTAAATACCCCTCCATTAGATACTTGTACACCATCATAAGTAACAAAATAAGATCCATTCCCCCAGGAACAACATATACCATCTCCATAAGAATCTAAAATCGTGAAGCTATAACAATTAGTATCTGGAACACAAATAGACCATACTAATGTTGTGTTTGCATCATTTACTGTAAGGGGAACGTTTGTCCAGCCTCCACCATATTGGTCAATCAAAAACCAAGATGTCTCTGTAGGATAGTCATCTGTATTAATAGTAATAGTTATTTCCACTTCATTAACAGGACAAGGAGATATTGGTATACATAAACCAATGTTAGCTGTTGTCTCCGAGCTTCCAAAAGATGCTCCAGTTGCTACAGTATTACCACCGTAACTTACACTATAATAACCGCTACCCCAAAGACAACAAAGGCCATCTCCGTAAGTGTCATAAATAGTGAAATCATAACAATTAGTATCTGGAACACAAAGTGTCCATAGATAGGTAGTATTAGATTGTGTAAGTGCTCCTGGATTAATATACCAACCTGATCCATTTTGATCTACTAACTGCCAATAAGTTTCTGAAGGGAAATTATCTGTTGTGATACTAATTACTACTTCAATCTCATTAGCTAAGCAAGGATTTGAAGGAGAGCAACTCCCAATATTTGACGTCATCTCTGAACTTCCAAAAGAGCCTCCATTAGCTACAGTATTCCCAGAATAAGTTACAAAATAGGAGCCATTACCATAATTACAGCATATTCCATCACCATAAGTATCATAAATAGTAAAATCATAACAATTAGTGTCTGGGACACAAATACTCCATGTATATGTAGTATTTGTCAATGTCAAAGCTCCTGGATTGATAGCAAAACCTCCTCCGTTTTGATCTACTAATTGCCAAGATGTCTCTAAAGGATAATTATCTGTTGTAATGCTAATAATTATTTCTTTTTCATTACTTAAACAGGGATTTACAATAGAAGGAGTGTAAGAATAACATATATCATCCACATAGAATCCATGACCTGCCAATGGATATAAATCCAAAGAAGCTACTTTGTTAACAGGGTTTGAAAATGTCCCTTGAGAAATACTATCAATAAAAACTTCCCAAGAATTAGCACTAAGATCAATTTCAATACTTAACTCAAACCATTGATTTGAAGGGTACGACGTGCTTAAATAAGTTGATATCCAAGAGCTACCTGCATAACTACCAAAATTAATTACGCCGTTATCCATACCAACATCTAAAGCCCATGTAATACCAGGGGTGTTTTCAGCCTGAAAATTAAAATAAGCCCCACTGGTTACATAAAAATTTGCACTAAATTTAAAATCACCATTGACATAAGGAGTGCCTGAACCAAATGGTAATACTATATCTTCTGGCCCTCCAGAACTACCTATATTAGAAGATAAATAAATAGCATTTGATCCACTATTAGACAAACTGTTTGTAATTTGTACATCTTGACCTGCTGCTCCACTCCAAGTTGTCCAATTATTAGAACTTGCAGCTAAATAAGAACCATTAGCATATGATTCAAAATCATCACAAAAAGAAGTTTGGCTATAAACCGATACAGTACTAAAAACAATGTAACTCATCAAAAAGAATTTAGATATAATCTTATTCATTCTCCTCTCTTTTAATTTCTGATGATTCTTGTCTACCGTATTTCGATACTTTAGGAGGTTTTGTTGCTTTTTTCTGCTTAGCTTCTATTTCTTTTGCCTCTAAGGAAGAGGAAGATGTAGTAACTGATTTGGGAGATAAAAGCTGTAAATTGGTTTTTTTTACAACTATTTCCTTACCATTAATAAGCTGTTTTTTATTGCTTGATTTTTGATAGATCCCGCTTTTCTTTTCTTCATTCAAAATCTGTGCATCTACAGATAAAGCAGACATAAAAAAACATAAACCAAGAAGAAAAGATACCCTAAAAACTATTCTTTTCATAATTTCGTAATACTTACTAGTGTTGTGCAAATTACAAAAAATATATCAGTTTTTGTATATTTGTATCATCACAAGTTTTCAACTATTTTACGACAAAAAATGAAAAAGTACTTAATAGGGGTTTTTAGCTTAATCATAATAAGTGCAACAGCACAAAATCCAACTAATCTAGATACTAGTAGTGTTAATTCTAATAGTATTTTGCTTTCATGGACAAATAGTGGTTGTGGAACTTTTATCAAATTAAGGTATAAAGAAACAGGAGCCAGCGGATGGAGTTTTATTGGTTCAAACAGTAATCAAATAAGCTCTCCATATCTCTTAACTGGATTAACAACTAATACATCATATGATTGGGGTGTAAAATGTAATGGTACAAACGGATGGTCAACCGGGCCTTCTTTTATAACATCATTAGGATGTAATATAAGCACAACAGTTAGTATTACTGACGCTTCGTGCTCTAATACTTTGGATGGGAATGTTGATTTATCTGTTTCTGGTGGAGCAAATCCCTATTCGTATAGTTGGAGTAATGGAATCACAACGCAAGATTTAACAAATGTTCTTGCAGGAACATATTATGTAACTGTCAATGATAATGTAGGCTGTACAATCAATGATACTGCTACTGTAGGATTTGCTGGTAATAAATCTGCTACACAAAATATAACTGCATTTGTAGATACTTCAACACCTAATTTTCCTGGTGTAGTAACAGGATACCATAAGTGGGCATATGACACTTTAACAATAGTAAATACAGGATGTGATGTTAATATTAGACCGGAATTTATTGTTTCTCACCAAGATTCAACAATCTCTCAAGGAGATTTTGTGTTAAAATGGTGGAACCCAATATTAAATTTATGGGCTAATATTTTATATGACATAGATGCTAATGGGGATGCATATGGATTCTGGAATACAGCATCACTAGACTCAACAGGTATAATGTTAAGCATAGGTTCAACTCAACAAATGGTTATACGAACAAAATTTGTCAATCCTGCTAATTATGGAACATATACAGCATCCTGGGAGACATTTGAAGTAGATAACTTAGGAAATAAAATTGGATCATTAGCACCAGCAGATACAGTTACATTAAGCTTAGTGAACTGCTCTAATTTTAGTATTGATACTATTTCTACAAGTCATGCAAGTTGTGTTGGGTCTAATGACGGATCTGCCAATTTTTCTATAAATAATGGATCTGGATCATACTTGCTATCTTGGAGTAACGGGAGTACAAATAGTAATACTATCTCAAATCTAACTGCTGGAACATATACCATTACAGCAACCGATATAAATTGGGGATGTTCGGACTCCATTACGTTTACAATTACTCAGCCAGACAGTCTTAGTGCGGCTTTAAATGGCACAAACATTTCATGCTTTGGACTAAGTGATGGGGCATTATCTGTAGTGGCTAGTGGAGAAAGCGGAGTATATGCTTATGATTGGAACCCTACATCAATTTCTGGAACTAATCCAATAAATTTATCTATAGGAACTTATACTGTTACAGTAATTGATTTAAGCTGTGGCACTACTACTTCTAGAAGTTATACTATTACCGAACCTAGTATTTTAACTGCAAATTTAGATTCAAGTGCAAAAAACACCTCTTGTGACACAATATGTAATGGAATGATTTCAATAAATATCTCTGGAGGGACCCTGCCATATTCTTACAGCTGGTCTAATGGTGATAGTCTAAGTGCAAGATATAATCTATGTGCAGATTTATATACAATTGTAACTAACGATGTAAACCTATGTAACTCTGACACGATCAGCTTATTAATTCAAGATAGCACTTCAGCTCCTTCTATTTCATTATCAGCAGTAAATATAAGTTGTAATGGAGCAAATGATGGGCAAGCAACAGCAAGTATTGGAGGGGGTGGAAGTGGAAATATATCTACTCTCTCTTACTGTAATTCTGAACCTTGGTTTGATGATAAATGTAATATAGAATTAGTACATCTTGTAGGAGATGTAGATTCAATATATAATAACACTTCTGGATTGGCAGACATGTATGAAGATTATACAAATCAATATACGTCATTAACTCCTGGACAATCCTATAGTATAGATATAATTATGGGAGTATATAATAATGTTCCTTTCTCAAATTCATGGTTTGCAGGAGCAAAAGCTTTCATAGACTGGAATATTGATGGAGATTTTGATGATACTGGAGAAGATATTGGAACTATTTCAAACCAAGTAACAGCGAACTCTCCTCTTAACACCATCACTTTTACAGTGCCAAATCAAGTAACTTTTGGGCCGAGCCGTTTAAGAATAGTTTCTCAATATAATAATGATGCATTTGGTCCTTGTGAAGTAGGTGGCGGAGCAACATTCTCTCAACCATATTATGGTGCTACGGAAGATTATTCATTAGTAATTACTGGTACAATACCTGCTAACTACGCATGGTCAAATGGAGATACCACATCACAAATCACTAATCTACCCGCTGGTACTTATGTATGTACTGTTACAGATACAAATGGATGTTCTTCTATTGATAGTGTAACTATAACTGAGCCTACAGCTATAAGTACTATAGAAAACATATCTAATGTCTTATGTAATGGTGGAAATAGCGGTACAGTATCGTTAACAATTAGTGGTGGGGCAGCTCCATATAATACAAATTGGGGAAGCGTTGATACAAATGCACTTATTGCAGGAACATATAGTTATACTATTACAGATTCAAATGGATGTATATATAATGATAGTATTAATCTGACTGAACCATTAGCAATATCAAACATCGTTACAACAACAAACGTGAGTTGTGCAAATGGGAATGATGGTAGTATAGATATAACACTCTCTGGAGGGATAACCCCATATACTTTTATCTGGAGTAATGGAGATACAACAGAAGATATTTCTGCTATATATGCAGGATGGTATACTGTAACAATTACAGACGCTAACGGCTGTTCTCTATTAGATAGCATCAATATTTCAGAACCTAATATTTTAACCACATCGAATACAACAACATCTGTAAGTTGTAATGGTTTAAGTGATGGCTCTACAACTATTAATATTAACGGAGGAACAGTAGATTATACAATCTCAGCATTAAATCAAACACTAACGCTAGTTGGGGGAATATCTACATATTCTATAGCTGCTATTCCTGCTGGAAATTACCCATATACGATAACAGATGCTAATAATTGTACTGTAACAGATACTGTGACAATAGTACAACCTAATCCAATATCTACTATAGCTAATATAACAAATGTCTTATGTAATGGTGGAAATAGCGGTACAGCATCTTTAAATATTATTGGAGGAACACCGTCGTATAATACAAACTGGGGGAATATTGATACAAATGCTCTTTCTGCAGGAATATATAACTATATGATTACAGATGCAAATGGATGTAGTTATACTGATAGTATATCAATTACAGAACCACTACCTATTACTTCTACATTTACAACAACAGATGTAGCTTGTTATGGAGATAGTACAGGGGGTGCGACAGTCATATTTAACGGAGGAGTAACAGATTATTTGCTGAGCTGGCAAAACTTTACATATCCTTTAATTAATGGAACTAACATCTTTATAACACCAGTTGGAGTGCCTGCAGGAGTATATCCATATGGAGTAACAGATGCTAATGGATGTACACACTTTGATACTATAACTATTAATCAAGCAAGCCTTATAACTGCTAATAAAAATATTACCGATGCTTTATGTTATGGAGATTCTAGTGGATCTGTGAACTTGACTATTACAGGAGGAACTGCTCCTTATACAGAACAGTGGAGTGGTGTTAATCCATCAAGCTTAAGTGCAGGTACATACATTTATACGATAACTGATACTAATGGGTGTATATTAACAGATTCAGTCTCAATTAATGAGCCAACCCCTTTAAATACTCAGATGAATGTTACAAATTTATCCTCATGTATAACCTTTGACGGAAGTGTCGATTTATCTGTTTCAGGTGGAGTCCCTCCTTATTCTTACCTATGGAACAATGGTGACACAATAGAAGATATTAATAATTTATCTGCCGGAATATATATAGTGAACATAACTGATAGTAATGGATGTCTAATAACAGATACTGCATATGTAACTCAACCTTCAAACAATTTATCCCTTTCATTGATAGAGTCAAATTATAATGGATATAATATTACATGTAATGGAGAAAATAATGGACAAATATTAGCAAATGTAAGTGGTGGAACAGGGAACATCACATACCTATGGTCTACTAATGACACGATAAATGTTATAACAAATCTGTCATCTGGAAGTTATAGCATTACAATTACTGATTCTATAGGGTGTTCTCTTACTGATAGTACAATTTTAGATGAGCCATTACCTATTACCTCTATATTTACAACAACAGATGTAACTTGTTATGGAGATAGCACAGGCAGTGCGACAGTCATATTTAACGGAGGAGTAACAGATTATTTGCTGAGCTGGCAAAACTTTACATATCCTTTAATTAATGGAACTAATATCTTTATAACACCCGTTGGGGTGCCTGCGGGAGTTTATCCATATGGAGTCACAGATATAAATGGATGTACTCATTTTGATACTATAACAATTAATCAAGCCGACAGTTTATACACGACATTAATTCTTTCTAATTATAATGGTTACAATATATCATGTAACGGAGCAAATGACGGAAGTGTAGAAATACATGTAAATGGGGGGATCTATCCCTATGAAATTTATTATGATAATAATCTAATCTCAACAAATGACTCAATTATAAATATACCATTTTTAACCAGCGGCATATATTTAGATTCTATTATTGATAATAATGGGTGTATATTTACTGAACAAATTATTTTAAGTGAACCTTCTCCCCTTAGCATAAATTTAATAGGAACTCATGCCTCATGTGCATTCTCATGTGATGGAGAAATTATAACACAAGTTACAGGAGGTGTAATCCCGTACACATATTATTTAGACACACTTAATATTAATGATACTCTTAATGGATTATGTGTAGGTATGTATAGTATAAGTATTATAGATAATAACGGATGTGTAATTATAGATAGTAATTTTATCAATCAGCCTTCTGCTATTATTATTAATTTAGATTCCATAATAGACGTAAGTATCTATGGTGGAAATGATGGAGAAATATATATTTCTTCATATGGAGGATCTGGAAATTTAAATTACAACTGGACTGGTCCTAATAATTATACAAATACTAGTAATAATATTTTTAATTTAACAGCTGGCACATATATATTAGAAGTGACAGATTCAACTGGATGTAATGTAACTGATACTTTTTATGTGACTCAGCCACCTTCATTAACTGCAGAATTAGATAGTATTATACATCTGAGATGTAATTCGATATGTAATGGGGAGATATTTATTACTCCAAGTGGAGGCGATTCTATATATTCCTTCTTTTGGGTAGGCCCAAATGGATATACTTCTATAAGTGAAGATATTGACAGTTTATGTGCTGGAATATATACACTCTTCCTATCTGATACAACCTATACTCTAACTTTTATTTTTGAAGTTTTAGAACCGACACCAATAACAACAATAATAGCATCAGATAGTGCAAGTTGCTATGGTGGGAACGGTTCTGCAACTGTATATATGTATGGGGGGATATATCCTTATGAAATATTATGGAGTAATGGATCTGTAAATCCAACAACAGTCCTGCCTGCAGGAGCACATTATGTGAGAGTTACTGATGACAATGGATGTGAAGCAGTAGATTCTGTTGTAATATTTGAGCCTGATTCTTTAATACTCTCAGTAACTACAATTCCTATTAGCTGTTATGGACTTCAAGATGGAGAAGTTACAATATCAATTAGTGGAGGAGGAATTGCTCCATTTGAATACTCCTCAAATAATGGGCAAACATATCAATTGAATAATACATTTTATAATTTATCACCAGGTCCTCATTCCTTTATTGTAAAAGATATAAATGGATGTGTGAATGACATACATGTAACACTAACTCAACCTCAAGAATTAATAGTTACAATATCAACAAATGACGCATCTTGTTATGGAGTATGTGATGGTCTTGCAAACTCAAATATCAGTGGAGGGAATACACCGTATACGGAAGATTGGTTAGGTTTTAATCCTAATAGTTTATGTGCAGGATTCTACACAATGCTAGTAACAGATAATAATGGATGTAACACATCTACTTCATTTACAATTAATCAGCCAAATCCTGTAACAGTAAATATTTGGCAGCAAGGCAGTTATTTAGAGGCTGACCCAGGATTTGTTTCGTATCAATGGTTAGATTCTCAAGGAGCACCAATAATAGGAGGAAATTCAGTATTATATACTCCTTTAACATCCGGAGAATATAGTGTAATGGTAACTGACATAAATGGATGTACAGGAACCTCTACCTCTATTTTATTTATCATGACTGGAGATTCTGAAAATAATATTAACTTAAATATTTATCCAAATCCAACATCTGGAAAATTGTATGTTGAAAGCACAAGAACACTACAAAGAATAAGCATATTACATATAAATGGGAGTCTTGTTTATGAAGTAATGAATCCTGGACAGATTAAATCTCCTTATTTAGAATTTGATATTTCAAAATATTCAAAAGGAATTTATTTTATTCAAATCGAAATTGATAATAAGTTAATAAATGAACGAATTATACTTCAATAAAAATTTATAAATTGCAACAAAAATTATATGGCAAAAAAAATCTCTTTAGTTCTTAGTTTTTTATTAGCAGTTTGTTTGACTTCTATCGATAATGTTTCTGCAACAGTATATGACTCATCATCAGTAGATCTGACTCCTTTTAATTGGGCGCCAATATCAAATATAGAAAACATTATATTCCAGCATGAAAACCAAAAAGGATTAACAAAACGTACAATTGATCAAGTAAAAATTGGACATGAACATTATAATTCTGGAATTAATAGTATACAAAATAAAGATTATACAGCAGCAATTAATGAATTAAGAAATGCCCTTAAAAAATATAAAAGAGCAAAATTAAATGATCATAGCCTTAATTATGTCCGCTTAAATCTTGCATTATCATAGATAAGTAGAAATAAAAAGAGAGACAAAATATTATCTCAAAGATTTCTCAAATTATTAACTAAAAAGATATATAAGGAAGAAGGATGGAGATATAATATTGCTATAACACATTATTTACTGGAAAATAATGAAGAAGCTATCGGTCTGCTAAATTCTTGTATAAAAATTGATAAGACAGACTTTCAGGCTTATGTTACTTTAGAAGCTTTATATAGAAATTCTGGGGATACAAAAAATGCAAATAAAGTTGCTGACCGAATGAGAAGAATGCAAGAGAAACTAGTAAAAAAACCAAAATCTACTAAAAAGAAAAAGAAGGTAAGCACTCAAATAGTAAGTGTGCCAACAGGAAAGAAACCAGACATAACTACTCTAAATATAATTAAAAAAGCTGATCACTTAAAATTCAACAAAACAAGTAAAATCAATGAACGTAATACATTAGATATTAACTCAGGAATTAGTTCGTATAATGAAGGTGTAAGAGCATTAAGTAATAGAAATTACCAAATAGCAAAAACTAAACTGATAGAAGCTGAAAAAAAATTAAAAAGAGGACAGCTTGAAGATCATGGTCTGAATTTTACAAGAGCAAATCTAGCTATTGCATGCCTTAGTCTTGGAGATAAAAGAGGTGTTGGGCAGGCTAAAAGATATTTAAGAAATATTACTTCAAAAATATATAACTCTCGTGAATGGGCTTACAATATGGCCGTCACTAATTACGATTATTCACAACGAGTAACTGGAGTACAGCAAGATATGTCTACTAAGGAGGCTATTCGGCTATTCAACCTAACCATTAAATTAGATAAGTTATTTCTTCCTGCATATGAGAATCTGATTTTTGTATATAAACAACTAGGGGAGATTAATAAAGTAGAAAAAACATTCAAAGCATATGAAAAAAGTAGAACTGAGCTAATGAAATCATTTTCTAAACAAGATCAGAAATTATCAGGATTAAAAGAACCATATATCTTCCGAGTAAATTTAGGTACTTTTAGTGAATTTAATACTCCTATAGAAATATTTGAAGAAAAACATTTAATTACTGTTCCTGTTAATAATGCAGAAACCTCATATATTGGAGGAATTTTTTACAATTTAGAGCAAGCAATAGCATATCAAAAGAAAATGAAAAAACAAGGATTCAGTTCTTCATTTGTAGTTGCTTTCAAAAATGGTGAAAAATTAGAGTTCTAGTAATCCTGAAAAGGACTATAAAAGAATGTACGTAGCCCTAAGAAAAACCATAAATCATCTTTCTTTATAATCTCTGATTCTTTTTTCCTTAATGCTAAACCACAATAAACCTTTAAATTATTCAGATCTTTTAAGCTATAAGAAATATCTGTATAAATATTATGTAACTTTGTTTTTAATCCTTGTCCATTAAAATTACCATACGAAGCAATTCCTCCTAATTGAGCAAAATAATCTGATAGAAAAATGTTTTGTCCATAATGTGATTTGAGTGTGTCTCCTCCATAAACAGAATTAGTGTACTTAAATACAAAATCCCAGTTCTGATATCTATATTTACTAATAAAAATGAATTCACGAAAATTTGCTCCTAAAGGATGAGCGAGAGCTTGATTGTAATGCGTGTAGTTTTGTAAAGGATATTTATGTGCATATGTATACGGTTGAGCTTGATTAAATTCTATTAATATTCCTAAATTTTTAAAAGAAAACAAATGATCTGACTTCAGTCCTATTTGATATGCATATTTATCTTGAAAATATCCTCCTGAAGAAGGATCCCCAGTATATGTTCTATTTGTATTCATAGCAATATTAAGATCATCTAAAACAAATTGGCCATACAAAGATGTAGTATTATATTTAAATTGTACAGTAGCACCAATCAATACATTATCTGGAGAATTCTTGGAGAACTCAATAGGACGATAAAAAATAATTGGATTTAAATACTCAATATCATAGCCTCTATTATATGTTGAATCTTGACCTTCCCAAATCACACTCTCAAATAATCCAAATGATAAATAATCTGTAGGCGCATATTCAAGATAATGTATAGTAGCATATTTATTTCTTTTTGTTTGAGGGTCTCGTATATCTGAAAGAAAAGTGTACAAATTATAATATCTGAATTTCCATACATTAGTACTAACTGAGATATAAGGATATGCAGTTGATTCATTAGATATTAATAAAGAACGATAACCACTCCCAATAAAATGTTTCCCTCTCCCTATATCAAATTTAAAATACTTAGAAAGTATATACGTTACTCTAAAACTATAATCATAACCTTTGTTTAATATTTCTCCATAACCAGGATAAACTGATAAAGAATCTATATAATTATCTAACGAATTAGGAAATGTACCTCCTAAATTTAAGACTTCACTTTTAAATTTTAATTTTTCATTAATGGAGTAGTTGAATTTAAAACCAATACAAAAAATATCATTCAAGCTATATGAGACATCTTTTTGCTTAATAAATCTAACGTATGTAATTCTAGGAGAGAAAGATAATTTCTTTGAAACTGTGTCAATAGTATATTTATTTATAAATAAATTAGAATTATTATCTATCTTATAAAAATCTGATACTAATTGAGGAAAACATATACACGGGAACATTAAAAATAAAAAACTACTAAAATGCCTTCTCATCCCCTTTAACAACTTTAATAATTGTTAGTAATATAATATTAATATCAAGCCATATTGACCAATTTTCAATATACCAAACATCGATTCGGACTCTCCCTTCCATATCTTTAAGTTCTTTTGTTTCTCCTCTATATCCACGTATTTGAGCCATGCCAGTAATTCCTGGTTTAACCAACTGCCTTACCATATATTTATTAATTAAACGTGAATACTCCTCTGTATGACGCAGCATATGTGGTCTAGGACCAACAACAGACATGTCTCCAAAAAGAACGTTAATAAATTGAGGAAGCTCATCTAAAGAAGTCCTGCGAAGAAAGCTGCCTATTTTAGTTGTTCTTATATCATCGTGAGTTGCTTGTTTAGAGTCTTGTTCAGTATTTATTTTCATACTCCTAAATTTGAAACATAAAAATTCTGCATTATCCAAGCCAGATCTAACTTGTTTAAATAATATTGGCCCCTTAGATGAAATCTTAATAAGAAATGCTATAATAGGATATAACCAACTTAGAACAAATACAATAATAAATAATGAAAAGATTATATCAAATAATCTTTTTATCAATCTATTCATAATATCTATCAACGGTTCTTTCCTAAAAGAAATAATCGGGTTATCATGATAAAAATCAATATTAACTCGTTTAAAAGGGAACCCTCTGAAGTCTGGCACAATTCTAAACCGTATCATATTCCTGTCTGTATAATTTATAAATTTTTTAATATTATCAGTGTCAGCTAAAGGCATAGTATAATACATTTCATCAATCTTATTAGATTTTACAAAAACTTTCATATCATCAAGATTACCATTTATGATTTTATCCTTAACATCAAAACCAACAATACCATCAGAGAAGATACCAACCAGCTTAAAACCCAAAACAGTATCAGAGTTAAAATAAGTATATAATTTTTTAGCTAATTCTCCATGTCCAATAATAATCACTGTTTTATAGTTAAATCCTGATTTTCTTATTATATAGATCAGCTTAATAATAAAGAAACGCCATATTAAAATAACTACAAATAAGCTAATATATGTCACATATAAATGTTCTCTTGAAAAATCAGATTCTTTCGACAGGAATAAAATAGCACTTATAGAAACCCCATTAATTACCCCAGCTTTAAATAAATTAAAAATAACTCTATCTAAACGTGTAACACGTTGTATATCATATAATTTAATTGAAAATGCTGTGAATACCCATATAAAATTAAAGATTAAAAATAAAGCTTGATAATCTTGTGAATTATCATTCAAGTCTAATGTCTCAAACTTAAGATAATAGTTGAGAAAAAAAGCAAGATTAATAATGACAATATCTCCAATAAAATGTATAGCCCAAAAATATCTTGAATACCCTTTCATTATAAAGTTAGTGATCTAATTTATACCAATTATAAACCAATTTAATTCCTTCTTTTATTGCAACTTTATGAACCCAACCCATTTTATTAAGTTTAGAAACATCTGTTAATTTTCTCATGGTTCCGTCAGGCTTGTTTTTATTAAAAAAATATTCGCCTTGAAAATCTGTTTCTGATTGTATAGTTTTACAAAGAGCTTTTATCGAAATATCACTTCCTGTACCTATATTAACATGCGTGTTTCTCACAATTGAAGAGTTAGTAAAATCAGAATTTGAAATTACTGCCAGATCATTAAAGTTTTTATTTTCTAACAAAAATAAGCATGCCTCTGCCATATCTTCTGAAAACATAAATTCTCTTTTAGGGGCTCCTGTACCCCAAATCTCTATTTGTACTTTATCACGATTATACTTAATGCCATATTTTGCTAATATATTCTGAATATCTTTTATAGAAGACTCATGATTGACCATTTCAATATTATTTCTCCTTAAATCACTTCTTATGGCTTGCCAATCTTTATTTTCTAGACACTTTCCTAAATGGAATTTTCTAATTAAAGCAGGTAAGACATGAGCTTTTTCTAAATCAAAATTATCATTCTTTCCATATAAATTTGTAGGCATTGCACAAATAAAATTTGTTCCATACTGCAAATTATATGCTTCGCACATCTTGATTCCTGCTATTTTAGCGATCGCATATGGTTCGTTAGTAAATTCTAATTCTCCAGTCAATAATGACTCTTCTTGTATTGGCTGACTACATTCCTTTGGATAAATACAAGTACTGCCTAAGAAAAGTAGTTTTTTAACTCTGTTAATATAACTCTGTTGAATGATATTAGTTTGAATCATTAAATTATCATAAATGAATTCTCCCCTATATGTATTATTAGCCAAAATCCCTCCTACTTTAGCAGCAGCTAAAATTACATACTCAGGCTTATTAATTCGAAAAAAATCTGCAACTAAATGAGCTTGAGTTAAATCTAATTCACTATGAGTTCTTGTAAGAAGATTGGTAAATCCTTTCTGTTTTAATTGTTGAACAATAGCAGAACCTACTAAACCTTTATGTCCAGCAATATAAATCTTACTTTCTTTCCTCATAAATTATTCGAAATAATTTAAAATATTATAGCCTCCTTTTTTAAGATATTGCTCCTTGGTCATTAGTTTCAAATCAGAACTCATCATGTCGTTAACTAAATCTTGCAAATTATACTTAGGATACCATTTTAGTTTATTATTTGCTTTTGATGCATCTCCTATTAATAAATCAACTTCAGTAGGGCGAAAATAATGAGGGTCAACAGATACAACTTCTTGTCCTATTTCTAATTGATACTGCTTATTTTTACATGATACAATAAATCCTTTTTCATCTTTACCCTTCCCTCTAAACTCTAATTCAATTCCAACATAATTAAATGACATTTTTACAAAATCCCTTACAGTAGTGGCTTCTCCTGTAGCGATTACCCAATCTTCAGGATCATCTGCTTGTAATATTAACCACATCATTCTAACATAATCCTTTGCATGTCCCCAATCTCTTTTAGCATCCAAATTCCCTAAATAAAACTTCTGTTGTAGTCCAAGTGAAATTTTTGAAACAGCTCGTGTGATTTTTCTAGTTACAAATGTTTCTCCTCTTACTGGAGACTCATGGTTAAATAAAATACCATTACATGCAAACATATTATAAGCCTCTCGATAATTAACAGTAATCCAATAAGCATATATCTTAGCTACTGCATAAGGACTTCTAGGGTAAAAAGGTGTGTTCTCATTCTGTGGTGTTTCTTGAACTTTCCCATATAATTCTGAGGTAGATGCCTGATAAATCTTCGTCTTATTTGTAAGCCCTAGAAGACGTACTGCCTCTAAAATTCTCAATGTCCCTGTACCATCAGTATTTGCTACATATTCCGGTTTCTGAAAAGAAACATGGACATGACTCATAGCAGCTAAATTATAAATTTCATCTGGTTTAGTATCTTGAATTATCTTAGTTAAATTCATAGAATCTGTCATATCTCCATAATGTAGAATTAGTCTTCTGTTTTTAATATGAGGATCTTCATATAAATGATCTATTCTATCAGTATTAAAAAGAGATGATCTCCTTTTTATTCCATGAACTATATATCCTTTTTTAAGTAAAAACTCAGCAAGATATGAGCCGTCTTGACCTGTAATTCCAGTAATTAATGCTGTTTTCATAAACACTTTTTTGTTTTACAAAGGTAAAAAACATATAATAATCGAAATGCTTTTAAAAAACGGGGTGCAAATTGTTGTGGGTGTTGAATAGTTCTTGCCAGCCAACCTAAATATATCTCATCTATCCATTTTGGTAATTTAGCTTGACTACCTGTCTCAAAAGCAATAGCTGCACCTGTACAAATAATCCCAATCTTATATGATAAATTATTTTTTATATAATACCCTAGACGTTCTTGTACACCACCTCCTATATTTAACAATAAGAATTTTGGCTTGTCTTGAAGTGATTCCAAAATCTCTAGCAACTTATCATCTATAATATTATCTTTTTTATAATATGGTGATATATACTGATATTCTGATGTAATAGCAACGCCTTTGCTGCTTAAATAATTCCTGTTTTTTATTGATTCAGCAATATTGGGTTCTACAGAAAACAATACATTGTCCCTTCGAAGTATTTCTTCATCGATAAATTTTCTTAGAAATTTTAGCCCGGATAATTTATTAATCTTTAAATTATAAAATAATCTTGCTAGTATAATCATAAAACCACTATCAGGTATAGCAAAATCAGCATTTTTTAATGCGTTATAATATAATTCATCTTTATCGATAGTTGCTAGTCCAGGGCCTGAAGGAACAACCATAAATTCTCCATTACTAAGACGATCAAATGCATCTTTATAACTCCCATTAACAAATAAAATGTCAAATAAATTAAATGTCAAAGTTATTTAGAATAGTTAGAAAATAAGAAATCTGCCTGTACTGCAATACCTGATTTATCATAATAAGTATGAAAAATTCCTGACAACTTAAAACTGTGCTGATTAAGGAAATCCAAAACCTCGTGTGCTAATGCTTGTCCGTCATATAGTTCTACAAATGAACATTCACAATAAATATACTTGAATCTTTCTAAGATCTGTTTACATCCATGTAATACTTCTAATTCATAACCTTGAACATCTATTTTTAACATTGCTGAATCTTGGATATCCTTATCTAGAAATATCTTATGTAAAGGTTTAGTATTAACTTTTCTCTGCTCACGCTCTTGTGTTCCTGGAAATAATAATTGCTGATGTTGTCCAATTGGCAACAATGAAGATGAATCATCTTTATTGGAAATATATAGAATATTATTAGACTCTACTTTACCTATAGCTATTCTGTGCAAATATGTATTACCATCATTTTTAAATACTTTCTGAAAAATATCAGCAGCAGATTTTAAAGGCTCAAAAGAATCTATCCTTGCATAAGGGAACTCCTTTCTACATACAAGAGCAAATTGACCTTTGTTAGCTCCAATATCAATAATATGATCCAAATCTAGAGTTCTGAGTATTTTCAAGTGCTCTATACCAGCAGCTGTTCCTTTTGATAATGCAGAAAGAAAGAACCTGCTCTTTAATATGATTATTAATTTAATTAATTTATTAATTAGTATTTTCAACTTAAAATGTTGTTTTTCTTATATATAAACAGTGAATTTGCTAACAATATTTCTGAATTATTTATAAATAAACTAATTTTTCAGGAATTTTCTTATATGATTTGCAAGTAATAAATGTCCTGGCATATAACTTGAAAGATATTTGAATATATAAAGAATTCTCATTGTTTTATTAGTTCTATTAAAATATTTCTTTTGTATCTGCATACATTCTTTCATTAGTCTTAGTGAATATCGATAATTAAAAGTAATGCCATTACAAACAAAAGATGCGATTGTGCATCCAAGAAAGTATTTATATTTAAATTTATTTTTTTCATTACATACTACTCTACAAAAGAAATCATAATCACCTAAATATACAAATTCATCATTATATAATCCAACCTTATCAAAAACATCCCGTTTG
Organism: Bacteroidota bacterium; assembly: GCA_036339955.1. GTDB lineage: Bacteria > Bacteroidota > Bacteroidia > Flavobacteriales > BACL11 > JAYYZX01. The sequence goes on from JAYYZX010000025.1 coordinate 24,953, forward strand.
ATAAATGTGCTTTGATGTGGCACAATAGGTTTTTCTGATATTTGATTTAAAAAATTTCTAGGAAGTCTCCAATATATCTTATTATAATTAGCATCCAATTTCTCAATATTATAAAAGATTAAATCAGAAGATTGGCTTTCAATATTTATATCACTTAAATTTTTTTTCAATATATCCCCTGCATTAAGAAATAATAAATATCTGCCAGAAGATTTCTTAATCCCTTTATTCATAGCATCATACATATTTTTATCTATTTCAGAAATCCATTTTAAATAACTAGAGGGTAATTCTTGAATAACCTCTAAGGTTCCATCATTAGATTTCCCATCAATTATCACCCATTCTATCTGATCTGACAATGACTCTCTTAAACTATTATAAGTATTTCTTAGACCCTTTTTGTCGTTACGTACTACTGTAATTATTGATATCTCTTTCATATAATGAAATTATTAATATTGGTATTAATATCGCTACAAATACATATTGCAACGTTATAAATGCACCTGAATTATTTAAGTTTATAATTGAGAGCAAGATAAATGATTTTAAGATTCTATTCTTTGATTTTAAAAAGATAAACAACATAATAGAATATATTAAAATAGCAGTAACTCCAAAATAGCCTATTAATAAAAAGAAACTATTACTAATTGAAGTTTCTGCATGTCCATTAAAAATCATCATGCTTTCAATATATTGCTCAAATTGGCCAAAAGATAGTCCAAATATATAGCCATCCTGAAACATTTGATAAATTGCCTCAATTGGCAATAATACACGGAATAAACCTGAAGAAATCCTCTGTGAATTAGGATCTAATTCATTTAATCTGAAGAAGGATATTAAATCCTCTTGAAAGTAATATACTAATGAAGACGCTATTACAAAGATGCTTAACCCAAGAATCACAGGGTATTGTTTGATACTTCTTGATAATTCAAATAATATAATACAAGTAATCGCTAAAAACCCAAATGCTGAATTTGCTAATATTAAAATAATTAAAGTACCCAAAAAATTAAAGCCAAACATACTCTTCCTCCTATCTAAATAGTATCTTGCCCAAAAGATATTAATTGCAACAAAACCTAAATAACTTGGCTCAAGATAGAAGGCTTTCATTCTCTGAATTCCTGAAATGAGCTCATGTTGCTGATAATATAGTTGCAACTCACCAAATACATTACGTGCATCAAATCCAAAAACATTAACAAGAATAAACTGGCCTATAGTAACAAATACCAAAAATATTTGAAAAGCAAATATTGTTCTGTTAACAGTAAAACCTTGGATTCTTGGTATTTTTTTTACTACCCTGGAGACTAAGTAATAACTAATTGCATACTGCCCATAACTTTTGAAGAATTCACTCCAATTATTAAGATGAATATTAATAATTGGAAGAATAAGAAAAAATATTAGCAAATATAATTCAGCTCTCTTAAAAGAAAATAAACGTATATTAAATGTAAAAAAAACCCATAATGGGATCAAAAGAAAAGATAATGCAACATCAAAATTAAGATTAAACGGTAATGAAAATACTTTAAGATGTAATGTGATAAAGATAAGTATAGTTAGAATACTCCAAAAAAAACTTAATTTCTTATCCACGATTTAATTCCTCTATAGATTTAGATGGCATTTTTAATAATATTATTAAAATAGATTCTCATAATTTTTTACTAGTCTATCAATACTGTAAAATTCAAATGCTTGATATTGAAGTTTTTTTCTTAAAGTTAAATTAATTAAATCTTTCTTAAACTTATCACTTTTAATAACAGTCTTGAAATTCTCTAGATTAATAAATTCATATCCCAGCCATTTATTTTCTGAATTCATTATTTCATAAGCTCCTTTAGATTTAGTATACATGATAAGATTGCCAGCACAAATTGCTTCTATAACAGTAGTGGCATATGAATCAATTTTTGAGGTAAATAAATAGCAGTCAGCTTTACTTAAAATATCTATATACTTGTCTTTATCCGATATATATCCATGGTTAATAGCATTTGGATAACTTTGGAATGGATTATTCTTACCAATAAAATGTATCTTTAGTCCTAATTTAAGTATCTCCTCGATCAAATTCAAATCTACCTTACCATTTTGAGAGATATCTACACAAGAAACACAAAACTCTAAATCTTTAGTAGGTTCTTTAATTTTTATATTATTATAGATTGATGTATCGATACCATTTCTTACTAGTGAAACTTTAGTGTTTGGATAAACTCGCTTTAAATCTTCACAAATCCATTTAGAAGGGGAAATAAATTCTAAATTAGGAATTGATTTTATTAAATTAATCTTTTTTTGATATTCTATTTTAGAGATTGAAAACAAAGTGGAAGGATAATAATCGGTATGCTCACATTTTATGCATCCTTTTTGCCAATCAGTACAATCATTTATAATAGCACATCTTCCTGTATAATGCCATGAATCATGAGCAACAAATAAAATTCTTTTATTAGCTGATTTTTTTTTAAGCAATCTGAAGAAATTCTCAAAATTTAACCAGTGAGAATGAAGAGTGTGACATATTATTATATCTTTATTTATCATTAAATCTTCAATGATTTGACTATTCGGGGAAAAAAAGTCCTTTCCTATAACCTTGTGGGACAAGTAATTTAAAAACGTAGTAATTCCTTTCTTATTAACTGCAAAATAAACTTTTTCATCCCTTATGTCATTTCTTGAGAATCTATCTGAGTAGCCTGCTAAATAGCTAGAATCAAAACCTTTATCATTGAATCCTTCATGAAGAGTCCTTGCTATATCTGCTGCTCCTCCTTTATTGTAGAGTGTTGATATACTCAAAATATTCATCTTTTTAACTTATTTCTTAGTTTTAAAATTCTTGAATAAACCCGTCTGCATGGACCCAAAAGAACATTTCCTAATCTAAAATCTTTAGAATCTTTATATATATTAGATAGTTTTTCAAATTCTTTAGAAAAGAATTCTTCTTGCTCTATATCTCTTCTAATACAAGCCTCTCTTTTGACAATAAAATCCCAGTATAATGCTTTAAAATTATTATCATAAGCTGAAATACCTTTTTCATGGTATCTATAAAAATATAAATTCTGATTTAAATAAAATACATCTCCAACTTCTTCTAGTTTAATATATAAATCTTGATCAACTGCTCTTGGCAGATCGATATTTATCCCTTTAGTATTAAAATATGATGAGGTTTTAAAAGTTGAAAAATGACTAATTATTCGATCATACAATTGAGAGGAATTAATCTTACCTTCTTTGAAATTTGGTTTTTTTAATCTAATAATATCCAAATCTTCATTGCAATGATAGTAATTTGAGAATATTATACTTGCATTGACCAGCTTTTTATGCTCTAAAACCATTAATTCTATTGCATTATGACTTAATTTATCTTCTGGATCAACAAAACCACAAATCTCGCCAGCGGCTTCTTTAACGCATCTGTCTTTTGTATAGCCACATCCTTTGTTTTTTAAATTCTGATATAATTTAATATTAGAAATCGAATCTCTTAAATTATTAATTATGCTGATTGAATTGTCTGTAGAAGCGTCATCTACAATGATAATTTCAATATTCTTGTATGACTGTTTTTCAATACTTTCAATTGTTTCGGCAATAAACTTACCATTATTATAATTTGCAATTAGCAATGAAAATAGAGTGTCTTTTTTAAGATTCATTATTTTTACTTTTATTTAATATTAATCCAATTATGAATATATATTTCATTTTTAGGATGTAAAGAATCTAAATTTACAAATTTATTTGGTCTAATTATATGTTTCTCTTCATTTGGATTTAGATAAGCCGCCCACCAACTAAATGTACTATTAGCAATAATATTGTGTTTACATTGACTCATAAGATACATGTCATGATAAGAATTATTACAATCAGTGCAATCCACAAAAAACAGAGAAGAATAATGTAGGTTCTTTTTACACCATTCTAATTCATCTGAAAAAACAAAAAATACAGGATCTTTTACTCTTTCTCTTATATATTTTATAGACTTCTTATAATATTCTAAAGATGCAATCTTTCCATATCTCCATTTATGATTTGAATAATCTCCTCTTCGGACATGAAGAGAAATTGAATTTGTTGACTGGATCATATTATAAGTTTTTCTCTGTTTCTTAGATAGTTGAGATTCAAACTTAAAAATTGATAAGATATTCTCCTTAACTGGCTTAAAAAATGATTCATTCTGAAAATAACCATCTAAATAGTTATTTTTATTTTTAGATATCTCATCTATTATTTGTGTAGATTCACAATTATCATCACTTTCAATTATTCTATTAAAAAAAAGTGATGCTTGAAAGAATTTTAATAAGAATGAATCAATTTTTAATTTAAATAATTCAATAATAGTAGTTCTGGGTAATGTAATTCCAAATGCTTTCTCCAGCTCAATGCCATTGTGAAAATTGTTAGGATTCTTACTTATTCTAAATTTAGCATTGCAATTTTTGGAAATTAAAAATATATGAAATGCATACTGAAACATTTGATTTCCAAGACCTCCTTTTAATTTTATAATTATTTTCCTACCCTTTAATACATTATAATTATTATATACCATAAAATAAATAAGTTTAAATTCTTTTATCCAATTTAATGAAATACAAAATACCAAAAAACAAAAGAATAAATTCTGTTAATAATACTGAAAAAGCAGTGCCGTAAATACTATAATAATATGTTAAGACAATAACAGTTAAAACATTAAGAAAGCCACACACAATCAATATCTGCATTTTAATTTTATATGCTTTTATAGCAGTTAAATACAAAGAAGTAAATAATAACCCTAATGGAGCTAAAATTAATGCCAATGTGAGTATTTTAAATACTACTATATACGACATAATATCAGAAGATGAATAAAGAATATTTATTATATCCTCCGAAAAAACAAATAAGAACATAAATGCAGAGGATCCAATTATAAAAGCATATACAATCATCCTTTTTATCAAACGATGTATCTCTTTATTCTCTTTTTTTGAAACCCATGGGAAAAGTGTCTGAAGAAGAGGTCCGAATAATCCTTTAACCCCCAAAATTATTTTTTCCATAGCAGCATATATTCCAAGAATATGATTATTTGTCATAATTCCTAGTAAAAAATTAGTTGTAGTTGAAAAAAGCGATGTTGATAAAGATGATATGAATAAATATGTACTTTCATAAAAAAGATGTTTTGTGTAGGTAAAATCAGGAATAAGTATCTTAATTTTGTACGTCCTGAAAGCAAGTAATAATCCAAGGATACCGGAGATTATAAATCCTGCAGAGTTTATTAATGGGACATAGATATAATCTGATTCTTTATGAATAAACAAAAAGATAGCAAACAAGAAAAATGTTTTAGCTACAAAATTTAACACTGCTATATGCCGCATTTTTTCGATCCCTTGAAAAAACCATATTGGAAATAATGTTTGTCCGAATACGATTCCAAAAGTCAGATAATATATTAACCAATCAGATCTGAAGTGGTTAAAAGAAAATATGATGATAGAAAGTAGAAGAAATGAAAGAAAGAAAAGAATTAATTTTATAAACATTACTGTTGAAAAAATAAGTGATACTTTCTCCTTATTATTTATGTTTTTAGCTATTTCTCTGGTTGCAGAGAAATTAAATCCATAATCTGTAATTATATTAAAAAACATTATAAATGACTGAGCAAATACAATTAGTCCAAAATAATTAACACCTAATATTCTTAATAAATAAGGTAGGGTTATTAAAGGAATTAAACTATTTATTATTTGAAACGTAGATAGAGATAAGAAATTAGAAGTTAACTGTTTTCTGTCTTTTTTATGAATTATCATTGTCAATAGAGAAACTTATTTCTTTCGATATTTTAATTTGTGTCTTTGTACCCTTTCAATATCTAAAACATCTATACTCTTATAATTTAAAACTCTATAAGTAGCTTTAAGGTCTCTACTTAATTTTCTTAAACCTGTAGGTTCAAGAGAAGCAGCATGATCAGTTCCCTTCCAAGTTCTATCTAAAGTGAAATGACGTTCTAACCAAGAAGCTCCAAGAGTGTAAGCAGCAATATCCACAGCAATTCCTAAATGATGACCTGAAAAGCCAATTGCCTTAACCCTCTTCTGAAATTTATCTTTAATTCTAGATATTTCCAATATACATACATCTTCAAAAGGGACAGGATATCCAGATGTGCACGAATATATTATCAATCTATCTGCTTGTGTAGTTTTTTCAAAAAAAGAAAGAATCATATCTTCTTCTTCTTGTGTAGTCATTCCTAAAGAAATATGCACTTCTCCTTTATAATCATCTCTTAGTACTTTTAGCATGTCAAAATGAGTATTGCAGGCTGAAGGCACTTTAATTAATTTAGGAGATAAAGAAACTATTTCTCTTGCTGATGTTATATCCCAAACAGAGCTAGAGTAAACTAAGTTTAAACTTTCCGCATATTCTTTAAGTTCTCTATGTTGATTAAGATTAAACTCCAGAAACTCTCTATGCTCACCATATGTCCTCCCGTAAGAATGAATAGGATTTGGATGCGGCGTATTATATTGTTTGTCTGTTAATAATTCTTTATTATTTCTCTTTTGGAATTTAACTACCTTAACTTTTGCCTCTGAAGCTACTTGTATCAATTCTTTGGCAATATTAATATCACCTTTATGGTTACAACCAATTTCTGCAACTAACTTAGGTTCTTGATAACTTAAACTACAATCCATGAATTAAAAATATAACTACGATTTATCCAAAATTAAGATTTTAGAAAGTAAAAAAGGTTGAAATATCAAACTTTTTACGAATAAATATAACTTAATCACTCTAATAAATTATCAAAATCAATATTAATTCTTTTCGTATCATTATTTAAGAAATTATAAAGAGAATTTAATAGAGGTAAATCTTTTGTTATGTCTAGACTTAATGATTTTATCATTCTTATAGCATTAAGCCCTTCTAAAACAACAACATGTTGCTCATTATTTGTGTTAAAGAATCCTTTTCCAATAAATAAACCTAAAGTACGATTTCGACTCAAATCGTTTAGAGATGTTAGGCACAAGTCCCCAAAACCACACCCTAACAATAAAGTGGCTTCTTTACCTCCTAACTGAATTAATAACAATCTCATCTCAGAAAACGCTTTTGTCAGAAACATAAAACGAGTATTAGGAGAATTATATTTTGCGTCAATAATTCCCATTAACAATGCATAAATATTCTTTAAAACACTAAGTAATTCAACGCCTTTAATATCTTCAGTAGAATCTATATGAATACACGTGTTTTGAAAAATATTTTGTATGGCTTTAAAATGTGTCTGATGTGTATATCCTAATGTTAATAAAGTATCAGAATGCTCCAAAATCTCACTAGCAAAAGAAGGTCCCTTAAGAGTAATAACATTAGAAGTTTGTAAATATTTTTTTAAATATTCAACAATAGTAATACCATTTTTAAATATCCCCTTGGAAAGATTCACAATAAGTACTTCTCGTGATAAACAATTTTTTATTTTTTTAATTCTTGATTTAATCAATGAAGATGGTAATGCTATAAATATAATATTTGCAGAATCAAAAACTGATATGTCTGTGCTTGCTCTTATCTTATGGTGCAGTACTTTATTAGGAAAATAGCTCTTATTAGTATTTAAACTATTTATTTCATCAACCTTCTTTATATTATCAGAATATAAAACAACTTTGTTTCTTTCATTGAATAGTAACTCATTAGCAATGGCTGTGCCAAATGTCCCTGCTCCTATAATAATAATATTCATATTATAAAGTTTAATCTTGATCTGTTAAATCTGTTGAGTAACCAGAAACATGTTCTAATAACAATTGCTTAATAATTGCCTCTTTCTGTAAATCACGTGCCTCTTTAATGATTTTTATACACTTAAGAATAGTACTCATAGATAATTTGTCTTCCCTAGCTTGCATAATTCTAAGATGTTCCGATTGAACAACATTATTACCGATTAATAATTCTTCATATAGCTTCTCTCCAGCTCGTAATCCTGTAAATTTAATTTTAATATCTCCGTCTGGGTTTTCATGATCAATAGGAGTTAAACCACTTAAATGAATCATTTTATAAGCAAGATCTAATATCTTAATAGGCTCTCCCATATCTAAAACAAAAACATCCCCACCTTTAGCCATTGCACCCGCCTGTAAAACTAATTGGACTGCCTCAGGTATGGACATAAAATAACGTGTTATATTTCTATGAGTAACAGTAACTGGGCCTCCTTTTTTAATTTGCTTTCTAAAAAGTGGAACTACAGATCCTGCAGAATCAATTACATTTCCAAAACGAACCATTGAAAAACATGTTCTAGATTTTGCATCAGCAAATGCTTGTAAAATTAATTCTGAAAAACGTTTAGAAGCTCCCATAACATTAGTTGGTCGTACTGCTTTGTCTGTACTAATTAGGACCATATTTTCAACATCGTTTTCAAATGCAGATTCTGCTAGATTATAGGTTCCTATTACATTATTATAAACTCCAGAAACAACATTTCTTTCTACCATTGGAACATGCTTGTAAGCTGCCGCATGATATATAGTATGGATATTATATTGTTTAATAACATTATTTACCTGGCTTGAATTTGTAACTGTTGCTAAAACTGGAACCACTTCTATACCATTTGTAATTGTAAGCTCGTGATGTATAGAGTATAAATTATATTCAGAATTATCAAATAAAACTATTTTATTTGGGTTAAGTTTTTTTATTTGTCTAGAGAGCTCAGCACCTATACTTCCTCCGCCTCCAGTGATTAATATATTTTTATCTTCTATATTTCTTCTTAATAATTTCATTTTAGGCTTTACAATTTCTCTACCTAAAATATCTCCCACATCAACATCCTTTATTTGGTCAAGTAAGATATCTCCGTTTTCTATATCATCTATCGTTGGTAATAATTTAACTTCAATTGGATAATTAGTTAACTTTTTTAATATTTCTTTTCTATGTATTTGATCTACAGATGGCATAGCAAAAAATAATTCTTTAACTTTCTTTCTCTTAACTAAATCATTAATCATAGTCATAGGAAAAACTTCAAGAGATCTAATAATTGTACCGTGTTTAGTCTTGTCATCATCAATAAATGCAATAGGTAAATATGTATCGTTTTTCTTTAAGCTCTCCAGTATTTGTATGCCAGCGCTTCCTGCTCCATAAATAATTGTTTTTCTTTTCCCAGTTGCCAAATTTTCCCAAGAATATAATATGCCCTGAATTAAAAAACGAGAAGTAATGATTGTTACATTTGAAACAAACCAGAAAATAGCTAATATAGATCTTGGTAACGAAGCTTGACCCTGAATCGTTTCTTCTCGAAAAAACATCATAAAAAAACCAATGACTAAACAGCTTATTGAAATTGACTGAATAGTTGCAGTTACTGTTCTTGCCCCTAAGTATTTCAAAACAGATCTATAAAGACCGAATTTAATAAACAATGGAGTAGTGATTACTGGTATAGCAACAAATAACCACCAACTAGCATATATATAATCAGGTAAAAGATCTCCTAATCTCAATATAAAAGCAAGAAATAGTGACAAAAGAAGTGTGATTTCATCCATTATAAGCATTAGGGCCTGCTTTCTAATTCTAGATAAATTGATTAGTCTATTTCTCATATAAACTTTTTATTTCATGTGTCACTCTAGAAATATCCTTTTCGTTCATAGCAGAACCGGATGGTAAACAAAGACCTCTATCAAATAACTTTTCTGAAACTTCTCCGCCAAACATCTTATATTTATTAAAGACTGGTTGTAAATGCATTGGTTTCCATAATGATCTTGCCTCAATATTTTTCTTTTCTAGATGTAAACGAATTTGTTCCTTATCTATTGTGGATTCTTTAGAAAAAAGTATAGTTGTGAGCCATCTATTCGAAAAAGATTTATTAGGCTCGTTATTTAATAAAATGTTATTAAATTTATTAAGTGTATTTCTGTAAAAATTGAATATTTCTCTTCTCTTATGAACTCTATCTCTCAGAATCTCTAACTGACCAAGTCCAATACCAGCACATATATTACTCATACGATAATTATATCCGATTTCTGAATGCTGATAATATGGCTTCTCATCTCTTGCTTGAGTTGCTAAAAATTTTGCTTTATCAATTAATTTATGGTCTTTTGATAGTAATGCCCCTCCTCCTGAGGTTGTAATTATTTTATTACCATTAAAAGAAAATATACCAAATTTTCCAAAAGTGCCCAATTGCTGGCCATCATAAGTAGATCCTAAAGCCTCAGCAGCATCTTCAATAATAGGAATATTATACTTATTTGCAATCTTGATAATATCTTTTATTTTGGCTGGCATACCATAAACATGTACTAATATTATAGCCTTTACAGATTTTCCTTTTTGTATTCTATCTTTAATAGCAATTTCTAACAAATCTGGACACATATTCCATGTATCTTCTTCACTATCAATAAATACAGGGTTTGCCCCTTGATACATAATTGGGTTTACAGAAGCTACAAAAGTAAAACTTGAGCATATAACCTCATCTCCATGAGTAACTCCAAGTAAGATTAAAGCTAAATGAATAGCTGATGTTCCGCTATTCAATACTGCTACTGAACTATCATTACATATCCTTGACAATTCTTTTTCAAAAGAAGTAATGTGTGGTCCAACTGGAGCAATCCAATTAGATTCAAATGCTTCTTGAATATAAGCATGTTCTTTACCTCCCATATGCGGAGGCGATAATAATATCTTTTTCTTATTACTCACTAATAAATTCTTCTGAATATTGTTGCAAAGATAATCTTAATGTCTAACCAAAGTGATTGATGATTATAATATTCTAAATTGATTTTAATCTTATCAGGGAAGATTATTTCATCATTATATTTCTTAGGATTCTCTTGTTTGGCAAGAATCTCTTCTTCATTTGCATACTTTAAAGTAGCTTCTCCAGTAATTCCAGGCCTTAATTTCAATATATTCCTGTCTTGACCAACTAATTTGTCTGCATAACCTGAGATGTCGGGTCGTGGACCAACTAAACTCATATCTCCTTTTACAACATTCCAGAGTTCTGGTAGTTCATCTAATTTATATTTTCTTAAAAATATTCCAATTTTAGTAATTCTAGGATCCCCCTGTACAGAAATAGTATTATTATCTTGGTGATTGATAACCATAGATCTAAATTTTATTAATGTGAATAACCCTCCATTCTTACCGACTCTTTTTTGCTTGAATAGTACAGGCCCCTTTGAGTCTAAAGATATTAATATAGATATAAGAATAAACATTGGAAAGAAAACTATCAAACCTATTATAGAACATATAAAATCAAAAACTCTTTTTTTTGTCATACTCTTTTTCTAATTGCATTAAAAATATATCCTGCAAAACAAACTATACTATATGTAAAACTTAATTTTTCGATATTTCTATACAAAAACCAAACTTCCTTAGCTGCCTGTAATTTATTAGATGTATTAGAATCTTCTAATATTCTGTATTGAGCTAAATTTTGATTTAACCCATAAGCATCAAACCCTCTTTTCATAATTTCAAGCCATAATGCCATATCATGAGAAGATCGAATATTTGGCATTTCAAAATATCCCGTCTTTTCTTTGTTAATCATAACCGTTAAGCAACCTATTATTGTGTTTTTTAGATATGCATCATAATCGATCTTTTGTGGGACTTTTATTGTTCTAAGTATTTGCTTTCCATCTTTTGATATTGTCTCATAATTAGAAAAAGAAAATGCAATATTTCTTTCATTCATAAAAGCAACTTGTGTCTCTAGTTTATTAGAATACCATAAATCATCAGAATCTAAGAATGAAATATATCTTCCTCGAGCTATCTTAAGCCCCTCATTCCTTGCTTGAGCTGGACCAACATTCTTTTTTAAATAAATTGTCTTAATTCGTTCATCTAGCTTAACTAAAGTTTCAATCTTATCCTTAGTATTATCAACTGAACAATCATCAATTATAATCATTTCCCAATTTCTATACGTTTGAGCTAAAACAGAATCAGCGCACCGCACAATAAATCTTGAAGAATTATAAGAAGGTGTTATTATAGATACTAGATTATTCATTTACACGATAAATTCCAAAAAATTTACTTTTATACCCATCTGACACTTTCTTATAACCTGCTCTTACCAATCCTTTTATGCTAGCAATATTATCTTCACGAACTCCCCCCCAAACTACTATATAATGATCAAATGATTTACCAATAAAATATAAAGCAAAAGGATATAATCTACATCCTCTATATTCTGCATCGGTATAACAATTTGCAATATACCAATCATCATTCTTCATGAAATCATATTTAAAAATCTTAGGTAGAATATTAGAGTAATGAGCAATATTATTAGATTCTTTTTCAAGAATATAGAATATCCTATATCTTCCTAAAGAAAATATATACCAAAATAAATACAGTTTTACTGAACCTTTATGTAATTTTAAATTAAATAAAGTTGGTTTAAAAAAGAAATACTTGAACTTATCATCAATCTCAATTAAGTTTAATTTATCTTTATTATAAAACCAATATTTTTTTTGTTTATTTGCCATAACTTCTCCTTATTTTTTCATGTTCTATTAAAGTTTGAATTTTAGAAGTAAGTTTTGTATTAAATATATAAAAAATATCTCTTATTGGAAATATACAATTTACCAAAACCTTAATTATAGGAGAATATATAACATTTAATTTGCAATATGCTCTTCTGTATTTGAACTTTCTGATATATTCTTTCTGAATATTTGTATCGTGCGACATACTCCTCGTCCCTCCAGTCACATACTTTAAATTTAAATTATTAAGATAATAGTCTGTCATTAAATAAAACAAAACATCACTTGTTCTAAGTTTTAAATAATCTGGATGAAATTTAGTTGTAGAAAAATTACAATATTCTTCTTCAATTTTATTTTGGCTGAATCCAATCATTTTACCTTCTTTCGTAAAAACACCCCAAATATCCCAACTCGAATCAAATCCAATAATCTCATTTCTAAATTCTAATTCTGATTTTATTAAAGAATGTGTTTTATATCTTTCAAAAGCTTTATAATATACTTCATATCCGCTTTTTATAAGTTTATTCTTAGAAATCATACTGACATTTACGTTTTTCAAGCCTTTTCTTATACTTTTTCTAGTGCTGGCACTATACTCTTCGATGCCATTAAAATTATCCTTGATAATATACCAAAATTCTGTTTCTTTTTTACAATCAAAATCTGACGTCCACCTTGCGAAATAAACTCCACTATTTTGAATCATTTTTTTAATGATATCTAACGAGTCTACTATATTTAGATGTGGTGGAATTTTAGGAATTATTGCTCCATTATAAATTCTCCAATTAGGGACATGCTCTTTCCTAATGATTTCTTGCCTGATTAAAGTATTTACTTTTATTAAAAATGAATTCTCAAATTTTAAGAATATATTTCTAAAAAAATAAATAAAAGAAATAAAAAATGCAATTCGTTGTGAATAAATAATGTGTAACTTGCAATAAGCTTTTCGGAAATTAAATTTACTAATCAAATAGCCTTGAATATCTGTATCATGAGAAATACTTCTAGCACCATCATTTACATATTTGAATTTTTGTTCATCTAAATAAAACTTATTCATTGAATAAAATAGACAATAACTAGAATAATATTTAAGATAATCAGGATGGAACTTGATGATGGAATAATCACAAGAATTATCTTTTACTAAATTTAAACTATACCCAACTAATCTATCTTTAAAAAACACACCCCAGAAATCCCAATTATTACTTAAAGAGTTAATATTTTTTATAAACTTTTTTTTATCATCTGGTTTCTGAAAAGTATTGTATCTGTCAAAAGCTTTATAATATGTTAAATATCCTTGTGTTATTAACTCCTGTCTTGAGATGTTTCTAACAATACATTTTTTTAACCCTCTCTTAATCTTACTCCTAGTGTTTAAACTTAGGTTCTCTAATGGTGTAAACTTATCACATATAATATACCAGAAATTAGTCTCTCTTTTGCAATCAAAATTAGATGTCCATCTTGCAAAATATACATTCTCTTCTTTTATCTTTTGATGTAAAAATTTCTCATCCACATATGATTCAACATGTGGTGGCTGATCAGGTATTAATGCATTGTTGTATTTTCTCCATTCTATCATACTACTCTATTCTAAATAATCTTCGCCTTAAAGTAAAAACAATTAAATAAACTACTCTTAAAATAAATGAGACTCTAAATGCTTCTATTTTCTTGATGTCTTTTGCTTGTCTTTTAGAAAAATAATTAACCCAATCTCCTACCATGCCTTTCCTAATCAAATCTTCTCTATCCTTAGACACTGTTGAATAATATTTTAATTTACCTGCTACTAAATCACTTCTCATTTTTCCAATTGATGTGTTATTCTTTATAATAAGAATCTCTTCTTTGGAAAGTCTTTTTAAATTTAAAATAGTCGCTACCTTTAATACTATTGATTCAAAATCATTCTTCATTTCTGAATATTTAAAAAAATTATCTTCTCCAAAAGCTTTCTTATACCTTCTATTAAAATTCACTATCTCAAACGCTTTTAATCGTCCAATAAAAAAGTAATACATTCGGAATCCTAAGATAGATACATATTTCTTTTTTAGATGGTGGTAATGTGAAACAATAGCATCTCTTACATCCCTCTCTACAAATAGGAAGTGTACATTCAAATCATAACTTTTTGCAATGGTTTTTTTAAGATAATAATGTGACTTAGTAATATAATGTCTATTAATATAGTCTTCCTCCTCTAAGAATTTAGCCAATTTGCTTTCTATAATTGTTGTTGGAGAATTCACATTATTAGTATAGATTATTGGCACTTCAGAAAGTTTAATCTTATTGATTCTTAAAATTTCAAGAATAATCGCATGAAGCCAACTTGAACCGGACTTAAATATACCATTACAAACGATCAACATATTATATAATATATTAAAATATAACAAAGAAAATAAGAATTATTGAACATATTACTATAATGCAGATATTAATTAGTCCGTTTTGTAATTAAAGGTTGATGTATAAGAATGCATGAAATAATTACAAAAAGTAATCTAGAATCATTTAACATACCACTAACTAAGGAATTTAATATAAAAAATATAAATAAATAAAATAATAAAGGATATAAGGAAGAGTTTTCTGCTCTATATTTTAACATCTTATTATAACTTAGATAAAATACATGAGTCAATAATAACAATATCAATATGAGTGTCTGTATCCCATATTCACAAGCAACCTCTAATAATAAATTATGAGGGTATTCTAATGACATTAAATGAGTGGGGCGGAGTTTATTAGATACTATTTGCCAATTCCCAGGACCTACTCCTAAAGGATAGTTTTGCAAGAGAATAAAAGAACCAATTGCAAAATCTGTTCTTGTAATAAGCGATTGACTACTCCCTCCCTTTTTCGAAATATTCATAAAAACCCTGTCAAATTTACCAACATTTGATAAATCTTTTCCTAATCCTGTAAATAATAAAATTGGTATTATAAAACAAAGCACTAAACTTATTCTAAAAAATACTTTGTTAAAATTGAATAGTATATATACTAAACCTGTAAGGAAAAGAGCCAAGATTGGACCTCTACTTCCACTTGATAACGCCAAAACAAAGAGAATGACGATGAGAATATATTTATATATAATATTAATTCTAGAAGGTAAGAAAAACAAAGAAATAATTCCAAATCCCATCCAACGAGAAAATACTATTGGCCCTCCACCTAGAATAGCTGTTCGTCCATCAATTCTTTCAGAAAGAGATAAGCCTAACAAAGAGAGAAGTGCTAAAAAAAAACTTATACCTAATAAAATATAAATTATATTTACTACATCTTTCCTGTCATATTTCTCAATTATTACTATTGATATTGGGACTATAATAAGAAGAAAATTAAAAAATTTATCGAAACCAAATTTAGTAACATCGAACACAAGCCATAAAATAGGAGTAGTTATTAATATTGATAAATAAAATATATAGAACAGCACTTTAGATTTTGAAAACACTACTTTTTTAATAGAAAGTAATATCATTATAAATAAAACTGCAAAAACAATACTGATAAGCACTGGTAGATTGATATTCATAATAACAAGCCTTTCGTCATACACTCTCCCTATTGATAATAAAGCACAAGAAGCAAGCATAAACACCCAATATAAGACACTTCTCTTACTTTTCATTATTAAGATATTTAATATACGAATAACATGCTAAAACAAGAGCAGTAAATGAAGAAGAATACATAACAACTAATGCTTTTGTTTTTGGTGAGAAACTGATAAAAAATACTATGCAGACAAAAAATAAAAGTGCTAAAATAAATGTAATTGCTAATTTAAATCTAATCTCTTTAGTCTCTACAATAGGCAAACTTAAAAAAGGCTGAAATAATATTGTCGCTATAAAAAGCAATAAAAAACTAAAACTCAACTGAGATAAATATACTGATGTTTGTTGTACATCAGAAAGATTAAATGCCCCTCTTAAATATACAAATTTAATGATATCATAACTAAAAAAATGTAAGCCAATCATCATTGCTACTCCTACAAAAAAAGAAACTAATAAAGAATAAATTATTAATCTTGTATTCTTCTTAATTGATATATTTCTAAGTAATATTGTACTTACATTACCAATAACTGCAGTTAATAATGCATTAAGAATTACAACAGCATACATAAAAAAAGTAATACTATTAGAACCATCAGAACCAGAAACAAATCTAGAAGAAATAAGAATAATATTTGCAAAATTACCTAATACAAGAGTTGGGAAATTAAAATCAGAATGCTCTAATTTAATTTTAGTTCCTATATTCTCATTTTGCATAGGTCTTACAAAAGCGAAGCTCATACTAAATATTCCTATCAGTCTACTTGTTGCCAAACCAATAATAGAAATAATACTTATTAATGGGTAAATAACCAAAGTGAATACTAAGGAATTAGTTAAAGAAGCATAAGAATATTTTAAGAACAGTCCTCTTGCTTGAATAATTGTAAGAAATATGGTGTTAATAAAATTAAAACAAATACTAAGACTCAGTATTAGAGATAGAGCAAAAAAAAGTAGATTGTCTTGAATATTAAGATAAAAAATAACTGCTAACTGAATAATCTGACTTATAAAAAATAAATAAATTGAATTTCTTTTAGAGAACACAAATATTTGGTCTAATGACACCTTCTTGTGTTTTTGATATAGTTTTGTAAATTTCGGAAGTAAATTTGCCCTTAGTGCGTTACCTGCTGTTATTTGAGAAAAGAAATCTGCTACAACTCTCAATAATAAGAAGTTTGCATACAAAATTGAAGACCCAAGAAAGAAAGCAATAATTAGTTCTCTTATTAAACCAAGTACTTTTTGGAAAGTATTTGAGAAAAACATATAAAGAAAATCTGTAACAGATTGAGAAAAGAATATGCTTCTTACAGACATATACTATGCTTTTACCCCAATCTGCATATAATAGAATCCTTTACTTACAATAAAATCATGCTTAAATTGGTTTCTTCCATCTATAAAAAGATTTCCTTTCATTTTTAATTTCATTAATTCAAAGTCTGGACTTCTAAATTCTTTCCATTCTGTTACTAAGATTAAAGCATCAGCCTCATCAAGAGCAAGATATTTATCATTATGATAATTAACTGAAAAACCTTCTAGATAAAATTTTGCCTCTTGAATTGCTTTTGGATCATAAGCATGCACCTCCCCTCCTGCATTGATAATTGATTTAATAAGATTAATTGAAGGAGCTTCTCTCATATCATCAGTTTCAGGTTTAAAAGAAAGTCCCCACACTGCAACTTTTTTGCCAGTCAAATCAACTCCTAACTGACTAGTTAATTTTAGAAACAAAATATCTTTCTGTAATTTATTTACTTTCTCTACAGAGCTTATTAGCTTAGGATTATATCCGTTACTATTTGCGATATTTATCAATGCTTGTACATCTTTTGGGAAACAACTTCCTCCATATCCGCACCCAGGATAAATAAACTGATATCCTATCCGACTATCAGAGCCAATACCAATACGAACTTGATTAATATCTGCTCCTACATGTTCACAAATATTTGCAATCTCATTAATAAATGAAATTTTAGTAGCTAACATAGCATTCGCTGCATATTTTGTCATTTCTGCAGAACGAATATCCATACCTATAAAACGGTCATGAGTACGAGTAAATGGAGCATATAAAACCTTCATAAACTCTATTGTTTTTATATTATTTGAACCTACGACTACTCTGTCTGGATGCATAAAATCTTGTATAGCAACACCTTCTTTCAAAAACTCTGGATTAGAAGCAACATCAAACTCAATATTATTCTTTCGTTTATTAAGTTCATTCTGTATAGTTTCTCTCACTTTATCAGCAGTTCCTACAGGAACAGTTGATTTGTTCACAATAATTAAAGATCTGGTTATATTTTCTCCAATCTCTCGTGCAACTTGCAAAACATAACTTAAATCTGCACTGCCATCTTCTCCCATTGGTGTTCCAACTGCAATAAACACAATATCGGAATCATTAAGTATTTCATTAATATCAGTTGTAAAAGAAAGTGTTCCTTTTTGAATATTGTCTTTTACTAAGATATCTAGACCTGGCTCATAGATAGGAACAAGACCTTCTTTTAAATTGTCAATCTTTTGATAATCTATATCTATACATACAACTTTATTGCCCATTTCTGCAAAACAAGCTGCTGCAACTAAACCAACATATCCAGAACCAAAAACGCCTATATTCATAATTTATTTATCTACCTCTTGAATAAATGAAAATATTATTCCAATAACAAAACTAATTATTCCTAATATTAAACTCAAAATCGAAATATCAGATTCTGTTTTATTAACTTTTGCAAATTTTTGTACATAAACCAAAGGATATCCTAATTTAGCTTGCACTCTCAGTTCTTCCTTTAATTCCGATAAAGCAATAATCTGATTACCAATTTGTGAAGCTATATTATTAGATACTCCAATATTAATAGAACTAATATCAACACCGTTCTTCGCTCCAATACTACGAACAGTAATTAACCTCTCTATTTCTTTATTAATTTCTTCTATCATAATCTGATTTGATTCTTTGAATAATTCATAATGCCTTTTAACATATTCATTATTAATAAAATAATTCTGTAATCCTTTCTGTATATCAAGAATGCTGGAATTATCATATACCTCTAACTCAATTTCAAATTTATTTGTGGTTAAATATTCTTCTTTCATGTTTTTTTGATACAATAACTCACAATGAATATACTTGACATTATTAGCTATATCTATATTAACATCTAAAGCCTCTGCAAGCTGTAAATACTCTTTATTTTCAATATTGATTTGTAAATGATTAATTAAATCAACTGCTGTTCTTTGTTTTAATTCTCTATATGAGGGTGTACGTTCATATTCGCTAATATATGAAGTGCAAATTGCCTTAGTAGTGTAATATTGTTTTTTGAATGTTTGAAATATCACAGCAGATAATACCCCAAAAAGTGTAAAAATGATTAATATCCTCTTGTTTCTTCTTAAGAAACGTATTAAATCTGAAAATAATGCATTTGTATTTAGCTCTTCTGTCATAGTATTTTATTTTTATTATAAATATATCATATTAAAATTTCCAAGTTGCATTTTTGACTATACCTTTTATATCTAAAAGTATCAATTTCCCATTTGATATTTTCTCATAATCTCGCTTCTTGTATTTAAAAAAATCTTGATGCGAAACCGCAACAATAATCGCATCATATTTTTTATCTTGATTAAACGGATTTTTGATAAAATTAGTATGATTTTTTCTAATTAATGGGTCATAAACATATATTTTACAACAGTATTCTTCCAAACCCTCAATAATTACTTTGATTTTAGTATTTCTAGTATCAGAACAGTCTTCTTTAAATGTATATCCTAAAATTAGGATAGTTGCATTCTTTATTGGTTTATTATATTTAACAAGAAATTTAATTGTTTTATCTACAATGAAGAATGGGATACTATTATTAATTTGTCTTGAATTCAATATTAAAGTTGGCTTGAAACCAATCTTCTCTGATTTATAAGTGAGGTAATATGGATCAACACCTATGCAGTGCCCTCCAACTAAACCAGGTTTATACTCTATAAAATTCCATTTAGTTTCTGCTGCCTCAAAAACTTCTGACGAATTAATATTCATCACATCAAACATCATTGCTAGCTCATTTATAAGAGCAATATTTACATCACGCTGAGTATTTTCTACTAGCTTAGAAGCTTCTGCTATTTTTATAGATGATGTTCTATATGTCCCTTCTTGAATTACTGATTTATATAATTTATCTATTAGTGTAGTTGTTTTAGAATTAGATCCACTTACTAATTTTACTATATCTTCAATCTTTTTTTGATTCTGACCAGGGCTTATCCTTTCGGGACTATATCCACAAAAAAAATCTTTATTGTAAACTAATTTTGATATCTCTTCAAGAATAGGAACGCATTCTTCCTCAGTGACTCCAGGATAAACAGTTGATTCATAAATAACAATATCATTTCTGCATAAACAAGAGGCGATCATCTTAGTTGTTTCAAAAAGAATTGAAAGATCTGGCTTTTTATTATTCCCAAGAGGAGTAGGAACGGTAATAATAAAAATATTACACGATTTTACTCTCTTTAAATTTGATGTATATATAATAGATTGAGAGATTATATCACTAGATAAAACCTCATTATTAATATCTTTCCCCTGCTTTAATTGATCAACTCTCTCGTTATTAATATCAAAACCAATAATCTTATATTTACGTGAAAAGATAACAGCTAAAGGTAAACCGACATAACCTAATCCAATAATAGCTATTTTATGTTTATTTATCAAAACTTAATTATAATAAAAAAAGCCCCGAGAAAAGGGGCTAAAAGATATATCTTTTTTAAAAATTAAATTAATACTCCCAGAGATCATGCTCAATATTGAATATTTCTGCTTTAACTCTTTCTGATTCTAAAAGTGCATCCAAGCCAATCATATATTCACTAATTTTACGATCCATTACATTCGCCTCTTTAACAATAGTACTATTAAACATTCTTTTCCAAAAAATATCATCATAAGTTCTTCTTTCTGCATCATTCTTCATTAAATTGAATGCTTCGGCATTTACAAGAATTGATCTTGCCTCAGGGAATCTCACCCAAAACAAAGGATTATATGAGCCATCTAATCTTCCAGTAACTTCATCTTTTCCTTCTTGTAATGGGCATAACCCAATTATTCTTACACCCATAACAGAAGCTTGTTTGTCAAAGTACCATATCTCTTTTACTCTCCATTTTTTTACACTATTTCTGTTAAATGCCACTTTATTAAGCTTAGTTGTTTTCGCCTCGTCTGGGTCCGCACCTTCAGCTACAGCATCCCAATCTATCACTTCGATAATTTCTTCTTTAGCTCCACCAATTTTTTTGATTTCATCCTGAGTCATTTCTTCTCTAAACTCATCATCCATAGCTGCATTCCCATAGGCGGTCAATTCTCCAGCAGTAATTGCAGTATAAATTACATCTATTAAACTTTGTCTGTCATTTATTGTATGACCAACACCATCATTCTCTGGATAATAAAATGGATGATTTATTTTTTCGCTTAAATCAATCTCTCTCCAGATAGTTCGTGACCACATGACATCTGCTTCACGTAAACTAGGATAAGTTTGTACTTTCTTGTTAGGGAAATGTTCTTTTGGATAAATATTATTCATTTCTTTAGTACTCAATACACTTTGAGATTGTACATGCACACTAAAAAATAATGTTGCTGTAAACAATATGATTATTTTTTTCATAATTTAATTATTTTATTTCTAGAACTAAAGGATCTAAAGAACGTTCACGAGTATTTTTCGCATCAATTCTTCTTGCTTTAATATCATAGATTGTTATAGTATTTCCTGATTTAGTATTTTTAATAATTCCTTCCATCTTACTAGTAAATTGAGGGCCCTTTGCTTCAGCTTTTTGCTGTTCTCCCTTATAAATCCCAGAAAGTCTAAAAGAAGTTACAGTATATCTAACTCCTTTAAAATCAAAATCTTTTAATTGCGCTAATATACCTCCTGCATTTACCATCTTCATTTTATCAATAACCTTCATCCCTCCAGTCTCAATAGTAAACTGTATATAAGGCTTAGGTGGAGGAACTTCTTTAACCCTAAATTCCATTTCCCCCATTTTCGTACGATTACCTTCAACCTGTGCATATAATGAAACAATTGCTTTCCCTTTCTTTGATGGCCTTGCGATATATTCTCCAGTAGACTTTTTTGCTGTACTAAGCCTACCATTTGTAATTGAAGGTGTAATATCTGTTACAGCAAATCCAGGAACTGATATTTTAAGAGGATTATCAACTTCTAAATACAAAATATTCATATTAACAGGAGATATAACTGCACTTTTATTCGCAACAAGATAACTCCCTCTGAATGGGTATTTTTTTGTTCCTGTTTCAGTTTTCATCATAATAAGTCCACCCCATTTCTGTAATCCTTCCCTAATTGCCTTTTTAGCAAATAGTCCTTTACCATTCACTACTCTGACTACCTCGTATTCTCCAGTCATTTCATATTTGCCAGAGCCTAGAGAATCATATTCTCCTACATATATAACTGGATCTTGAGTAGTGTCTTTGGCTGAAATAAATATTTCAGAACGAAACGAATCTCCTCGTAAAACAAAACTTGATTGTGGGATTTGTATTGCTTCTGCACTAGTAAATTTTAAGGAACCTGCATCAATATTTTCTTTTAATAATTTAATGACATCTGCCTCTGTATTACGAATATCAGATTGCATTTTAGAAAGCAAAGTTAAAGCACCAACAGCAGGCATATCCACAAAATTATAAGTTTCCCAATCTTGACCGCCGACACCACTTTTGCCTGCCTTATCTGGAGTAGATAATGTATTATTTAAGCTAAGTTGTAACACTTCATTACCTTCAGACATTTCAAGAAGGAATTCTTTATATTCATGAATTCTGTTTTTAAGTTCACGTGCTCTTTTCGACAATCCAGTTACAAATAATTCTCCTGAAGCATCTCTATTTGATTTATCATATAACCAAGCAATATTTTTATTCTTATCAATATCCGATAATTCACTAAAAGGAATAATTCTTTTATTCTCTTGAATCTCATCTTCATTGGCGTCTAAATATTGGTCTAAAAAAACTGCTCCATCTACTTGATATACTAAATCATATTTCATCTCTTGCAAATACATATTAAGCCGACTAGCTCGCTTCTTAACTTCTAAGGCTTTATCTCTCCAAGGCCCTGCTTTAACTGGATTTAATTCTGCAGCAGCTGTAAATTCAACATAAGTTTCATTATTCTTGTCACTAAAATTATTAGTAGTTCTAACAACACCTTTATTAACCTCAAAAAACGAATCCAAAACCTCCTTAGATACATTTAATGCTAACAGAGCTGTTAGGACTAAATACATCATGTTTATCATCCTCTGCCTAGGACTTAATTCACTTGGGTGATTTCCGGACATACTTTATTTATTAGGATTCATTGCTGTTAACATGTTACTGTAAACCTTGTTTAAAGCTTGAAGATTCTCAGCTAAATTGCTAACTTGCTGTTGGAATTGTTTAGAATCTTCAACCGAAGCTTGAAGATTCTCTAAAAATTTAGTTGTTGCTTCCATTTGTTGATTAGAAGCCTGTAATTGGAGTTCATATAATGAATTTAATGCATTCATGTTTTTCACACCTTCTTCAATTTGTTGATTGTAATTAGAAATATTCGATGCTGCTACAATTGTTTCATTCAACTGAGAAGCTGCTTCCCCAAAAGATCTCAAGCCTTCATTTAAACTCTCAACCAGTTCATTGTCAATTTTAGCTCTTTCAAGTGCTTCATCTAATTGTTGAGAAGGTCTCTTAGCTGAATCTGGATCTTCCATGTAAGCTAACTCAGGATAGACTAAAGACCAATCTGTTTCTGTAGGTGTTTTTTCAAAAGCTGAGAAGAAGAAAATAACCGCCTCGGTTGTTAAACCAATTGCAAGAAATAATGATGCTCCAGGCCAATGTTCTATCTTAAATAATGCTCCAATAATTACTAATGATGCTCCCCAACCATAGAGTTTAGGCATCATTACTTTATACCATTTTGCCTCGGTAATTTGCTCTAATTTATCTACAAAACCCATAATCTTTCATGTTTTTTAATTAATATTCTTATTCAAAATCTTTTTTATCCCTTCCTAAAAAGTCAACTGCACATCGAAAACCAATGTAAGATTTAGAAGTATCCTGATATTCATATGTCCTTGTACTATTTTGAATAAAATACGATATATCTTTCCAAGACCCCCCTCGTATAACTTTTCTTTTTAATACAGGGGAATCACTTTCTGAAGCATTATAGTGATAATCTGTATTCATATCATGTGAATAGCTAAATGCTGACTCATCAAATGCATTAGATGTCCATTCTGCTACGTTACCTGCCATATCATACAAGCCATATCCATTTGGATTATAACTAGCAACTTTGATTGCTTTTAGACCTCCATCAGCAGTATAATTACCTCGTAATGGCTTAAAGTTAGCTAAAAAACAACCCTTTATATTTCTTGTATAAGGGCCTCCCCATGGATAAGGAGAATAATCTTGGCCTCCTCTAGAAGCATATTCCCATTCTGATTCAGTTGGAAGTCTAAATTCAGGTAAAGTAGGCGCATCAATCTTTTTTAGGTAGTCTGTCATGATTTGACTTCTCCATTTTGTAAAAGCAACTGCTTGCTGCCAATTTACGCCAACAACAGGATAATCATCAAATGCAGGATGCCAAAAATAATTTTTTGAATAAGGCTCGTTAAACGAATATGCATAATCATGGATCCAAACAAGAGTGTCTGGGAATATAGAAGTTTCTAGATCTAAAAGAAATTCACTTCTGTCTCTTTTACCACTTGCATCTCCTTCTCTATTAGTCTTAGTAGCTGCATTACGAATATTTAATACTTGATATTTGTAGATATATTTTCTTGTGTCAAATTCTCGTTTACCATTATATCTCTCGTGTTCAGACAAATACATCTCTTCTTCTAATATTTCTCTAACTTCTTGATCATCCCATCCAATTTTCTCTTTCCAATTAATTCTTGGTTGTTCTAAAAAATTACCAAACTTATCTTCCTCGATGATATGCTCTCCGATACCAGCTTCTCCCAATAACATATGAGCAATTGAATCTCTAACCCAATTAGTGAATTGTCTATATTCATTATTGGTTATTTCAGTTTGATCCATATAAAACGCTCCAACAGAAACTGTTTTAGCAGAACTTACGTTTGCAAATGGGACATCTTGATCCGAAGGCCCCATTACAAAACTTCCTTGAGGAACAAATACCATTCCATAAGGATCAGTTGGATTCCACTTTGCACGCTTTTGCATGCCAATTAATTCTCCATTTCCAGAACCGCCACAAGCAGTTAAAAAAATGACAATTAAACTTATTAATATAATCTTTTTCATAATGTTATAATTTTAACGTTAAAAGATTCTTAAAATTATAAGAATCTTGGGTTTTTATATTTCGAATCTGGCCTGCTATATTTGATCTTGAAACAATAACCTAACATAAATTCTAAACTATTAGGTAATTCTGAGCCAATAGTTATATCATAAGCAAGTCCAAATTTTAAATCATCAGTAATATTCATTCCAGTAAGAGCTACCAGCCCTTCATCTAGTCTATAACTAACTCCACTCCAAATTAAATCATTGTAAATAACATTTGTATTTACATCAAGTTGAGACGTAGCACCATCAGATTTTAAATACAAAGAAGGATTTAACGAAATATTCGAAGTGATCTGATAATAATAACCAGAAATTAAAAAATAATGTCTTTCTAAATTAAATGTTTGGCCATCACTCCATTCTATAACTGGTTCAGGAATATGCGCTGTAGATACACCAATATATGCATCTTGAGTATTAAAATAAACTCCCGCTCCAAAATCCAATTTGGACCCCTGAACATTACCTTCTGGCGTACTAGGGTCAATGCCTAAAGATTTATCGTAGCGTAAATAACCTCCATCTATACCACTTTGATACATCCCAAGAGATATACCTACCCCCAATTGTCCTGAGCCAATTTCAGTACGATAAGCATAAACACCTTTAAATTCTATTGTGCTGAAAGGTCCTATCCCATCTTTTACAACATTTAATCCAACTCCTCCATGTAAAAAAGGCATAGGAGCATCAATACTGAAATTTAATGTCTTAGGAGCCCCTTCAAAACTCATCCATTGAGAACGATGTAAAACAGTTGCGCAAATAGCTCCATTACTTCCTGCAAAACCAGGGTTATTAGCCAACTTATTAAACATATTCTGACTAAATTGAGGCTCTTGCTGTGCATGTAAGAGACTACACACAAAGACACCTAAAAAACTAAAAACAATCTTTCTCAACCTCATCTTCTACTAGTAATTTTAAATTTTTCAACTGCTAAAATAAACAATTTTTAGTTATTCGTACTGAAAAAGCACATTCTTAGTGAGATTAATAGAAAATAAACTTCTAAAATCACGTTTTAAACACATTACATTTAAAAAGTTTCTATAAAACAGTATCTTAATCTAATTTCTTAAACGTCTTGATCCATCTCTCCGGGACCTCCCCCTTATTAGCTTGCTCATAGTCTTGATATGAACAGGCAACAAAATAATTGCTTTCTGGGCTATTATCATCTGATTGAAATGGAACCCCCATCCACCACCGCCCACTGCTATTACTCTTATAAAAAATAATTTCATTCTTTTCGTCTTCAAAAGCAACAGTATACTTTGTACAATCCTTTATATTAGGATTAATTTCATTTTTTCTTTTTATATATCCTTCTAAAAAATACCATATCATTTGCGATATTAATTTAGCCGTTTGATTATCCTTATCTAAATTCTGATTGTATTCGAATATACCTACTGAAGTAAGCTTATCACTAATACCTGCATAACGCATAATCTTGCATGCATCTTCTCCTGCTAAACCATTAGGGCTAGCGTATACATTTGCAGAAGCATACGCATATTGGATTGCTGAAATATCAAAACTTATAAAATCTGTATTTCTCATAATTGGCTCTAATTCATTCATGTTGCTCCTAATGTATCCAAGGCGATATGTATCAAAATTCATACTTTCGAGCATTTCAATTGCCATAGGACTCACATAAAAAGATTGATAACCTATATTAGAATAATGAAACAAATGATTTGGTGTATAACCAATTATCTTACCTAAAAACGAAAAAGAGGCCAATTGATCCTCTTCCATACCAATATCAAAACTTTTATCTACACAACAGAAAGTAATAATTTTTTTCATACCCACATATGCTTTATAAACCGCATAACTAATATCTTGTCCACCTCCAATAATACAGGGGATAATACCTCTAGTAAATAGCTCAATACATATAGCCTCAATAATTTTAAAAGATTCTTTTCTAGTGGGCATTAATATTAAATTTCCTAAATCTACAATTTTAGGTGCATTATCAAAATGTAGTTGATATAAAGAGTCTCTTACTTTACAATCATTATTATCAGTAATGTTATTTGACCCTTCGTATTCTTTAACATTGAATATCGCAATATCTACAATATTTAAATCTGGGAAATTATCCTGAGTATGGCTATCTATTGATCTCCCTAGTTGTGTAAGAGACCATCTTTCTTTATTTGAATAGATCCCTTGGTTTAAAGGATCAAAATATGAATTAAAATCAATCAAAATAACTTATTTGTTAAGTTTAGACTGGCGTTCCTCCATCAAAGATAAACATTTTGCTCTCTCTAATGATTTTGGCTCAATACCATTTGGTATTTTTACATTAATTCTTTTACCTTTCTCTGGGGTGATTTGGATAAAAGGGCCATATCGCCCATTAAGCACCTGTATCAATGGATCTCCCTTAAATTCTAAAATAAGTCTTTCACTATCTGCTTTTAGTTTCTTTTTTATCAACTCAATAGCTCTTGCAATATTAATAGTAAATGGGTCCTCTTGATCAGACTCTTTAATAGATGTAAATTTTCCTTTATACCTTAAATATGGACCAAATTTACCAATAGACGCAATAACATCTTCTCCTTCAAACAACCCTACATTTCTAGGAAGCAGAAACAATCTTAATGCTTCTTCTAAAGTTATCTTTTGTAATTTCTGCCCTTTCAAAAGAGAAGCAAACTTTGGTTTAGGAGCTTGATCATTCTTTTGTTGTTCTCCTAATTGTACCATAGGGCCAAAAGGACCAATTCTTACATAGACATTGTGTCCAGAATCTGGATCTTTACCTAATAATCTTTCTCCTGAAGCTTTATCTGCAGAATCTAAAACATTTTCCACCTTGGCATGAAACTTACTGTAAAATGCGCTTATCATCTCATTCCAAACTTTTTTACCAGAGGCTATCTCATCAAATTCTGTTTCTACACTAGCTGTAAAACCATAATCCATAACTTTATCAAAGTTTTGTACTAAAAAATCATTCACAACCAGTCCTATATCAGTAGGGAAAAGTTTGAATTTCTCTGCACCAGTTCTAATAGTTTTAGTACTTTTTCTAAGTTTTTCGGCTTCTAATACTATCAACTGTATCTGTTTGTCAATTCCTTCTCGAGTTTCCTTTTCTATATAGCCTCTTTTTTGAATAGTTGTAATTGTAGCTGCATAAGTAGAAGGTCTACCTATTCCTAATTCTTCCATTTTTTTTACTAAACTTGCCTCTGCATATCTAGCGGGAGGACGACTAAATTGTTCAATCGCTTGCATTTTTTTTAAATATAGGCTTTCCTTGACTTTTAATACTGGGAGTATTCCTTGCTTTTCGTCTTTATCATCATCTTTACTCTCCATATATACCTTCATAAATCCATCAAAAGTAATTACCTCTCCTTTGGCTAGAAAATACTCTTTTCTTGTTGAAACATCTATATTGACTACGGTACGCTCTAACTTAGCATCAGCCATTTGTGAGGCTATAGTCCGCTTCCAAATTAAATCATACAAACGCTGATGTGAAGTTTCTCCTTCAATAGATTTGTTTTGGATATAAGACGGACGTATTGCTTCATGCGCTTCTTGAGCTCCTTTTGCTTTTTTTGTATACACCCTTCTCTTAAAATATTGTTTACCATATAATTTTGCAATCTCTTTTTTAGCTGAATTAATTGCATCTTCTGATAAATTTACACTATCTGTTCTCATATATGTAATCTTACCTGCTTCATACAATTTTTGTGCAATCATCATAGTTTTGCTTACAGAAAAGCCTAATTTCCTAGAAGCTTCCTGCTGTAAAGTAGAAGTTATGAAAGGAGCCGTAGGTGACTTTTTAGATGGTTTTTTTTCGAGAGATTTGATTCTAAACTTAGCTTTCCTACATGCTTCTAAAAAATTATATGCCTCTTCGATATTGGTAAATCGTTGAGAAAGCTCTGCAGAAACTATATCTTCTTCTTTATTGAAAAAATTAGCATTCAACTTATAAGATGATATACTACTGAATTTTTGTATTTCCTGTTCTCGTTCAGCAATTAAACGCACTGCAACAGATTGAACTCTACCTGCTGAAAGCCCTCTCTTCACCTTTCTCCATAATATGGGAGAAAGCTCAAAACCAACTAAACGATCTAATACCCTTCGGGCTTGCTGTGCATTCACCAAGTTTATATCAATATTTCTAGGGTTTTCAACTGCGTTGGATATTGCTTTCTTAGTTATTTCATGAAAAACAATTCTTTTAGTTACAGACTCTGGTAAATTAAGCGCTTGTGTCAAATGCCAAGCAATAGCCTCTCCTTCCCTGTCTTCATCTGTAGCTAACCAAACAAAATCAGCTTTTTTTGCTAAAACTTTTAAACTATTAACAATCTTCTTTTTGTCTTCTGAAATTTCATAACTTGGGGTAAAATTATTATCTATATCTATAGCCATACCTCCTCCCTTAGAAGGTAGATCTCTAATATGCCCTATACTAGATTCTACAAGAAAATCTTCTCCCAGATAACCTTGAATAATTTTTTTCTTTGCAGGAGACTCAACAATAACCAAGTTTTTCGCCACTAAATTTGACATATACTGATTCTAAAAAAATTTCTGCAAAGAAAACAAAGAATTCATAATAAATCCAAATTAAATTTTTAATGACATATAATTTATATTATATATAATATAACAAATTAAAAATTATGACACATTGTCAGTTTTTTCTTAAATTTGCAAACTAGAAATTAAATACATGGATTTTAATCAATATATTAATCAGGATAAGCAAGGTGAGCCTCTTAATCTAAAATTAACAAATTCTCCTAAAAGAAAAATGTATATTGAAAGTTATGGATGTCAAATGAATTTCTCTGATAGCGAAATAGTAGCTTCTATATTAGCAAAACAAGATTTTACCACAACTCAAAATATTGAAGATGCAGATGTAGTATTTGTAAATACTTGCTCTATAAGAGAAAAAGCTGAACAAACAGTAAGAAAAAGACTAGAACTTTATAATTCTATAAAAAAGAAAAAAAACCCTTCTATGATTGTAGGAGTTATGGGATGTATGGCAGAAAGGCTAAAAGAAAAATTTCTTGAAGAAGAAAAACTAGTAGATATTGTTATTGGTCCAGATGCATATAGAGATTTGCCAAACTTAATCAAACAGGTTGACGATGGGAGAAAAGCGGTCAATGTCATTCTTTCAAAAGAAGAAACTTATGCTGATATTAGCCCAATTCGTTTAGGAGGTAATGGGATAACAGCTTTTATTTCAATTACAAGAGGATGTGATAATATGTGTACTTTTTGCGTTGTCCCTTTTACACGAGGAAGAGAAAGAAGTAGAAATCCAGAAAGTATTATAAATGAGTGCGCACAGCTAGTAGAACAAGGATATAAAGAAGTAACTCTTTTAGGGCAAAATGTAGACTCATATTTATGGTACGGAGGGGGATTAAAAAAAGAATTCAAGAATGCTAGTAAAATTTCACAAAAAAATGCTGTGAATTTCTCTAATTTATTAGAATTAGTTGCAAAAGTAGATCCTAAATTAAGAATACGTTTTTCTACTTCTAATCCTCAAGACATGACAGATGAGGTACTCCATACAATAGCTAAATATGATAATATTTGCAAATATATTCACTTACCCGTTCAATCAGGAAGTAGCAGAATATTAAAATTAATGAATAGAGGTTACTCTCGTGAAGAATATATAGAATTAATAGATCGTATAAATAAAATAGTTCCTGAATGCGGAATATCAATGGATATAATTGCTGGTTTTTGCTCTGAGACTAAAAAAGATCATGAAGCAACATTAAGTTTAATGGATTATGTAAAATATGATTTTGGATATATGTTTAACTATTCGGAAAGACCCAATACGAATGCTGCAAAAAAGTTAACCGATGATGTGCCAAAAAGAATAAAACAAAAAAGATTATCTGAAATCATAGAAAAACAAATGAAACATTCCTTATTTAATAATAGAAAGAGAATTGGTAATGAATATGAAGTCTTAATTGAAAGTTTCTCTAAAAAATCAGAAGAAAATTTATACGGAAGAACAACCCATAACACTCCTGTTGTATTCCCTAAAAATAATTATAAATTTGGAGATTATGTGAATGTAAAAATTACAAATTGCACAGCAACAACATTAATTGGAGAAGCAATTTAAATAAATGGATACAAAACAGGCAAAACATAAATTTGGTATTATTGGTAATAATTTTGAATTAAACCGAGCAATTCAAGTAGCTCTTCAAGTTGCCCCTACAGATATTTCTGTGCTAATAAACGGAGAAAGTGGTACTGGGAAAGAAAATATCCCAAAAATAATACATCAAAATAGTAAGAGGAAACATAATCCATATGTAGCCATTAATTGTGGAGCAATACCAGAAGGGACTATTGACAGTGAGCTGTTCGGTCATGAGAAAGGTTCGTTTACAGGAGCTCATGATCACAGAAAAGGGTATTTTGAAACTGCCAATGGAGGTACAATATTTCTTGATGAAGTTGCTGAACTCCCTTTGTCAACTCAAGTTAGATTGCTAAGAGTTTTAGAAACTGGTGAATTTATCAAAGTCGGCTCTTCTAAGACACAAAAAACCGATATTAGAGTTGTAGCAGCAACAAATGTTAATATAAATATAGCTGTTAGAAATAATAAATTTAGAGAAGACCTGTATTACCGTCTTAATACAATTAATATACAATTACCTCCACTCAGAAAAAGAAAAGAAGATATATTAATGCTATTTAGAAAATTTGCAACTGATTTCTCAGAAAAATACAAAACAACTCCATTACATATTGAAAGTGCAGCAAGTAAAGTATTAGAAGAATATTCTTGGCCAGGTAATATAAGGCAACTGAAAAATTTTGTTGCTCAACTTTGTATAATTGAGAAACAGAGAATAATATCTGAAGAAACATTAAAAAATGTTTTACCAGTAGAGAAAAAAAATTCGCCAATGCTTATTGATAAAGAAGAGAAATCAGAACTTTCAGAAAGAGAAATTCTTTACAAAGTATTATTTGATATGAAGAAAGATATTACTGAATTAAAAAAAATAACTTTTGATTTAATAGAAAGGAATTCAGGGACAGATATTATAGATACTGATTCTTATCCTGTTTTAAAAGAAGTTCAGGACAATATAAGCTCTTCTATAATTAGCACTAATGAAAAGCAAAGAAAAAACCCATTAGAAATAGAAGAGTCGCTATCCTTATTTGAACAAGAAAAAAAACTGATTGAGAAAGCTTTGAAAAAATATAAAGGGAAAAGAAAATCTGCAGCAAAAGAATTAGGAATATCAGAAAGAACGCTATATAGAAAACTAAAAGAATTTGATATTTAATATGTATGATGTCCTGAAATATTTTTTATTTTTTGTTACTGTAACGACTTCTGTAAATTGTACTATGTACTCTTTTACAGGAGCCTCAATTCCAGCAGAAGCAAAAACAATAAGTGTCCAGTATTTTTCAAACAAAGCTTTAACTGTACATCCAACATTAAGTTATACTTTTACCGAAAAATTAAAAGATTACTTTATCGAACAAACTTCATTGAAATTAATTAAAAGTACAGGAGATTTAGAATTTAGTGGAGAAATAGTATCTTATCAAATCAAACCAATTGGGATCAAGGCTGATGAAACAGCAAGTAAAAACAGATTAAATATCAAGGTGAAAGTAAGATTTACAAACCATTATGACAGTAATAAGAATTTTGAAGAACAATTTAATAGATATCGAGATTATGAAAGCAGTCTGAATCTTTCTGATGAAGATATTGATACTGGAGAAAGCATAGAAGTCAATTTAATAAAAGAAATAGTAAATGAATTAGTAGAAGATGTTTTTAATAAAGCCGTAGTAAATTGGTAAAACACCATGATAGAATCTTACATAACAAATACCAAGTTAATTAATAAAGATAGCATTCTAGATTTAGATCATATCGTAAATGAATATCCTTATTTTGCAACTACTCAATTGTTATTGACAAAAGGAATGAATAATATTGGTAGTAAAGCATATAATAATCAATTAAAGAAAGCAGCTGCATATGCTGGCAATAGAATAAAATTATTTAATCTTATTACAGAAAACATTGTTGATGATACAAATAGAATACAGAGCACGAAAGGAAAAGAAAAATTAGAAATTGGTAAGCCCCTAAATTTTACAACAGAAGAAAAATATTCATTTTCAGAGTGGTTACGTCTTACTAAGATAAAAAAGATTAACCGAGTAGAGAAAAGAGACTCTAATGAGAATTTAATAAATAAATTTATAACAGAAGGTTCTCTAAAAAACAATAATCCAAATACTCTTTTCTTCTCTCCTACTAAAAACGCAAGAGATAGCATAAAAGAGAATCATAATATAATTACTGAAACTTTAGCAAAAGTTTATCTTGAACAAGGGCATTATAATAAAGCTATTTCAGCATATGAGAAATTAATTTTGAAATATCCAAAAAAAAATATTTTCTTTGCAAAGAAAATTAAACTAATAAATAAACTAAAAAAATTATAAAACAGTGTATACGATATTTGCAATTCTTACGATAATTACTTCAGTACTTTTAGTTCTAGTGGTTCTAGTACAAAACCCAAAAGGAGGGGGGCTCTCTTCTACATTTGGAGGAGGTGGAGGAAGCCAAATGATGGGAGTTAAAAAAACAACCGATTTTTTAGAAAAAGCTACCTGGACATTGGCAATAATATTAATAAGTCTAAGTTTATTATCAAATTTCGCAATTCCAAGAAAAGTTTCTGAGGAAGATGTAACAATAAAATCACAAGAACAAATTGAAGAGTCATTTATTCCGCAACAATTACCTGATAATCCTGTGGAATAAGACTAATTGTCAGGAAATTGTAAGATTTTAGATTGTTTTGACAGATATCATTAGCGAAAGCGATTATGGCATATTAATTGCAAAAAAGAAATATTGAAAAATAACATTAACTATTTAAATTTAAAACTATGGCAAAAGTAAATATAAAACCATTAGCAGATAGAGTTCTAGTAGAGCCTGCTTCTGCAGAAACAAAAACTGCTTCTGGGATCATAATACCAGATACTGCACAAGAGAAACCACAAAAAGGTACAGTTACCGCAATTGGGAAAGGGACAAAAGAAAATCCTATAACAGTAAAACCAGGAGATCTGATCTTATATGGAAAGTACTCTGGGAATGAGTTAAATTATAATGGTATCGATTACCTTATTATGAAAGAGGCTGATATTTTAGCAGTAATTGGATAAAATTCCAACTACAAAATCTATAATTAATCAAGTACAATTAAAATAAAATACAAAATGGCAAAAAATATAACATTCGACACAAATGCAAGAGATGCATTAAAAAAAGGAGTAGATGCGCTAGCAGATGCTGTTAAAGTAACATTAGGACCAAAAGGGAGAAATGTAGTAATTGATAAAAAATTTGGAGGACCTTCAATAACTAAAGATGGTGTTTCAGTAGCAAAAGAGATTGAATTAGAAGATGTATTAGAAAATATGGGAGCTCAAATGGTAAAAGAAGTAGCTTCTAAAACAGCAGATATTGCTGGTGATGGGACAACTACAGCAACAGTCCTTGCTCAATCAATAATATCTTCGGGATTGAAAAATGTAGCTGCAGGTGCAAATCCAATGGATTTAAAAAAGGGTATTGATAAAGCTGTCGCTTCCGTAGTTGAGCATATAGAGAAACAAGCTCAACAAGTTGGTAGTAGTTATGATAAAATTGAGCAAGTTGCTTCAATTTCTGCAAATAATGACAATATAATTGGCTCTTTAATTGCAGAAGCTATGAAGAGAGTCAAAACTGAAGGGGTAATAACTGTTGAAGAAGCTAAGGGAACTGAAACCACAGTAGACGTGGTAGAAGGTATGCAATTTGACAGAGGATATCTTTCTCCTTATTTTATTACAGATGCTGATAAAATGGAAACAGAAATGGAAAACCCATACATATTGATTTATGATAAAAAGATTTCTGCAATGAAAGATCTATTACCTATCCTTGAACAAACTGCACAAGGTGGGCGCCCATTAATGATTGTTGCAGAAGATGTAGATGGAGAAGCGCTCTCTACATTGGTAGTGAATAAATTGCGAGGAGCATTAAAAGTATGTGCTGTTAAGGCTCCTGGATTTGGAGATAGAAGGAAAGCAATGTTAGAAGATATTGCAATTTTAACAAATGGCACAGTTATCTCAGAAGAAAGAGGATTTAAATTAGAAAGTGCATCATTAGAAATGTTAGGTTCTGCAAAAAAGATTGTAGTAGATAAAGATAATACAACTATTGTAGAAGGAGCGGGCAAGAAGACTAATATTACAGCAAGAGTCAATCAAATAAAAACACAAATTGATTCAACAACATCGGACTATGATAAAGAAAAATTACAAGAAAGATTAGCAAAATTAGCCGGAGGAGTTGCTGTATTATATGTTGGCGCAGCTTCAGAGGTAGAAATGAAATCAAAAAAAGATAGAGTAGATGATGCCTTAGCAGCAACAAGAGCTGCTGTAGAAGAAGGAATAGTTCCGGGAGGAGGTGTTGCAATAGTTCGTGGTATAAGCAAATTAAATTCTGTAAAAGCAGATAATGCTGATGAGCAAACAGGCATAAACATAATTTCAAGAGCAGTTGAAGAACCCCTAAGACAAATTGTAGAAAATGCAGGCCTAGAAGGCTCTGTAGTTGTAGCAGAAGTTAAAAATGGGAAAGATGATTTTGGCTTTAATGCCAAAGAAGAAAAGTTTGAAAACATGTATAAAGCAGGTATTATTGATCCCGCAAAAGTAGTTAGAGTAGCTTTAGAACATGCTGCCTCTGTAGCAGGAATGCTGCTAACAACTGAATGTGTAATATCAGAAATTCCTTCAGAAGAACCAGCAATGCCGCCAATGCCTGCAGGAGGAGGTATGCCTGGAATGATGTAAATCAAAAACAATCTTTTCAAGTAATATAAAAAAAGCCCATTAATGGGCTTTTTTTATTATCATATATTCAATATCTAATCTACATTATCATGTAAAAATGAATTGTTTGATCGTAATTCAACTTTATTATTATCTCCCTCTGTCAAAGTGAGTTTTGAAATCTCTATTTCAGAAGAATGAGGAACATCTTTCAATTCAACATTATCTCGTTTATATGCTGGTTCATCTTCTAAATCTGACAGGCCTGATGGAGTTCTTAATTTTTTTGAAATAGATCTTAACCTATCTTCTCTTTCTCTTGCTTTTATCTTTAGATT
Source organism: Bacteroidota bacterium (assembly GCA_036339955.1). Lineage (GTDB taxonomy): Bacteria > Bacteroidota > Bacteroidia > Flavobacteriales > BACL11 > JAYYZX01. The sequence goes on from JAYYZX010000025.1 coordinate 62,040, forward strand.
ATCGGGATTAATAAAAGCTTCTTGAGTATCTATTACCATATCTTCTTCTAAAAACTTCTGATTTTCCTCTTGAAGGGGAACTTGGCTATCTTTTTCTGCATCATTCACTGTAACCTCTTCATCTAAATTGTTATTTAAAATATTTGGCTCAATAAGTGTGTCAATAATTTCATTGTTGTGATTAACATCTTCATTATGCTCTTGCAAATCATCTTCTTTTACTGAAGTGATAAAATCAGAAGGGGATGAAATGTTATCCTCAATATCCAAAACAACCTTAGTCGTTATTTCATTATCTTTTTTAGTATCTGTATTTTTATTTTCATTCAATTCATGATCTTCAGTGTTACTTACATCATGTTCTTGATTGCTGTTTTCATTTTTTATATCAAATATATCTTGCTGAATATTTTGAATATCTTCATTAACAACTTCCTCCATAAGGTTAATATCTTCTAATTCTTGGTCAGCAGCTAAATTGACTGTCACAGGATCTTTAATTCTTTTTTGTTTAAATCCCGTTGCAATTACTGTAACACTAACAGAATCTGTTAATTCACTATCAATACCTACCCCTTCAATAATATTTACATTATTACCTGCAGCCTCTTGAATCTTATTCTTTATTTTATCTAATTCTGACATCTTAATCTCATCATCACCACTCCCTGTAACAATTTTAAGTAATACCTGCTGTGCTCCTGAGATATCATTATCATTTAATAATGGAGAATCTAGTGCTCCAATAACAGCTTCAACAGCTCTATTTTCTCCTCTAGATTCTGCTTGACCCATTACTGCTGTTCCACTATTTTCAAGAACTTTTCTTGCATCATTTAAATCAATATTAACTAATAAATGTTGTGAAATAACTTCTGCAATCCCTTTTGTTGCGGTATTTAATACTTCATTTGCTTTACCAAAAGCTTGACTAAGAGTTAAATCACCATATACCTCAATAAGTTTATCATTATTAATAATTAATAATGTGTCAACATATTTTCTTAGTTTTTCTAAACCTTCTTTTGCGTATTGTTTTCTATAGCCTCCTTCTGTAGAAAATGGATTTGTAACTACACCTACTGTTAAAATACCTTTTTCTCTTGCAGCTTCTGCAATAACAGGTGCTGCACCAGTACCGGTACCACCTCCCATCCCAGCTGTAATAAATAACATTTTAGTATTAGAATCTAAAAGTTCTGATACTTTATCTATACTCTCTTGTGCTGCTTTTTCTCCTGTTTCAGGGTTTGAACCTGCCCCTAACCCTTCAGTTAAGTCTACACCTAATTGTATTTTTACTGGAACCGGACTAGCCTCTAAAGCCTGAGAATCAGTATTACAAACTACAAAATCTACTCCCTTAATACCATTTTCAAACATATAATTAACAGCATTACTACCTCCTCCTCCAACACCTAGAACCTTAATAACTGAAGATTGATTTTTTGGCATTTGAAATTCAAAATTTGTTTCCATAATAATTATTATTTTTAATTGATTTATATGATTTATTCTATGTCTTCTTCAAAGAAACCTTTAATTCCTTTGAAGATTTTTATTAACGATGTATCTTCATCACTTTGATGTACTATTTCTTCTTCTAATACAGGGACTTGATAATTTTCTTTTTCAAAACCTTTTAATACAAGGCCAACTCCTGTTGAATACATGGGGCTTGTAACAATATCTCTACTCTCATTACCTAAATATTCATTAGGATATCCTATTCTACTTTCTTTACCACTAACATATGAAACTAATTGAGGTAAATTTCTAAGTTGAGAACCTCCTCCAGTAATAACAATTCCTGTCATTAATTTATTTTCATATCCTGAAACTTTAATTTCATGATATACTAAATCTATAATTTCTTTCATCCTAGCTCCAATAATCTCTGCAAGATTTTTAACAGCAATTTCTTTAGGATCCCTTCCTCTTAAACCTGGAATTGAAACCATAACATTTTGTTGGTCATCTGTGTACATGGCAGATCCAAATTTTACTTTTAAAAGTTCTGCTTGTTTTTCTAATATTGATAACCCAGATTTTATATCTTTAGTTATGACATTACCACCAAAAGGTATAACAGCAGTATGTCTAATAATATTATCTAGAAATATTGCGACATCTGTAGTTCCCCCTCCAATATCAACTAAAGCAACACCTTCACGCTTTTCATCACTATCAAGTGTTGCAACCGAAGATGCAAATGGCTCTAAAATCAAATCCTTTGTTATTAACCCCGCTTTCTCTACACAACGCATTATATTTTTAACCGCACTCATCTGAGCAGTTATAACATGAAAATTAGCTTCTAGCTTCACTCCAGCCATTCCTTTTGGGTCTTGTATACTGTCTTCTGCATCAACAGTATATTCCTGTGGAATAACATGAATAACTTCTTCTCCAGGTATAGTGATTAATTTAAACATATTGTCTTTTAACTTATCCATGTCAGACTGATCAATTTCAATATCAATATTATCACGAACTATTTCTCCTCGATGTTGTAAACTTTTTATATGTTGTCCCGCAATACCTACATATACCTCCTTTATTTTAATACCTGACTTTTCTTCAGCTTCTGCAACAGCTCGTTTTATAGACTCTACTGTTTTATCTATATTAGCGACAATTCCTCTAGAAACTCCACTTGAAGGAGCTTTGCCAGTCCCTAATATTTCCAATTTATCGTATTGATCTTTTTTTCCAATCATTACTGATATTTTTGTTGTTCCAATATCAAGGCCAACTATAATTTTTTCTTGTTTTATTTCCATAAGATTTTACTTTTTAGTACAAACAATTTGATTTTTAAATTTTAAATTAATATCAGTATAACAACCCCAACCATTAATAGACATTTTTCTTTTATAAAAAAGTGAAAGATTTTCAAGTTTCTGATTAAAATTTTTAAAATCTCCAAAAATAATTTTATGACCTCCTATGCGAGGAATAAGTATAATGTCATTATGCTCATTAATATGTATCTGTGTAATCTGATATTTCAATAGGCTATCTGTCAAAATAGATTGACTTAATTCAATTAGATTTTCATGGTTATCTTCAATAGTTTCTCCTGTAGCAACAATTACTCGAGCTGTATAGTTTTTAGATAAAGGCATAATCTTAGTATACTCATCAAGATAATAATCTTTATTTATGTCATGAATCCGGATAACAGGTTCTCTAGCTTGAATTTTGATATTCACATCTCCAGGATGAATAAGAAATACTTCTGCATTTTGTACAGCAGGATGAGTTGTTAATCTGTCTTCTAACATTCCAATTGACACATCATCATTAATTTGATGTTTTCTAGAAAAAATATATTTTTTTAGAGATTCTATTATTATATTATTATTTAAAAAATAATGATTCCCTGTGCTAAGAATATCAATATCGGTTAAATAATAAACTTCCTCTGCATGTTTCTGATTAGTAAAAGAAACCATCATAGTTAAAATAATAATAGTAAAGATCCATTTCAATATATGTAATATAAGTTGCATTAATTTAACATGTGTTTTATTGGTTGGATTAAAGTGCTAATATCTCCTGCTCCTAACGTTAATAAAATATCTAAATCTTTGTTTCTTATAAGTTTCAATAATTGACTCTTATCAGATATCTCTTTATACTTAAGATTACATTTCTCTAATAATAAATCAGATGTTATCCCTGGGATTGGTTGCTCTCGTGCAGGATAGATATCTAATAGAATTATTTCAGAAGCTAAAGAAAGTGCTATAGCAAATTCATTTAAAAAGAATTTTGTTCTCGAAAATAAATGAGGTTGAAAAAGAACTGTAATCTTTCTGCCTGGAAATAATATTTTAGTAGTATTTATAGTTGCTTTTATTTCTTCAGGATGATGAGCATAATCATCTATAAAAACTAAATTCTCTCTGTCTATTTGAATTTCATATCTTCGTTTAATACCATGAAATGAAGTTATAGCATCTGCTATATTCTTAAATGAAATATTTAAACAGTCGCAAACTGCAATAGCCGCCAATGCATTACTAATATTATGTTCGCCAGGCATGTTTAGTACCATCTCGTGATCACAAACATTATATACAGCATCTTTATCTAGTAATGATGACTTAAAATTACCTAATAAAGTATTAAAATACTTTACTTTAAATCTAGTATTATAGCCCTCTGTTTTAATATCCTCTATACAATAATTAGCTACACAATCTTGGTTTGAAGAATAAGAAAATACTATTTGCCCCTTACGTTCAACATCAAAGTTCTTTGCGACATTATCTTCAAGAATCAATGTGCTAGTTGATTTCATGTTAGAGACAAACTCAATAAAGGCATCTGACAACTCTTCACAATCCTTATAAATATCAAGATGATCGCTTTCTATAGATGTAATAACAGCAATATCTGCATGAAGATTTAAAAATGATCTATCATATTCATCTGCTTCAACAATTAATACTTCGTCATCTTTACCTAAAATAAAATTTGTATTGTAATTTTTGCTAATTCCTCCAAGAAATGCAGTACATGCTTTTCCTGAATATTTCAAAATATGTGTTAAAAGACAAGTTGTTGTTGTCTTTCCATGTGTGCCTGCAATTGCAATAGTATAATACTCCTTACTAATCATCCCTAAAACTTCAGATCTTTTAAATAATGGAATATTGTTTTTTATAAAATAAGAAAGTTCTATGTTGCTTTTGTCAACTGCTGGAGTATAAATAATCAAGCCTTCAGCATATGATTTCTTTTTTAATTTCTCAGGTATTTTATTTACACTTGCATCATAGTGAATTTTTACCCCTTCCTTTTCAAGTTCAATACATAAATCAGATCTAACAGCATCATACCCAGAAACCATCTTGTCTTTTGAGATAAAATAACGAGCAAGCGCACTCATGCCAATACCTCCAATACCAATTAAATATATATCTTGATATTTATTTAATTTCATACTTGATTATTTTTGAACATATTTTAACAATTTGATTACTAGCATCTGTTACCCCTAATGCCAAAATATTTTTACTAAGAGATGCTCTCATTTCACTATCATTAATTAACTCTAACAGTTTAACTACAAGTTTACAACTTGCTTTAGAGTCTTCTACAAGCAATGCTGCATTCTTATTAACTAACGATTGTGCATTTTTATATTGATGATTCTCTGAGACATTTGGAGAAGGAATTAAAATAACTGGCTTGCCTACACAGCATAATTCAGATATAGCAATTGCACCTGCCCTAGATATAATAATATCCGCTGCTGCATATGCTAGATCCATATGCTGTATGAAATTATATGCATTAATATTAGGTAAATCAATTTCTTTTACTACATTTTTTGCCTTATCTAAAAAAGATATTCCCGTTTGCCAAATTAAATTTATAGATTCCTTTTTAAAAAAATCTATATTTTTATGAATTGTATTGTTAATACTTAAAGCACCTAAACTACCTCCAATAACTAATACTGTTAAATATGATGGATCTAAATTAAAATATTTTATACCTTCGACTCTTTTATCTGAAAAATTAAGTATTTGATTACGTACGGGATTACCAGTAAAACAAATCTTATCTTTTGGAAAAAATTTCTCCATATCATTATACGCAACACATATCTTATTGACATGCCTTGATAGTATTTTATTGGTAATTCCCGGAAAAGAATTCTGTTCTTGTATTATTGAAGGTATTTTCTTGTAGGCTGCCATATAAAGTAATGGGCCACTTGCATAGCCTCCAGTTCCTATTACTAAATCAGGAGAATATTTATTCAATATTTTATTAGCCATATAAATACTATGTATTAATTTGAATGGAAATAAAATATTTTTGAATGTAATACGTCTTTGGAAACCACTAATCCATAATCCTTTAATTTCATATCCTTCTTTAGGTATCTTCTCCATCTCCATTCTTCCCTTTGCTCCAACAAATAAAATCTTAATGTTTGGAATCTTTTTTTCTAACAATTTACCAATAGCTAAAGCAGGAAAAATATGCCCTCCAGTCCCTCCTCCACTTATGATAATTTTATATGTTTTCATAATTTCTATCTGTTGAGTCTCTGCTAATACTTAAAATAATACCTATCGAAATACATGTGAATAAAATGGATGTGCCTCCCATACTGATTAGAGGTAATGTCTGGCCTGTTACAGGTAGAATGTCAACAGAAACTAATATGTTTATAAAAGCTTGCAGAACCAAACTAAACATCAGCCCAGAAACAACAAGTTGACCAAATAAACTTTCAGTACGCATTGCAATACGTAACCCTCTAAATAATAGAATCAAATACAATAATAGAGGAGCTAAACCTCCTAGAATTAAGCCATATTCTTCAACCATTATAGCAAATATGAAATCTGATGATGAAAATGGTAAAATGTTTCTCTGTACACTCTTCCCAGGTCCTAGGCCTGTCAAACCTCCATTTTTAATGGCAACTAATGCTTGAGTAACTTGATAATCCTTATCTAGTTTCTCTTTATCTCCTGAAAGAAAATAACTGTCTATTCTACTTACCCAAGTAGATGATCGAGGCATAATTTCCTGCATCAATGAGGTATGCTTTGCAATACCATACATTAAAAAAGCACTAAATAAAGCAAGGATTATAATACTCATTATATGTTTTATAGATATTTTAGCTAAATATAAGAGCATTAAGCCATTAAAAAACACAAGAGCAGAAGTGGAAAAATTATTCGGTAAAATTAATATGCAAATTAAAATTAATGGAGAAACAACATACCATATTAAATCCTTAAAGGTATGTGTAAATTGACGATTCTTACTCAATTGACGAGCCATAAAAAGTAATATCGCTAATTTAGCAATATCAGAAGGTTGAAATCTCTGTCCTGCTAAAGAAAGCCAGCGAGAAGCCCCATTAATAGTTATCCCAAATGTTAATACAACCAATAATAAAATAATACTTAACCAAAAACTTAATAAGCCTATTTTAGAGAAATATTTAAATTTCCATTTATGTACAATATACATACAAATAATACCTAAAGAGAGTTTTATTAAATGATTAAATAGAAATGTCCATCCAGCAGTACTATAGACAACTAGAATAGAAAGTAAAGAAAGAAGAAATACCGTAATCCAAATAGTTCTATCTCCTTCTAATTGAATGTTTTTTGTTAAGGGAATGGAAAACATTTTATCTATTTATAGTTTTCGTACTTGTTTCTTAAATTCAACTCCTCTTTGTTCAAAATTCTTAAATAAATCAAAACTTGCGCATGCTGGAGAAAGCAGCACTACATCTCCTGGGGTCGCTAACATGTAGGACTGATTAACTGCGTCTTGCATGCTATTAGCATTAACTATATGATCAATCTGACCCTTAAAAACTGTATGAAGCTTTTTGTTCTTAGATCCCAAACATATAATAGCCTTTACTTTCTCTGTCACGACATCTAACAGGTCATTATAATCATTGCCCTTATCTACACCTCCAGCAATCCAAATAACATCTTTATTCATACTTTCTAATGCATACCAACATGCCGCTACATTAGTTGCTTTAGAATCATTTATAAAATCAATGCCGTGTACAGTTACAACATGCTCTAATCGATGTTCAATATTCTCAAAATCAAGTAGAGATTGGCGTATCACAGTATCACTCACTTCAAAAACTCTAGATGCTACCGCTGCAGCCATAGAATTAAAAATATTATGTTTCCCTTGTAATGCTAATTCTTGAATTGTCATAGTATTATTATTTAGTTTAATATTAATTTCTTTGTTATTATAAAAAGCGCCTTCTTCATAATCTTGCTCAAATAATGAAACAGGAAGAAGTTTTGCTTGTGTATCTATATTCTTAAGTAATGGGTCATCATAATTAAAAATCAAAATATCTGATTTTGTCTGATTAATAGTGATTCGTAATTTTGATTTTAAATAATTATTTAATATGCCATTATATCTATCCAAATGATCTGGTGTGATATTTAGAATAATTGCAACGTTTGGAGTAAACTTTTTAATCCCATCTAATTGGAAACTACTAAGTTCTAAAATGATATAATCATAATCACGATCTGCAAGAGCCTTCGCAAAACCTAAACCTATATTACCTGCTATTAATGTGTCAAAACCAGCTTTCTTAAGAATATGCCCCAGAAGCAGTGTAGTTGTAGTTTTCCCATTTGTTCCTGTAACACCAATAATTTTTGCATTAGTATATCTAGATGCAAATTCAATTTCAGATATAATATCAATGTTTTTAGATTTAATCAATTGAATTATTTTAGAGTTATTAGGTATCCCAGGACTTTTTATAATTAAATTTGCCGCATTAATAATATCCTCGGAATGTTGATTTTCCTCAAAATTTATATTATGACGAAAAAAAATGTCTTTATTACAATTATTAATAGTCTTATTTTCAGAAACAAATACATCAAAACCTTTTTTCTTTGCTAGAATAGCTGCTCCTAAGCCACTTTCCCCCCCTCCTAATATGACAACTTTCTTTAACATATTTATCTTATTTTTAATGTAACAATTGTCAATACCGCTAACATTACAGTTATAATCCAGAATCGAGTTACTATTTTACTTTCATGCATCCCTAGTTTTTGAAAATGATGATGAAGAGGTGCCATTTTAAAAATTCTCTTACCTACACCATATTTCTTTTTAGTATACTTAAAATACCCTACTTGTATCATAACAGATAAATTCTCGACAAGAAATACACCGCATAATATGGGGATAAGCAACTCCTTTCTAACTAGTATAGCAGCAACAGCAATTACCCCTCCTAGAGATAAACTTCCTGTATCTCCCATAAAAACTTGTGCTGGATATGAATTATACCACATAAATCCAACACATGCTCCTACAAAAGAAGACATGTATATCACTAGCTCCCCAATATCAGGTATATACATAATATTCAAATAATCTGCAGTTATAATATTACCTGAGATGTAAGCAAATAAGGCTAGAGTTCCTCCAATAATAGCTGAAACCCCAGTAGCTAAGCCATCTAAGCCATCTGTCATGTTTGCTCCATTTGAAACTGCTGTAATGATAAAAACTACCAGAAGAATAAATAAAATATAGGAATATTGTTCTACTCCTTCATGTGCCCAACTAATTAAACTATCATAATCAAATTCATTATTCTTAGAAAATGGGATAGTAGTTTTTAAAGATTTTTTTGAATCTAATTCAAAACCATATTCATCAGTATATGTTATTTTTTGTTGATCTAAAATAATTGAAGATTGTTCTCCTTTCTCTTTAATCACAATTTCTGGATGAAAAAACATGATACATCCAACAAGGATCCCCAAACTAATCTGACCTAATATTTTAAATTTTCCGGCTAAACCATCCTTGTTATTTCTATAAACTTTTATATAATCATCTATAAATCCAATTAATCCTAACCAGATAGTAGAAAACATAATGATAATGATATATATATTATCAAGTTTAGCAAATAAAATAGAGGGGAATAATATCGCTGATAAGATAATCAGTCCTCCCATAGTTGGAGTTCCTTTTTTAGCTTGTTCTCCTTCTAAACCAAGTATACGAATCCTTTCTTTAATTTGTCTTTTCTTGATGATATTAATGATTTTCCCTCCAAAAACAAGTGAAATCAATAATGATGTGATAATTGCCATTGCTGATCTAAAAGAAATATATTGAAAAACACTTGCTCCTGTTAAAGAATAGGTTTGTTCTAAGTATTCAAATAAATGATATAACATTGATTTATATTTAGGTTAATGATTTTACTAACTCATTTCTGTCGTTAAATAATATTTTATTTCCATGAATTTCTTGATATTGTTCATGGCCCTTTCCTGCTACTAAAATTATATCTCCTGGAACACTTATTTTACAAGCTGTTTTAATAGCTTCTTTTCTGTCAATAATTTTGATTACTTTTTTTTGCTGTTCCTGATTTAGATCACATAACATATCTCTAATAATGGCATCCGGGGATTCAGAACGAGGATTATCTGAAGTGAATACTACTTGAAAACTTAAATTATATGCTACTTTTCCCATTTTAGATCTCTTTGATTTATCTCTATCTCCTCCACATCCTATAACAGTTATAATATTTTGTTCTTTTGATTTAATAGAATTAATTGTTTTAAGAATATTTCTTAATGCGTCATCCGTATGTGCATAATCAATAATACCAATAGAGCCATTATCTGAAATAATTTGTTGGAATCTACCATTAGGAGATTCTAAAGAGCTTATTTTTATTAAGATATCTTCTTCTTCTATACCTAATATTTTTGCAGTAGAATATACAGCGAGTATATTGTATGCATTAAAATCACCTATTAGGTTTACCCAAACATCTCTATTGTTGATTTTTAACAGCATTCCATCAAACTGATTTTGCAAAACATTACATCTAAAATCTGATACCGATTTTATTGAATATGTATATTTTTTAGCATGTGTTCCTGAAATAATATATGAGCCATTTATGTCATCATCATTTGTTAAAGCAAAAGATTCTTTAGGCAATAGATCGAAAAATGATTTCTTCACTTCAAGATATTCATTAAAAGTTTTATGGTAATCTAGATGTTCTGTTGTGATGTTTGAGAACACGCCTCCAGAAAATTCAAGACCATATATACGATATTGATGAATTGCATGCGAACTTACCTCCATGAAACAATATTGGCAATTCTGCTTAACCATCTCAGCAAGTAACCTATGAATCTCTAGAATATTTGGCGTTGTATGACTAGTCTGATAATATTTATTATGAACCCTATTACCTATTGTAGATATAATTCCTGTCTTATAATCTAAATCATTAAATAATTGGAATAGAAGATGAACAATTGTTGTTTTTCCATTAGTTCCAGTAACACCTATTATTGTAATATGTTTTGCAGGATAATTATAATACTCTGCAGCTATAATCGAAAGAGATTTTCTTGTGTCATCTACTATCAAATAACAAATCGCTTTTCTAATATATTCGGGTTCTTTTTGAGAAACTATCAAGACAGCTCCATCATCAATTGCATTGTCAATATAATTATGTCCATCATTGATCGATCCTGGAATTGCAACAAACATGTCTCCCTTGGCTACATTTCTAGAATCAAAAGTTACATGATTGATTTTAGACGGAATGTTTCCATGATTGAATTTTAAGTTAAGATTAGATAATAATTGTTTTGAAATCTTCATGCTAAAAGTAATTTTATAGTTTCCCCTCTTTTGAAATTTTTCCCCTTAACAATAGATTGTTCTTTAATGCTTCCAAAGCCTTGATATTCAACTTTTAAACCATAAGTTTCTAAAAGATATAATGCATCTTGAATTCCCATCCCAATTAAATTTGGCATAACACTGTTTTTTAAATCATATTCAATTCTTCTTCTCTCTAGAGTTAAGTTGTCTTTTGCTAGAACTGGAGTCATCCAATCATGGTTTGTAATTTTAATATTTATCCCTAATTTATCTATTAACATCTTCGTGTCCCATGTGTAGCCTTGCTTGAATTTTGGAAGACCAGATGATAACTGCTCTATATCTGAAGAATGTATGTCTACATCAAAAGCAAAAATCTTGTCTGTAATCTTTCTAAATATAGGAGCAGCTACATTCCCTCCATAAAATTTACCAGCTTTTGGATTATTTACAACTACTATACATGAGTATTTTGGGTTCTCTGAAGGGAAAAAACCTGCAAAAGATGCTTGATAACTTCTAACTGTTTCTATCTTAGAATCATCATAATTCAGGAGGGTAGTTCCTGTTTTGCCAGCAATACTATATTTCTCTGTTCTAATATTATGTGCTGTACCTTCATCAACCACTCTCTTTAACAATGGTAAAATTGCATTAATCGTAGATTTTGAACAAATAGCAGGGTTAATAATAGTGCTTGTTCTTGATTCAATGGTTTGTCCCTCCTTAATTATCTTAGAAGTAAATATTGGTGTTACCATTTTACCTGAATTTGCAATTGCATTATAGAAAGTAAGTATATGTAATGGAGTTAATTGCATTTCATAACCAATAGACATCCATGGTAAGGTGACTCCAGACCATGCTGACATTTTAGGGTCTTTAACTAATAAATTATTTGCGTAAGGGAGTTCTATGTCAAGAGGAGTGCTTAACCCCATTTTATATATTCTATCTAAGAAACTTGAAGGGTTATCTTTATAATAATGATTAATAATTCTTGAAATCCCGACGTTAGAAGAAAAAACAAAAGCGTCTCCTATAGTAATTTTGCCATACCCTCCCGTCTTTGCATCAACCATAGTTTTATCATAAAACTTATATTCTCCATTTTCCGTATCTACAGAATCTGTGGTTTTAAAATGACCATCTTCAATGCCAGCAATTATTGAAGCTAATTTAAAAGTAGATCCTGGCTCAAAATGTTCTCCAATTGCATAATTATAATACTCATCTATTAAGGTATCCGCATCTCTTCTTAGATTAGCAATTGCTTTAATCTTTCCAGTTGATACCTCCATTAGAATAACACAGCCCCAATCTGCTTCATGTTCAATAAGAGCATTTTGAAGGCTTAACTCTGTTATGTCTTGCATGTCAATATTTATAGTTGTTTGAACATCACTTCCTGCTATTGGGAGTCTATTTTCTCTAGATTTTTTTGGCAACCAAATCCCATTGCCAACTTTTTGTTTCAACTGTTTTCCTGCCTCTCCTGTAAGAGTATGATCAAATGCCCGTTCAATTCCAACAGGGTTTTCTGCTCTTAAAATACCTATTGTTCTTTTTGCTAAAATCCCAAACGGTTTCTGTCTATGCGGTCTTTGCTCAATAATTAAACCTCCACGATTTTTACCTAACTCAAAAATTGGAAATTTCTTTAGTGATTTTAATTGATTATAATTAACCTTGCTCTTAAATAGAACATATTTATTATTAATTTTATTCTTAGAGTACATTAAAAAATCATAGTAATCCTCTGATGTTTTATCAGAAAATAAGCTTGATAATCTTTGTGCTAACTCATCTACATTCTCATTAAATATTTCTTCCTTAATTACACTCATATCTAAATGCACCTTATATAAAGGCATAGAAATTGCTAAAAGAGATCCATCATCTGAGAAAATATTACCTCGAGGAGCTTGTACCTGAAAAAATTTTGGGGAATTTGTATCAGAATTGACATCTTTAATTTCTTGTATGTAAATAATCTTTACAACTATAGATACAGCAATTAGTACAAAGAAAAAATAAAGAGCTATAGCTCTAATATTAAACATATTTATTTTATTCTTCATTCTTGCTAATTATACTAGGAGGAGAAGTCGTGCTTCTTAAACCCAAAGGCTCCACTATTTCTTCAATTACAGATCTTTTATAAAAACCCATTAATTCAGATTTTGTCGTGATATAAACAACTCTTAAATGATGCGCTTCTTTCTCTAAAGAAATTGTTTTTATGATTAATCTTTCTGCGTTAAATGAAATACTAATATTGATTAATAATAAAATGACAATAAATAATATAAATGGAAAGTTTTTTTGGCTATTTTTATTGATAAGAAAATCTCCTTTTAATAAAGAAGATATTGTATTTGTTCTTTCGCCTCTTTTATTAGCTCTCATTATAAATTCGTTCTGCAATTCTTAATTTTGCACTTCTTGATCGAGAATTTTCTTTAATCTCCTCGATTTTTGGAATAATTATTTTTTTATTAATTTGCTTAAATGACTTCTTAATATTCCCATAAAAGTCTTTTTCTTGTTCACCTTCAGTATTGCCATGTTTAATTAAATTTTTTACTAATCTATCTTCAAGAGAATGATATGATATAACAACTAATCTCCCTCGGTCTTTTAAAATTTCTGTTGTTTGTAATAGCATTTCTTTTAAACATTCCATTTCATCATTTACTGCGATACGTATAGCTTGAAAAACTTTTGCAAGGAATTGATTAGATTTATTTTTCTTAGCAAAAGGAATAACAACATCAACTAAATCTTGGGTGGTAATTATATCTTTCTTAACTCTTGATTTTACAATAACTCTAGCAATTTGCTTAGCAATAGGAAGCTCTCCATAAAAATAAAAGATGTCCTGTAGCTCCTCTTGAGAGTGTCTATTTATTATATCATATGCATTTTGATCTCCTCTAATATTCATTCGCATATCTAATTTGCTGTTCAGACGAAAAGAAAATCCTCTTTTAGAATTATTAATCTGATATGAAGAAACTCCTAGGTCTGCAAGTACTCCATCTACCTTCTGTACATTCTCCATACGTAAAAACTTTCTAAAGCTTCGGAAGTTTGCGTGTATTAATTTAAAATTTTTAGACTCAATATTATTTTTCTGAGCCATTAAATCCTGGTCAAAAGCATATAGTTTGCCATTAGTTAACTTTTTTAATATTTCTCTAGAATGTCCTCCTCCTCCAAATGTTAAATCTATATAAACCCCTGTACTACATACGTTTAATCCCTTAACAACTTCTTGTAGCAAAACAGGCTTATGATATACCATTCTAATCTTCTGATTTATTATTCCCCATAACATTTTCAGCTAATTCAGCAAAACCTTTTAGGCTATCTTTTAATGATGTTTCATACTCTTTTTTGTCCCATATTTCAACCATACTAACTGAAGATGACAAAACAATATCTTTATTAATACCTGCAAAGACATATAGATTCTTTGGGATTAAAAAGCGGCCTGAATTATCAATTTCTAACTCCTTTAATCCTGCCATATAAGACCTGATAAAATCATTATTCTTTTTTAAGAATCTATTTAAAGTGTTTATCTGATTCATGATTTCTTTCCAAGATTTCATTGGATGTAATTCTAAACAGTTGTTAAACACGCTTCTCTTAATAATAAATTTATTCTCATGTATTATATCTCCTCCTAATTGTTTTCTCAATGCCGTCGGGAACATAACCCTTCCTTTAGCATCCGCCTTACATTCATATGTTCCTATAATCATAATAACTTGATTGAAATTTCAACTTCGTAAATATACAAAATAACCCCACTTTTTCCCACTTTTTCCCACTTTGTTAATAACTTTCCTCTCCTAAAGAAGGAGAATAGATCTAATTTCTGTTATGCAAGAATATTTTATATTATTTTCTTTACTTTGCAACTTGATTTTATATTAATGATAAAAACCGAAGGAAAATTTAATTATCTAGAGGTTGGAGAAGGCTCTCCGATTATTCTTTTACATGGTTTAATGGGAAGTATTGAGAATTTTGGAGATATGGTGGATTATATTTCTAAAGACTATAAAGTATATGGTCTTGATCTAAAGCTATTTGAAACACCTTTACTAAAATGCTCTGTAAAAAATCTAGCAAAATATTTGCGTGCTTTTATGAAACATATAAATGTTGAAAAAGCTGTTCTTCTTGGGAATTCTATGGGAGGACATATAGGGTTAATTTTTGCTAAACTATATCCTGAAAAAGTAAGTGGATTAATTCTAACTGGAAGTTCTGGGTTGTATGAAAATTCACTAGGAGACACTTACCCTAGAAGAGGAGATTATAATTATATAAAAACGAAAACGGAAGAAGTTTTTTATGACCCAAAAACTGCAACTAAAGAATTAGTAGATAGTGTTTTTGAAATTGCTAATAAAAGAGCTTCAATAATCAGATTATTAGCATTTGCTAAATCAGCAATTAGACATAACATGGCTAACGACTTGCCATCTATTCTAGTACCTTCTCTGCTTATCTGGGGACATCAAGATAAGGTTACTCCTCCTAATGTAGCTAAGGAATTCCATAAATTACTTCCAAACTCAGAATTGGAGTGGATTGATTTATGTGGACATGCTCCAATGTGGGAGCATCCTAAAAGATTTAGTGAAATTATATTGAAATGGCTGAATATTTATTTCTAGCACTATGAAAATTACTAGTGCTACATTTATTTGCAGCAGCACCTCTTACAAGTCTTGTCCTGAAAATAATTTCAAAGAGTATGCGTTTACTGGCAGATCTAATGTCGGAAAATCGTCTTTAATCAACAGTTTAGTTAATAAAAAGAAATTAGCTAAAACATCAAACAAACCCGGGAAAACACAGCTAATTAATCATTTTTTAATTAACAATAACTGGTACCTCGTTGATCTTCCAGGATATGGATATGCAAAGACATCTAAAACAAAAAGGCATGAATTTAAAGAAATG
Organism: Bacteroidota bacterium; assembly: GCA_036339955.1. Lineage (GTDB taxonomy): Bacteria > Bacteroidota > Bacteroidia > Flavobacteriales > BACL11 > JAYYZX01. The sequence goes on from JAYYZX010000025.1 coordinate 78,243, forward strand.
ATTAATTCATATTTGCAAAAAAGAGAAAACCTTATATGTCTTTTTTTACTACTAGACCCTCGCCACAAACCACAGGAGATTGATACAGAATTTATGAAATGGTTAGCTCAAAAGGCTATACCTTTTGTAATTGTCTTTACAAAATCGGATAAATTATCAAAATCTGAAATCAAGAAAAATATTAAAAACTACAAACAAGAACTATTAACAGAATGGGATTCCTTACCTGAAATATTTCTCACTTCTTCAAAAGCAAAAAATGGAATTAACGATATTCTAGATTTTATAAAAAATCTTAATAGAAAAATAAATTAACTATTACTATTTATGATGTTCGTTTTCTTAGCAAAAAAAGAACAATAATCTCTTAGTCCATCTGCTAATTCATTCTCGGAAGTCGATTTTTGTAAAGATGTCGCCATAGACATCAAGGCTTGATGATAGAAAATAAACATATCATTAACTAACATGTTTTTTGTCCATAAGTCTACACATAAAGTCTCTTTCTTTTTTGCATCCCATGCCGAAAATAAAAAAGAATCTAAACTGTTATTTTCGTTGTCTCTACCAGCTTTCATGTTGATTTTATCAGGAAGATTATTTTCGTCTAATTCTATTTCAATTATAATTGATTGTTTCATCTTTTTGGTTTGTATTTTGATTTTTTTAATATTAATTGAGCATCTGTTTCTCTCATCAATTCTTCAATACTAATGCCTGAATTATGATGCATATAATTGCTTACTATTTTATGTCCTGTAAAATATGATATACGGCCTGGAGATTCCCTAGGCATCCCTTTTCCAAATGGAGAGGGATTTAAATAAGATAAAAATTCCATTTGTTGTGTAGAAAACAACAAGTCGTTTTCAATAAAATGAGCCCAAATTCCAAACTCATTATTTTCACACCAAATCATCTCATCTTCAGAAAACCTAAACTTATCCCTTTGCGACGAGTAAGGAGTAAGTTTATTTATCAGATACATTATCTTCCCTTTGTAGATCATTTGTGCAAGAAAATCAGATTTAGTATTATAACTATTAAAATTATAATCAATCCAAGACTCCAAAATATATGATAATAAAAATCTAGAATTTTTCTGTAACCTTATATATTTCGGATCTTGAAGATAAGAATAGAATTTACTCTTGGACTCTAAAAAAAAATCTAAACCAATAATTAACATGCTATCTTGAGAAATCACACCATAATTAAACCCGCTAAACAAGGTTATAATTTTTTTGGGAGGAGGCATGCAAAGCATTTCTTTCCATTTACCAAAAGATAGTTGTATCTGCTTTTCAAAATAAGAAAAATCTCTGAATTTTATACAAATAGTATCATACACCTCACGCATTTGAGCATTATTGATAAATGCTAAGATTTCATCACAATATAATGTTTCATCCTTGCTGGATCGATTCATAATATAATAATCAAAATATGGGGTAAAAACACCTAATTCGCTCTCCCAAACACTTTTTCTTTGGATTATGTTAGTACTGTCTGAATTAAATAAATAATTTTCAAACCTATACACGTCTATTTTTTCTTGATTACTTTTAGGATCTACGCAAGAAATAATTGATAAAAATAAAAATATATGGATTGACCTTTTCATATTCAATACAAAAGTATAATTTTGACTTATAATTTTACTGTTCTTGTGAAACAAAAAAAAATAATATCTCATATTACAAAATGGCTCACTAATTATATCAGGGAAAGTAATTGCAAAGGTTTTGTTTTAGGTGTTTCAGGAGGTGTTGACTCAGCAGTTACTTCAACATTATGTGCAAAAACAGGATACCCAACATTATGTATTGAGATGCCAATTTATCAAAAAGAAAACGAAGTTAATCGCTCTACACAACATATAAAGTGGCTTGAAAAAAAGTTTAATAATATAGAATCAAATAAATTAGACCTCTCCTTAACGTTTGATAAATTTATAGACAATATAAATGAAAGTAAAAACTCTCAGAATGCCTTAGCTCTTGCTAATACAAGATCTAGAATTAGAATGATGACATTATATTATTTTGCCCAAATAAATAATTATCTTGTTGTTGGAACAGGTAATAAAGTAGAAGACTTTGGTATTGGGTTTTTTACAAAATATGGAGATGGAGGTGTTGATATTAGTCCCATTGCAGATTTATTAAAAACTGATATATATCTGCTTGCTAAAGAATTAAGAATATATCAATCAATTATTGACGCTAAACCAACTGATGGGCTTTGGGACGAAGAAAGAACAGATGAGGATCAAATTGGGGCAACTTATGCCGAATTAGAATGGGCTATGAATCTTCATCCCAACATGGGAACCCTTTCAAAAAGAGAAAAAGAAATTTTAAAAATTTATACTAATTTGAATAAAATTAATTACCATAAAATGCAAGCAATACCTGTTTGTGAGATTCCTGATAATTTAAAATAACTTTTTTTTATTAGCTTAGCATAATAATCAATTTTTAAGATATGGATAACTTTAATGATTTAAAAGCCCCTTTGACTTGGGGATTAGGTATTGTTTTTATAGTATGTATATTTATGTTAAATGCTAATACTATAAGAGAAAACCCCACAGTAGGTGGTGATGCATGGAATACAACTCCAAATATGCAAGAATGGCATTTTGATAATTCTCTATCAGGATTTGAAGCATTATTCGTAGGGTCAAATAACATAATTGAAAATAATACTGATTTTAATTTTGGGACGCCATCAAGTGCAGACATAATGTTTTTTGAGAATGAAGAAAGCATTGATATAGAGAGCTTAATAGAGGAAGTTATTGCTGAAATGGATGAGGCTGATGACAGTACTGCTACGTCTCCTAGTGAAGAGTAGGGCTTAGTTTACTCCTAACTAACATAAGAAGTAGTAATATAGCGCCTACAAAGGAAGATAGTCTTCCTATGTAATCTCCGTATTCATGGTAAAATGTGATATTATTATTCAAAATAATATTTTGAACTATTGATTCCTTTTTAGCCCATACTGTCTTTTCTATAACCTTTCCAAAAGGAGAAACCACAGCAGATATTCCAGTATTAGCAGAGCGAACAACATGTTTTCTCTGCTCAATAGCTCTTAAACGTGAATATGCAAAATGTTGTTTATATCCAGCTGTATTTTTCCACCATCCATCGTTTGTTATAACACATAATAAATTAGATTGATAAAAAGAGGACATCTCTCCAAATACAGATTCATAACAGATCAATGGTGTTATGTTATAACCATCTGTTGAAAATGTATTAATATAGTTGGATTTTCCTAAAGATCCACTAATACCCCCTAAATCTACAGAAAAAGCAGATATACTGTTAAATAAATACGGGAAAGGAATCTGTTCTGCTCCAGGGACAAGTTTTGTTTTATGATAAATTTTAACCTGATTAGTATTAGATAAAAATATTGCTGAATTATAAATATCATAAAATCCAGAATTATCTCTAAATTTTCTTGCTGTGGAACTAATGTTTTCGTTTTTATGAAATACTCTATAAGTTGATGCTCCAATTAAAATTGAGAGGTTAGGAAATTTCTTCTGAAAAGATTTTAATCTTTTTATACTATATGTTGAATCAATTTCTGATTCCCATATACGCTCTTGAAGTGCTGTTTCAGGCCCTACTAATAATTTAGTTTTTTGTGTTACTTTATCTTTAGCGAGATTAAGAAATATATCCATTTGTTCCTTATAATTTAAACTAAACTTGTCTAAATATGGATCAATATTAGGCTGCACTATAACAACCTCAAAACCCTCCTCCTTATTATCAATAATATTATTATCATTAAGAAAATAAGAAATAACATAACAAGATAAGATTATCCCAGAAGAAAACATCAAATTCTTGAAATTACGATGCTTCCAATATGTAAATAATAATACGTTTATCATTAAAACTAGAATGGAGCCTCCAAGAATACCTGTATACTCGTACCATTGTATAAAATTTGGAGTATTCGCAAATACATTACCTATTATCAACCATGGCCAAGCCAAATCCCAATTTAGATGTAGATACTCCATTGAAATCCAAAAAATAATAAAACTAAAATAACCTAATCTGAAACCTAAAATATTCTTGGATTTAGAAAATATCAAAAAAACCAAAGACATTAATAAGCTATTAATAAGAAAGGCCATAATAGCTCCAAAAATTGTAGCATGATAAATCCAATAAGTTGAAATAACATTAAATACTAAGAATGTAATAAATGAATATCCAAAAACAACTAACCCCTTTTTTTTAATAGATGATTTAGAAATAATATCTTCTAATATAAGTAATGGTATAAATCCAAAAAATATAAAAGAGAAATGCCCTATAGAAGGCCATGAGAAAGATAAAAACATTCCTCCTAAAACAGATAACATTAGTTTTTTCATATTCTAGAATTCAACATTACAAATATTATCATATTATTGCATAATATGTATTTAATCAAAAAAAATATTCCAAATATTCTTACTCTTTCAAATATGTTGTGCGGAGTATTAGCTATACTTGCTTCATTTGAAGGAAATTTAACCTTCGCCTCTTTGTTTGTTTTCTCTGCCTTGTGTTTTGATTTTTTTGATGGATTTATCGCGCGATTATTAAACCTTGAATCAGAATTAGGGAAACAATTGGACAGCTTGTCTGATATGGTAAGTTTTGGAGTTGCTCCAAGCATTATATTATTTCAACTACTTTATTTTGAAAATTCTGGTGAGTATTTTCAATCTGAATTAAATGATATAAAAGATATTTTTCCTGCTGTAATCGCATTATTGCTACCGATATTCTCTGCTATTAGATTAGCAAAATTTAATATTGATGAAAAACAAAAAACAACATTTATTGGCCTTCCAGCTCCTGCTGCTGCTGCGTTTATTATTTCAATCCCTTTAATACTAAATTATCAAAATATACCTAATTCTAGTCTAATTCCAATATTTGAAAATAAATTATTTCTAATCTTCACGGCAATAATATTACCTGTACTTCTAATAAGTAATTTAAAGCTTTTAAGCTTCAAGTCAACTCAAGAGAAAAAAAGCAGAACACAAGCATCAAATATCATAAAATGGATATTAATCATAATAAGTATTGTATTGTTAATCATATTAAAATTTATTAGCATCCCTTTTATTATAATTTTATATTTAATTTTATCGTTAATTAACAACCTTATAAAACATGAAATTTAAAGCAAATATTGATATAATGCCTTTAGAAACACTATTAGACCCTCAAGGCAAAGCAGTGAGTGCAAACATGAAGAATGTAGGATTAAACGAAATTTCCAACGTTCGCATAGGTAAGCATATTACTCTAATAATTGAAGCCTCAAATAAAGAAATAGCTTCAGAAAAAATAAATGATGCATGCCAAAAGATATTATCTAATCAAATTATGGAATCATATAACTTCAGTATAGAAGAGCTATAAGGTTATATTCTTAATTCAAAATTTTTACCTAAATATACTTTTCTTACATGTTCATCTGCCGCAAGTTCTTCAGCAGATCCGGATTTTAAAATTTTACCTTCAAATAAAAGATAAGCTCTGTCTGTTATGGATAATGTTTCATGAACATTATGATCTGTAATTAAAATACCAATGTTTTTCTCTTTGAGGCTTCGGACAATGCTTTGTATATCTTCTACTGCAATAGGATCAATGCCTGCAAATGGTTCATCTAATAAAATAAATTTTGGATCAGTAGCTAGAGCTCGTGCAATCTCTGTTCTTCTACGCTCTCCACCAGATAATAAATCTCCCATATTCTTTCGAATATAATTTAACCCAAATTCATCCAACAATTGATCACATTTATTTTGTTGTTGCAATTTAGATAAGTTAGTCATCTCCAGAACAGATAAAATATTATCTTCAACTGTCATTTTACGAAAGATTGATGCTTCTTGAGCTAAATATCCAAGACCTAATCTAGCTCTTTTGTACATTGGTTCTTTAGTTATATCATAATTATCTAAATAAACATGTCCTTGAACGGGTTTTACTAAACCTACCATCATATAAAAAGAAGTTGTCTTGCCAGCACCGTTAGGCCCTAACAAACCCACTATCTCTCCTTGATTAACTTGTAAAGAAACATCATTGACAACAGCTCTTTTTCCATAATATTTAATAATATTTTCTGTTTTTAATATCATGATATGTTTTTATTCTTAACTAAAATAGCAGAGATTCTAATACTAATTTCATAGAGGATTATAATCGGAACTGAAACTAATATTTGACTAGTAATATCCGGAGGGGTAATAATTGCAGATAAAAGTAATGTCAATATCAAAGCATGCCTTCTATAAATACGCATAAATTCAGGTGTTAAAATCCCAATTTTAGTTAAAAAGTACACTAAAATAGGAAGCTCAAATATAATACCATTTGCTAAAGTAATAGTTGTAACAGTTACAATAAATGAACTTAATGTAATTTGATTAGAAATTGTGTCACTAACATTATAAGATCCTAAGAAATTTATGGATATTGGAGAAACAATATAATATCCAAACATAATACCAAGAAAAAATAAAATTGAACTAAAAAAAACAATGCCTTTTATAGATCTACTTTCTGATTCGTGAAGTGCTGGTCGAATAAAACGCCAGATCTCCCAAATAACATATGGAAAAGCTATGATGAAACCAGCAAATATTGATGTAGTAATATGTGTTGAGAATTGACCAGACATATTAATATTGATTAATGAAAATGGAGATTCTGTAAAACAAAAAGTATCTTGCAGCCCAATAATATTAGAGAAATTACAAAGAATTCGATAAGTAATAAACTGTGGGTTTTTTGGAGCAAGTAAAATAAAATCAAAAATGAATTCTTTAAATACAAAAGCAATAGATGCAAATATCATAATCGCCATCATTGATCTTATTAAATGCCAACGAAAGACTTCCAAATGATCTAAAAACGACATGTCTCTCTCAGAACTCATTGCTGAACTATGCCTTCTTTTAGAATGTCATGCATATGTATGATACCTAAATATTCTGTTTTATTTATAACAACCAACTGACTAATATTTTGTTCTTTCATGTATTTTAATGCATTATAAGCTAAACTACTCGAATCAACTTTTTTAGGGTTATTATTCATAATATCTGTTGCCTTCAATTCCGAAATATCTATTCCTTTGACCAACATTCTACGCAAATCCCCATCAGTAATAATACCTCTAATTATTCCTTTGTCTAAAACAACTGTTGCTCCTAGCCTCTTCTCCGATATTTCAACAATAACCTTATTTATATCTGCATCTATATTTACAAACGGAACTCTTCCTGTCAATAATTCTTTTACTGTTATCCTTAGACGTTTTCCGAGAATTCCTCCAGGATGAAACCGAGCAAAATCTTCTTTACTAAAATTTTTACATTTTAACAAACATACCGCTAATGCATCACCAAGAACAAGTTGTGCAGTAGTGGAAGATGTTGGAGCTAAATTATGAGGGCAAGCTTCTTTTTCTACACTGGAATCTAATAAAATATTAGCTTCTTTTGCTAAATAGGAGTTTTTATTGCCAGTAATAGCTATAATATTATTCCCCATATTCTTAATTAAAGGAATTATAGCTTTGATCTCTTCTGTATCTCCGCTCTTGGAAATACATATCACTATATCTTTCTCCTGAATACTTCCTAAATCTCCATGAACAGCATCTGCTGCATGTAGGAAAATAGCCGGCTGTCCTGTTGAGTTAAAAGTGGCAACTAATTTGTTTGCAATATTCGCGCTTTTGCCAACAGCTGCAATAATTAATCTTGCTTCAGAAGATAAAATAAGTGATACTGCTTCAACAAATTCATCACCTATTTTCTTTGCAAGTTGAGAAATTGAATAGCATTCAATATCTATGACACTTTTAGCTGTTTTTATTATTTCTGATGACCTATTCATGTGAAAAATTATATTATATTAGTTGATCACAATTAAAGCAAAAGTATTACTTTTAGCTTTATCTCAAGAAAAGAATGGATTTTTCTACAGAATTATTGCATAACAATTTAAAAAAAAATTTTGGCTTCGATAGTTTTAAAGGAGCGCAAGAAAAAATTATTACAACTCTTTTACAAGAAGAAGATGTGATGGTGATTATGCCGACAGGAGGAGGTAAATCAATGTGTTATCAGCTTCCGGCACTTATAGGTGATGGAGTAGCAATTATTGTTTCTCCTTTGATTGCTCTAATGAAAAATCAAGTTGACACTATAAGAGGATTTAATAAAAATAACTCTATTGCTCACGTTTTAAATTCATCATTAACAAAAACAGAAACTCTACAGGTAAAAAACGATCTTTTAGAGGGAAAAACAAAAATGCTATATGTTGCCCCTGAATCACTAATAAAGCAAACAAATATTGAATTATTAAAAACATTAAGAATTAATTTTTATGCAATAGATGAGGCTCATTGTATCTCAGAGTGGGGACACGATTTTAGACCTGAATATCGTAAATTAAGACAGATTATAGAAAACATAAAACGTAGACCTATAATAGCACTCACAGCAACTGCAACACCAAAAGTTCGTCAAGATATAATAAAAAATTTACGTATTAATAGCGCTCAACTTTTTATAGACTCTTTTAATAGAAGTAATCTATTTTATGAAATAAAACCAAAACTTGATGTTGCAAAACAGATCATACAATTTATACATTTACATAAAGGTGAATCTGGCATAGTATATTGCCTAAGCAGAAAGAAAGTAGAAGAAATAGCTGAAATACTTCAAATTAATGGAATCAAGGCATTGCCTTATCATGCTGGCCTTGAACCGAAAACCAGAATAATAAATCAAGATGCATTTTTAATGGAAGAGTGTGATGTTATTGTAGCTACTATTGCTTTCGGTATGGGAATTGATAAGCCTGATATTCGTTTTGTAATCCATCACGACATCCCTAAAAGCCTAGAAGGATACTACCAGGAAACTGGCAGGGCTGGTAGAGATGGAGGTAAAGGAAATTGCATTACTTTCTATGATTACAAAGACATTGAAAAATTAGAAAAATTTTTACAAGGCAAGCCAGTTGCAGAACAAGAAGTTGGAAGATTATTGATTATGGAAACAATTGCTTTCTCAGAAAGTTCAATGTGTAGAAGGAAATATCTACTACACTATTTTGGCGAAAGCTTTAAAGAAGAAGATTGTCAAAACATGTGTGACAATTGTAGTAATCCAAAGCCAACCATAGAAGGAAAAAAGTATGTTTCATTATTACTAAATACTATATATAAATGTAATGAAAAGTTTAAGCCTAAAGAAATAGCAAAAATTATGATCGGAGAGTCAAACAGTTTGATAAATCAATATATGAATCAGATTCAAGATGTCTTTGGGAAAGGGGAAGAGAAGGGAGTTGGTTTTTGGCATGCAGTAATAAGACAGATATATGTTAAGAAATTAATTACAAAAGAAATTGAGACATACGGTATATTAAAATTAACTGATGATGGGAAGCGGTACTTAAAAACCCCTTATAGTTTCAAACTTAGTGAAGATCATGATTATAATGACTTAAGTGCTGCTCAAGAAACAATAAGTCGAGCTAAGGGAGAGGCTGTAGATAAAACTCTTTTTAATATTTTAAAAAATTTAAGAAAAAAAGAAGCGAAAACACAAAACCTTCCTCCAACAATATTATTTACAGAACCATCTTTAATTGATATGGCAAATCAATATCCAATTACATTGGAAGAAATGGCATTAATTCAAGGAGTAGGGCAAGGAAAAGCCGAAAAATATGGTAAAAATTTTATCAAAGTAATTGCGGAATATGTAGAAAAAAATCAAATAGAACGTTTAGAGGACATAGCTGTACGGTCTGTAGCTAAGAAATCTAGTAATAAAGTCTATATTATTCAATCCCTAGATAAAAACCTAAGCTTAGAAGATATAGCTAGATCTAAAAAATTAACTTTAGATGAATTAATACTGGAATTAGAAGCTATTGTTGAGTCTGGAACAAAAATTAATTTAGAACATATAATTAACGACATAGTAGATGACGATGAAATTGTTGAATTATATGAAATATTTCGAGAAACAAATACAGCTTCATTTGAAGAAATCCGATCTGAATTCTCAGATGATGAATTCTCAGATGATGAAATTAAATTATTACGTATCCATTTTATATCAAAAATAGGAAACTAAAATGCAAACTTTAATTATTTCTTCTTCATTGTCTCCAAAATCCCGTTCTTATATTTTATGTGAATATCTTGCTGGAGAACTTAAAGAAAATGGAGTTACTGTAGAAATATTTGATGCTAGGAAGATAAAACTAAGTTCTTGTCATTCAGAAATGACACAAGGGATGAATAAACTAAAAAATAAAGTTAAAGCATGTGATAATATAATCTTTGGTATGGGGATTCATAATTACTCTATTAGTGATTCTTTAAAGATTATTTTAGATAATTGCATAGATGGAGCTTCAGGAAAATTCTTTGGTATATTATGTGCTGCTGGAGGAGAGAGAAGCTACTTGGCTACTATGCATCTTACTCAAATATGTATGAATGAATGGCATATGATACAGCTACCTAGGATAATTTATGCAACATCAAAAGAATTTAATGAAGAAAATAAAATATCAAATCCGGAAATTAAAAAAAGACTTAAAAATTTTGCGCAAGAGTTTTATACAATTGGCCGAAAATTAATTAGTTAATGACAAATTGCAAGCCATGCCATTAACCCCATCCCTAATTCAAGTGATTCTTCATCAATATTAAACTTAGATGTATGTAAATTATGTGTGATTCCTGCTTTATGATTTGCTGTTCCTAAGCGATAAAAACACCCAGGAATTTCTTTTGTGTAATATGCAAAATCTTCAGCAGTCATTCTAAGAGGTAATTCAACAACTTTCTTTTCTCCTAGAAAATCTTTAGCTAACTTTATAGATTGTAATGTAAGCTCTTTATTATTATATAATGAAGGATATCCTATACGGATTTCAAAATTTATCTCAATCTTGTATTTTACTTCTATTTTGTTAGCTATCTCTAACATGTCTTTATGAGCTTGAAATCTCCAATTATCATCAATACATCTAAATGTCCCCATCATGTCTAATTCTTTTGGAATAATATTGGTGGAGCCTTGAGCATTTATGTATCCTATTGAGAAAATAGATGGTCTATTTCTCTCAGCATCAAAATATTTATATAATAAATTAATTAGCTCTGTACTGATAACAATAGGATTTACTGTTTTAAGAGGTAGGGCTGCATGACCTCCAACTCCTTGAATATTAATGTAGATTTCATCTGTTGAAGCCATATATTCTCCTGTTTTAAATCCAACTTTTCCTTTTTCTAAATCTGGATATACATGTTGCCCGAAAATCTGATTAACATTTGGTGATTTTAAAACCCCATCTTTTATCATTTGTTTAGCCCCTCCTGGTAAGCGCTCCTCAGCAGGTTGGAAAATAAACTTTACTGTACCTTTCCAATGATCTTTTAATCTATTTAATATCTTAATTGTTCCTAATAGAGATGCCGTATGAGCATCATGACCACATGCATGCATTACCCCATGGGTTAAAGAACAATAGTCTATATCATTCTCTTCTAAAATAGGTAGAGCATCAAAATCAGCACGAAGAGCTGTGACATTAGAGTTATACGATTTCCCTTTTATAACACCAACAATACCTGTTTTTGCATAATTTGTTTTAAATTTTACCCCCCATTTCTTTAAAATCTTTTGAATATACTTTGATGTATTTTCTTCTTGAAAAGAAAGCTCTGGATGCTTATGTAAATATCTTCGGATTTGAACTATCTCATTGAAGTATTCTTTAGCTAATTCTTTAATTTCATTTTTCATCTATTAAAATCTAGGAGAGAAATATTAAAACAATCATAACCAATATAGTCCAAAACTACTAAAAATAGATATAACTTATATCTTTGTGATAAAAATTGACACACTAATGAAGATTAAGATATTTACTTTTAACTCATTCCAAGAAAATACATTAATTGTGTATGACGACACAAAAGAATGTATCATTATAGATCCTGGATGTTATACAGAAACTGAAAAAGAAACTCTTACATCTTTTATTTATCAAAATCAATTAAACCCTACAAAACTTATAAATACACATTGCCATATTGACCATATATTAGGGAACGAATTTGTTATGAAGAAATTTGGGCTAGATCTTGAAATACATAAGGAAGAATTATTTATACTTCAAAATAGTTTGGAAATTGCAAAAATGTATGGGTTTTTCGAATATATTCAACCTACCAAACCACCATCATTCATTCGAGAAGGTGATAAAATCAGTTTTGGAGATTCAAGATTAAATGTTTTATTTACTCCAGGGCATTCTCCAGGACATATTTCTCTGTTAAATAAAAAGCAAAATATATTAATTTCAGGAGATGTTGTATTTCAAGGTAGTATTGGAAGAACCGATTTACCAAATGGCGATTATAATCAATTGATCAAAAGTATAAAACAAAAAATACTACCATTAGCAGATAAACTTCAAATTTATCCTGGACATGGTCCTGTAACAAACCTAAGTTTTGAAAAAAAACATAATCCCTTCTTACAATAACAGTATGTTTATGTAAAATAATTCGGTTATATACTATTATTTAATATATCTCCTCTTAATAACCTAAATCGTTTTCTAGCCTCTGATGTGTAAATACTACCTTTATAATCTAATAATATTTTTTCATAATAATACATAGCTTTATCTGAATCACGTAATTGATTCTCATAGATTTTGCCAAGCTGAAAAACAGCATCATCTGCCAATATATCATACGGATAATTTTCTAAAATATTTAGCAACATTAAAACACCATCTTCTAAATTATTTAATCGAAAAAAAACATTAGACTTATTAAAATATATTTCATCTGTCAAGGAATGACCTGGTGCAAAAGCAAGAATAGAATCATAGATGATCAAAGAAGAGTCTAACTTGTTTTTAAAAGTCAATAACTCTGCTTTAGCAAACATTTGCATTGTAATGTTTGTAGTATCTAACTCTAAATTATCTGTTATTAAAAGAGATAATTTCATCGCGTCATTAGCTATTAATTTTGATGTAGATGATTTTAAAACATCTAACTGTGCTTTAGCCCATTCAAAATCTCCTTGAAAAAAAGCAACTTTTGCTCGTTTTAATTTTGCTTCATGGCCTAATTTATGCTCTTTAAATTCTTTCTCTACTTGAGAATAATATAATATTGCTTCCCACTCTTTATTAGATATTAACATTATATCTGCATATGCTAATTTACATTTAGCTATACTAATTCTTTCTGCCGAACTAATAGACATGGCGTCTTTCAAAATATTTGCAGCTGATTCCAAATCATATAAAGAAAATGCTTTGAAATTCGCATAATTTAGAAAAAGTAAAATAGTTTGCTTGTTTTTCCCTAACTTTTTTATCATATCCTTATACGAATTATCAATCATATGAGGATTATTATTTGATTGTTGTGACAACACATATAAACGTTTAATATTTGCTTTAATAAAATAATTACGTTCCTGCTTTGAAATAATATAATCATATGCTTCAACAGCTAAATCATAATAATTGTGAGTCAAAAAAATATCTGCTATTTCATAAATTCTACTCCCATCTTCATCAAATCTTTTATCTAATGCTTTTGCTTGTAAAAAAGCAAGTTTAAATTGATGGTTTTGCATAAATAGCCAAATAAGTATTTCGGAAAAATATATTGTATGTTTATTGCTTTGCACATATCGCAATAAATGTTGCTTTACTAATTGATAATTTTTGTCACTTTTTATCCCATCATTATCAAGAAACTTTTCAATATTTGAAATTATTAATTGTTTTTTGTCAGGTTCCTTAGCTAAAAGCTTTAAATAAGTTTCAATCATTCTCTCTTGCTTCCCCATCAGTGAATATAAATTAGCTTTCTGATGTAAGAAATTTAGATTTTTATTCTTTTTTTCTACATATAAATAAATATCTAATGCATAATCAAAAATTTGATAGCGAATAAATGTATTACTAATATTAATAGTTTGTGATTTAGTATTATTTAACTTCTTTTTAAGTTTAAGAAAATTTTTATTAAATGATTTTTGATTATTACTCTTTAAATCACATATAGATATCTCAGCTAAATATACAAGATTAGATGGAGATCTCTTACTCATTTTTAGCGCAAGACTCTTTGCTTCTTCATATTCTCCAATATTAAAATAAGAATTAAAGTACGGATAGTAATAAGAGGCAGAGAATGTCTGTTTACTTAATTCTTTATAAATACGAATAGCTTCCTTATAATTCCCATTCTGAAAATCTTGATATGCTTTCTGCTGTTGATTAGTTTGACTAAATACGAAAGATGAGAAAAATATAAAAAAAAGTGTTAATCTCATTTATTGAATAATCTTGAAATCTAAATATGAATGTAAACATTTTGGAATATTAATACTGCCTGATTGATTTTGATTATTTTCAACAATAGCAGCAAAAATTCTAGGAAGTGCTAATGCACTACCATTTAATGTGTGACATAATTTATTTTCACCTTTATCATTTTTATAACGTAATTTTAAACGATTTGCCTGATAAGATTCGAAATTAGAAACTGAACTAACTTCTAACCATTTTTTTTGGGCAGCAGAATAAACTTCAAAATCATATGTTAATGCAGATGTAAAACTCAAATCACCACCACAAAGCTGAATAATTCTATATGGTAAGTTTAGCTCATCCAAAATCATGGCAATATGATCAACCATTGATTCTAAAGTCTTATATGAATTTTGTGGGGAGTCTATTTGTACAATCTCAACTTTATCAAATTGATGTAATCTGTTAAGACCTCTTACATCTTTGCCATAAGATCCAGCTTCTCTTCTAAAACACGGAGTATATGCAGTACATTTTACTGGGAAATCACTTTCTTTCAAAATTACATTTCTATATAAATTAGTTATTGGAACTTCTGCAGTTGGAATAAGGAATAAATTATTTTCTGATGGAACCTTAAATAAATCATCTTCAAATTTTGGCAATTGTCCGGTTCCAAATCCTGATGATTCATTAACTAAATGTGGAGGTAAGTATTCAACATACCCAGCAGAAATATTTTTATCAAGAAAATAAGAGATTAACGCTCTCTGCAAACGTGCTCCTCTATCTATATACACAGGGAATCCTGCTCCTGTTATTTTATTACCTAATTCAAAATCAACAAGATTATATTTTTTAATCAAATCCCAATGCGGAAGAGCATCATCAAGCAATTGAGGTATGTCTCCAACTTCCTTAATAATTTTATTGTTATTTTCATTGTTTCCCAGCGGGACAGATATATGTGGAGTATTTGGAATATTACTTAACATTTCTAAAATCTTATCATTATAAGATTTGTACTTGTCTTGTAACTCTTGTACTTCTTTTTTAATTAATAAAGATTCCTCTTGTAATTCTTTAGCAGGATCTTGTTTCTTGTTTTTATATAAATCTGCTATTCTTTTATTTAATTGGTTAGTTTCTGCAAGTAATGCGTCAATTTTAGTTTGTGCTTGCTTACGTCTATCATCTAATTCAATGATTTTTTCTAGAATATTTTTTGAGTCAAGACCTCTTATGTTTAATCTTGTAATCATATCGCCGAAATCATTCCTTATGTTTCGTATGTCTAACATATTAAATTAGATTTTTAACAAAAGTAATTAAAAAAAAGCTTGATATATAAAGTTAAGAAAATTCAAAAAATATAGGTCAACTACTTGATTTGTTATTCTACAGATATGAAAGATTTATTATTCTTCTTACGAGTAAATTTAACAATACCATCTTTTAAGGCAAAAAGAGTATGATCTTTACCCATTCCAACATTATCACCTGCATTGTGCGTAGTGCCTCTTTGACGAATAATAATATTTCCGGCTATAACATTTTGCCCTCCATAAATCTTAACCCCTAGACGTTTACTATGAGATTCTCTTCCGTTTTTACTGCTTCCTACTCCCTTTTTATGTGCCATTTTCTATTTATTTTATAATTATTATTACTCTATATCTTTCTTCTTCGCAGTTGTTTTCTTTGTAGTTGCTTTCTTTGTAGTTGCTTTCTTTGTAGTTGCTTTCTTTGTAGTTGCTTTCTTTGTAGTTGCTTTCTTTGTAGTTGCTTTCTTTGTAGCTACTTTCTTTGTAGCTACTTTCTTTGTAGTTGCTTTCTTTGTAGATACATTATCTTTTTTAGGCTTAGCATCTTCTTTACTACGACTCACTTTTGTGTCAATATTCTTAATCTTTATTTTGGTAAAAAACTGCCTATGTCCATTCCTTACTTTATAACCCTTCCTTCTTTTTTTCTTAAAAACTACTACTTTATCTCCTTTTAAATGAGTTAAAACCTCAGCTGTTACAGCAGTATTTTCTAATACAGGAGTACCAATACTAACTAGCCCATTATTTTCTATCAACAAGACTTTATTAAAGATGATTTCTTCACCCTCTTTATTCTCCAGCCTATGAACATAAATTTGTTGGTCATTCTCAACTTTAAATTGCTGGCCTGCTATTTCAACTATGGCATACATTATAATATCTTTAAAAAAACGGATGCAAATTTACAAAATATCATTATTCTTAGCAAGATTAAGCTGCATTTTATTGTACAATAAAAAATATGTAATTAAATTGTTAAAAATAATAACTATTTGATAAAATTATAAAATAATTATTATGATTAATAATTTATCTTTGTAAAAAGATTCATAATCTATGAAAAATATTGTTTGTACATTAATATCTTTTATTGTTTTAATAAGTGTATCAGCACAAAAAAGATGCGGAACAAAGATGTATGAACTATACTTGTACGAACAGGAATTAGAATATAAATTTGCAAGAGAACATGTTAATAAAGAAACACACACATGGATAAAAAATAACGCTACGTATCCCAGAAAATCAGTTATTACAATACCAGTTGTGGTGCATGTTGTATGGAATACTAATCAAGAGAATATATCAGATAATCAAATAGTCTCTCAGATTGATGTTTTAAATGCAGATTACAGAAGAACAAATATTGATGCTATTAATACTCCATCTATTTGGAACTCACTAGCTGCAGATTGTGAGATTGAATTTTGTTTAGCAAATACTGATCCGCAAGGTAATAATACTACTGGAATTACAAGAACACAAACTTCTCAAACCTCATTTTCTATTAGTAATAATAATGTAAAATCAACTGCTAATGGAGGAAAAGATCCATGGCCACAAGATGACTATTTAAATATATGGGTTTGTGATTTAGGAAATGGACTTCTTGGTTATGCAACACCCCCATCAAGTTTTATGTCTTCATATGATGGTGTAGTTATTGGATATAGATATTTTGGTACATCAGGGACTTCTCAGTCCCCTTATAATAAAGGCAGAACTGCAACTCATGAAGTAGGTCATTGGTTAAATTTAGAGCATATATGGGGCGATAATACATGCGGTAATGATCAAGTTTCAGATACTCCAGAACAAGAAGAAGCAAATTACAGCTGCCCTTCTTTTCCTCATAATGCTAATAGTTGTGGAACCAATAATTCGAATGGAGATATGTTCATGAATTATATGGATTACACAAATGACGCATGCATGAATGTGTTTACACAAGGACAAAAAACAAGAATGATTTCTGCAATTAACCAATACCGTTCCAATCTTTTAAATCATAATTTGTGTGGGAATACAGGACCAATCGTAAGTTTTAATTGCATAAATGGAAATTGTGTAGATCCTGGAAATGGAACAGGAACTTATTCGAATTATAATACTTGCTATACAATATGTAATTGTACTTCTAATAATCCTCCTCTAAATGAGGATTTTCAGTCTGGAACGATTAATAGCAGCTGGTCTGTTATCAATTCTGATAACGATAAAACTTGGGAAATAATGCCAAATAATGGATTTAACAGTAGTAGCTGTATTTGGATAAATAATGGAGATTATCCGGCTAATGGGGAATATGATGACTTAGTTCTGCCAACATTAGATTTTTTATCATTATCTAATGTTAATTTATCATTCAACTACGCATATAGCTTATGGACTGATCCAAATGCATCACAGGTCTGGTCAGATACATTACAAATATGGGTGTCAATTGATTGTGGAGCTTCATGGACTAAGTTATGGGAAAAATCTGGATTAAACTTAGTAACTACGACTCCTGTCTTTAATGGCTTTAGCTGGTATCCAAGCGGGACAAATGATTGGTTACAAGAAACAATTAGTTTAAATCAATATTTAGCAGAAGATGATTTTGTTTTGAAATTTAGAAACATTAATGACTATGAGAATAATTTATTTTTAGATAATATTAATATATCTGCAAATGGGATTGCTAATTCGTGGGACTGTATTAATAATACATGTATAGACCCAGGAAACGGAAATGGGGCTTACACATCTCTAGTGACATGTCAGAA
Organism: Bacteroidota bacterium; assembly: GCA_036339955.1. Classification (GTDB taxonomy): domain Bacteria; phylum Bacteroidota; class Bacteroidia; order Flavobacteriales; family BACL11; genus JAYYZX01. The sequence goes on from JAYYZX010000025.1 coordinate 96,780, forward strand.
TGCCTGTATTAACACAAGCACATTTAATAAGAATATAACTGAAAAAATCTACCCAAATCCTGCAAATAAAATTATTAAAGTTGATTTTATAGGTCAGAAACAAATATATAATATATTAGGAGAGCTAATGATCAGCACAGATCAAAACCAAATAAATATAAATAATTTAAATGAAGGGATGTATATTATAAAAGTGGATGGTCAAACTCTGAAATTTATTAAAAACTAAATAGTTTTTATAAAAAATACTTAGTCAAAAATAATTTGCATAACTTGACATTACAGAATACAAAACAATTAAAAATTATTAGTTCATGGCTATACGTTGGACTAATATTAGTAATACTCATGGTTGTAATTGGAGGTGTGACTCGAGTAACTAATTCAGGTCTTTCAATGGTTGATTGGAGGTTTATAAGTGATATGAAGCCGCCCCTTAATGAGAGTGAGTGGGTAAATATCTTTGAAAGATATAAGCAATTTCCAGAATATCAAAAAATAAATAACAGCATGGAATTAACTGATTTTAAAAGAATATTCTTTTGGGAATATACACATCGGTTATTAGGTAGAATAATTGGACTAATATTTATTATTCCATTTTTATTTTTTTTAGCAAAAAGATGGCTTAAAAATAACTTGAAAAAGAGATTACTAAAGCTTCTAATTCTGGGGTCTTTACAAGGGTTTTTAGGGTGGTTTATGGTGAAAAGCGGTTTGATAGATACTCCTAAAGTAAGTCATTTCAGATTAGCAATGCATTTAGGAGTTGCTTATTTAATTATAGGATATATATATTGGATAATTTTAAATATTTCTAAGCAACAGAAAATCTGCAATTCAACCATAAATCATTTATTAAAATTATTTGTTTACATTCTAACAATACAAATTATATATGGGGCATTTGTAGCAGGAACAGATGCTGGATTCCTAAAATCTTCCCATGAGATAAATACTATATATGGTTATTTTAATCCAGATAATATGAGGGATTTTAATCTATTAAGTAATCCGTATAATATACAGTTTATACATAGGACCTTGGGTTGGTTTATTGCTATATTTGGAATATTAATATTTATTAAAACAAAAAAAACAAAATATCAAAAAACAGGATCTGTAATATTCTTTCTAATTATTTTACAAGTTACATTAGGAGTAATATCTATATTATATTCTATGCCTAATACCATCAGAATCCTACATCAATTTATTCCAATAATTATTTTACTTCTTAGCTTGAATATTATTTATCTTTCCAGTCAAAACTCTCAATAAAGATTCTAATATCTTGTTTTAGAAAATTATTAATAGGAAGTATAGAGTCATTTACTTCTGTATTAAAATAAAGTGCTCCTCGAAAAAAATGATGAATACTATCTGTTAAATAAAACTGAGCTGCTGTAGCTGTTAACCCATCATAATCATATAACATTCCAAAAACATTTTTATCATTATGAACAAAAACCTCTTCAGATATCATATTTGCTTTAATATTATGTTTATATGCTAAATTTCTGCTTTGTTCAATATGACTATATAAATTATTACTTAAAGGAAGATAAGTGATATGTAGCTTTGCATTAAAACTTAAGAAATTAATATTAAGCATACATGATTCTAATTCTTCGACAATAGAATATGTAGGATACGAAAAAGAAAACGGACAATCTGATTTATATTCAATATAAGTTTTTTTTGGGAGATCTAACTTAAAATATCCCTTAGGTTTAGGGGTATAGTCTGAATTACAACTTAATGCAAATATCAATAATATAGAGAAAAACTTTTTCATGGCTCATCTTATAGTGACTTTTACCCATTTTATACGCCTACGATCAGCAGATTCAATCTTAAAAGTATAAGGTTTATGAGTAACTGTAATGCCAATTTTAGGAATCTCTCCTTTTATCTCTAATATAAATCCAGCTAAAGTGTCTGCTTCTCCTTTTATATCATCAAAATAATCTGGCTCTCCTTTTACTATTTTTAAAAAATCTATTAAAGGAATTTTACCTTCAAAAATAAAATTACTATTATCTAGTTTAGAATATACATTTTCCTCATCATCAAACTCATCGTTGATCTCACCTACAATTTCTTCTAGAACATCTTCAAGGGTTACTATACCGGATGCTCCTCCATATTCGTCAACAACTATAGCAATATGATTCTTTTTAACCTGGAATTCTTTTAACAAATCATTTATCATTTTATTCTCAGGTATAAAATATGGTGCTCGACAAAATTTTATCCATTCAAAATCATCTCCTTTATTTAAATATGGTATCAAATCTTTTATATATAATATACCAAGAACATTGTCAAATTGTTGACGATAAACAGGGATACGAGAAAAGCCTGAGCTTATAATAAGTTTTAAAACATTAGAAAAGAGCTCTTTTTCCTCAATAGCAATAACATCAACTCTAGATTTCATAATTTCTTTTACATCAGTATTCCCAAACTCTAATATACTCCGTAAAATCCTCTTTTCTTCTTCTCTACTCTCTTTACCTGCTAAGTCTAATGCCTTAGAAATTTCTTCTATAGAGGCGTGCTCTCTCTTCTTTTTTAACCGATTGTCAATGATTGATGTGCTTTTTACTAGTAAATATGCAAGAGGAAATACAAGCTTTTTTAGTATAGTTAAAGGTCTTGCCATCCAATTACTAAAACGTAATGCATGTTGATGAGCATACACTTTTGGAGTAATTTCTCCTATAAGAACTAATATTCCTGTTATAACAAATACTTGAAATAAAAATTCTAAAGAAGATCCCTCTTCAAAAGTCATACTAACTTCTGTAAAAAATGCTGCCAAAATAATAATTCCGACATTCACAAAATTATTAACAATTAAGATTGTTGCTAAAAGCTCATTGGGCTTACTCAATAATTTCAAGACAAGTAATCCTTTGTCTTTTTTGTTTGGGATATCTAAATCTGTTCGACTTAATGAAAAATAAGCTACTTCAGAACCAGAAATAAGAGCTGAGAAAACAAGAAGTATTAATATCAATGTAGCAGAAACAAATGATTCTACATTAAGAAAATGAAAATCAACTTGGTTAATAATACTTAAGGATGCAAGGAGGGGGTCGTCTTCCAATGGCGTAAATTAAAAAGGTAAATCGTCAGTATTATCTTTGTTAGCCAAATCTTGATCTGGAACTGCATCAGAATTAGTTAAAGAAGAGACATTTTCAGGATTATCTTTTATTGCATCTTCGGAAGAAGAGGTTTTATCACTAGGTCTGCTACCTAACATAGTCATGTTATTTGCAAGTATCTCCGTTCTGTATCTATTATTTCCTTCTTTATCTTCCCATTTCCTAGTTCTTATTTTCCCTTCAATATAAACACTAGAACCCTTTTTTAAGTATTTTTCCGCTATCTCTGCTAAACCACGCCACAAAACAATGTCATGCCATTCTGTCTGACTAACTCTTTCTCCTTCTTTATTTTTATAATTCTCAGTAGTAGCTAACGTAATATTTGCTACAGCAACTCCATTGTCTAAATAACGAACTTCTGGATCCTTTCCTAAATTACCTATTAATATAACTTTGTTAATACCAGCCATAATACTATCTTTAAATGATATAGAACAAATATATTAATTTTTAGATCCTAAACCAACTGTTGAAATATATTTATCTATTAATATCGAAACTGGATATTTAGGGAAATCATTAAAAGAGACTAACTTATAATTTTTTAATAATAAATTTTGTGTATTCATATGCCAAAAACGTACATATAGCCTCTGATGTGATAATTTATGTATTATCTCTCTAGAAATCTTTTCTATTGAAAAAGAATCTGAGTTAATAAACATTTCGCTCCAATCTAATGAATTAATAATCTTTCTTTTAGATAAAGGGCTCTGAAATTCTAAAAAAGGGAACTCATACAATCCTTTCCAAATTCCTGAACTTATTTTCCCAATATATATTTTCTTTCTCTGCTTAATTATAAAGAAATTCAAATATCTGTTTTTAATTTTAATTTTATGTTTCTTTCTAGGGTAATAATCTACTTTGTGTTCTAAATATCCCTTACAATCAGATTTTAAAATACAATTAAAACAATTTGGGGATTTAGGTTTACACTGTAATGCTCCAAATTCCATAATAGCTTGATTATAATCTGAAGAATTCTCTTTGGTTAGTAAATGATTAGCCATTTCTTTAAAAATATGCTTTCCATCTAAGGTGTCATATTCTGTTGCTATTCCAAAATACCTGCTTAATACTCGAATAACATTTCCATCAACTACCGCATAAGGAAGAGAAAAAGCAAAAGAAGAAATTGCAGCAGCTGTATATTCTCCAACACCCTTAAGTTTTATAATTTGATCATATTTACTAGGAAATATGCTATTCATTTCGTTTTGTATTGTCTTGGCTGTATGTAATAAATTTCGTGCTCTACTATAATAGCCTAACCCCTGCCATAATTTTAAAACCCTATCTTCATTTGCATTTGCTAAATCTTCTATTGTAGGAAAGTTATTAATGAACTCTATATAATAAGGAAGGCCTTGCTCTACTTTTGTTTGTTGAAGTATAACTTCTGAAAGCCAGATTTTATATGGATCTTTAGTTTTACGCCAAGGGAGATCCCTTTTGTTCTGTCCATACCATGATAATATTTGAGTAGAAAACTCCATTAATTAATAAATTTACTTGGGAATTAATATATATTTATAAAATTCTTCCTTGTTTTTTTTTAATATCTTTGAATTTCAAAATTAATGAAGATAAAAGAAAAAAACTAAGAATATGACAAAAGCAGAATTAGTTAATAAAATAGCTATGAATACCGGTGTCGAAAAAGTAACAACTTCAGCAGTAATAGAAGATTTAATGAATGAGATCAAGTCTGCTCTTGTTCAAAATGAATCTGTTTTTCTAAGAGGTTTTGGAACATTCAAAGCAAAAAAAAGAGCAAAAAAAACAGGAAGAAATATTAAAAAAAATGTAACTATCATAATTCCAGAACATTATATTCCAGCATTTAAACCTTCAAAAAAATTTGTGAAAGAAGTGAAAAATAATTTAGCCTAAAAATTTTAGGCTCTTAAAAAAAGAAAGATGTCAGATAAAAAGAAGAAAAGAACAAAAATTGCTACTCATAAGCGTAAAAAAAGATCAAGAAAGAATAGACATAAAAACAAATAACTTTTAGACTGTAGTCTTAAACCGCGAAAAATAAAGCCCATGAAATTCGACCTTATAATCGATTCAAGGCCATCTGAAGTAGTAATCGCGCTTTTGCAAGATGATCTTCTTGTAGAAGTGCATAAAGAAAAACACGAAAAAAGTTATTCAGTTGGCGATATATATCTAGGAAAAGTAAAACGTCTTGTTCCTGGATTAAATGCATCATTTGTTGATATTGGAGATGAAAAAGATGGTTTCTTACATTATTTAGATTTAGGATCTCAATGCAATTCTCTCAAGAAATTCTTGCAAAAAAATTTAACGAAAAAACTAAATACTGCTTCGTTAAAGAATTTCAAAAAAGAAAAAGATATAGATAAAGATGGTGTGATTAAAAATGTCTTAGCAAATCATGACAAGATACTAGTTCAAATATCAAAAGAAGCAATATCTACAAAAGGCCCTAGATTAACTACTGAAATATCTCTGGCCGGAAGATATATGGTTCTGTTACCATTTTCAGATAAAGTATCCATTTCACAAAAAATTGCAGGAAAAGAAGAGAAAAATCGATTAAAAAAATTAATAAGGAGTATCAAACCTCATGGATTTGGCGTAATTGTAAGAACTGTTGCTGAAAAAAGAAAAGTTGCTGAATTAGATAGAGATTTAAAAAATCTTTATAAAAAATGGCAAACGATATACAAAAAAAGCAAAACTGTAAAACCTGGAGAAATTGTGCTAGGAGAGCTAAGTCGTACCTCAACAATTCTTAGAGATTTATTAAGCTCTAAGTTTAACAAGATTTATGTAAATAATATTGATTTATGTACTGAGTTAAAAGATTACCTTTCTGGTATTTCTCCAGAACAGGAGAAAATTGTAAGCTATTACAAAAATAAAGAACCTATATTTCAGAAATTTCATGTTACCAAGCAAATCAAGGGTTCTTTTGGGAAAACTGTAACTATGAAAAACGGAGTCTATTTAGTTATTGAACATACAGAAGCTTTACATGTAATAGATGTCAATAGCGGGAAAAAAGTAGATGCAAAAAAAGATCAAGAAGCGAATTCTCTTCTAGTAAACCTTGATGCTGCAAAAGAAATTTGCAGACAACTTCGCCTTAGAGACATGGGGGGTATTATTGTAGTAGATTTTATAGATATGCAAAAAGAGAAAAATCGCAAACATTTATTTAATGAGATGTTAAAAATGATGAGTTCTGATAAAGCTAAGCATCATATCCTCCCTCCAACAAAATTTGGGTTAGTACAAATAACTAGACAACGAGTAAGACCAGAAATGCATATTGATACATTAGAAAAATGTCCTATGTGTTCAGGGCATGGGAAAATTGATTCAAGCCTATTATTAATCGATCAGATTGAACATAAAATTGAAGCGTTATCTAAAGTTCAAAAGAAATCAATAAATATTGCTACACATCCATTTGTTGCAAGCCATATAAACAAAGGGTGGTTATTTAATTCTATAAGACATAGATGGGAAAGAAAATTCTCAAGAACAATCTCTATAAAAGGAGATGAAAGATTACATCTTTTGCAATATAGTGTCTTGAAAAACTAAGTAATTTTATCTAAATAAACTGTCTTTTTATAGTTTATTATAATTGGGAATAATGCTATAATGATCAATCCTACTCCTACTAGATATCCCAGTTTAATATTGTCTCCAATAGTAAAAAATGGAAATGTAAAAAGCCCTATTAAAAACATACGAACTATTATATTTAAAGAATTAAATACTGAATTAGTTCTTCCAATTACATGATTTGGGACATGATTAAAAATATAGGTTGTTCGCAAGACACGAACACCAGCATTTGTAACCCCAAGAATTAAATTAGCAATAAAAAATATTACTACTGACTTATAAAACGCCATTGCTAGGAAGGCGCATGCAGAAAAAATCATAAGGGATATAACTCCTAATACAGTGTTGTACTTACGAAATAATCGAATAATAAAAACTCCAGCAATAATTGCTCCAAAAGAATAATATACTTCAGCGGCAGCATATATCTCTCCTCCTTCTTCTAAAAAATTACGAACATATGATGGAAGCAAAACATGTAGCTCTACCAAAAGAAATGCAAAGAGCATATAAGATGCTAATCCAAATATGAAAATCAATTTATTATTACTTAAATATTCAATCCCACCCTTAAATCTTCTCCAAACTGTACCTGTCTGTATATATTTCTTTTTTACAGGATTGTATTTAATAAATATGATTATTAAAATGCCAATAAAATAAGTAATTGCATCCATTAAAAAAATCTCGTGAATATCCCATGCTTCTATATCAAAAGGCAAAGTAATATTAAAGCCAATTAAATTTATCATCTGGTTCTTAGTTCCTGTCAAAAGAAGTGCTGCAAAAGCGCCTGCAAGAACGCTTGTAGTTTGCCCTTGTATTTCGATATAAGAGTTTAATTTTCCATAGTATTTTTTTTCTGTGATTTCTTGTCCAAAGGCATATAAATTAGGATAATGGACATTGTAATTAAAAATAGTTAATCCAAATACAAATACTACAAGAAAATCTTTAACCTCTGAAGTATAAAAGCCCGAAAGAGCAATAAATCCAATAATAGTACCGCAAATTAAGTTGGTGATAATAAATATCCTTTTTCTAGAATATCTATCTATTAATGTCCCTGCATATAATCCCCAAAAAAGAATTAAAAATGTAATAATAATATATGAAACACTAAATACACTAGGACGATTTACTATTTCAACAAAATACCATGGAATTGCAATCATACTAATTCCTTGTGCAAATCCAGAAATAATATTTGAAAGAAAGAGCAAATAAATTGCCTGTTTATTCTTCATGCCTACAAAAGTAATATTAAAAGACATAAATAAGTACTTTTGATGATATGCAGAACAACAAAAAAGATATAGAAACTAAATTTCAAAATAAAATACAAAAATACTGTGCTATAGAAGAAAGATGTGAATTTGATGTTAAAAAAAAGCTTTCGCAATGGGGCGTAACAGAAAACTTTTCTAGATCAATAATTACAGATTTAATTAAAAATAAATTTCTTGATGAAGAGCGTTTTGCAAAAATGTTTTGCGAAGTAAAATTTCGAACTAGAAAATGGGGTCGTATAAAAATTATTCATGAGTTAAAGAGAAAATATATATCTGAAATTAACATACATAACGGCTTGACTGTTATTAATAAAAGTGATTATATTGAGACTCTCAAAGAATCTCTGCAAAAGAAATCTGAATCTATAAAAGAGATACATCCATTAAAAAAGAAACAAAAAATTGTAAACTTTTTATTACAAAGAGGGTTTGAGTCTAACTTAATTTGGGATTATATAGATATATATAAGTAGATAAATACTTACTTTTGAAAGATTATGACACTTGACCAAATTGAAAAATTAGTACTAAGAAAAGAAAAACTATATCAATTTCTTAGCATCGAAAAAAAAGAAGCTGAACTCGAAGAATTAGAACGTAAGAGTCAAGATAATACTTTTTGGAATGACACAAAAAAAGCACAAAAAGTCATAAAAAAAATTAACACCTTAAAAATCTGGATTAATGCTTACAAAGAAATAGAAGTTAGCATCTCTGATTTAACAATTTTTCTTGACTTTTTCAAACAAGGAGAGATAACTGAAGTAGAAGCTTTAGAGCATTATCAAAAAACTAATTCTATAATAGAAGATTTGGAATTTAAAAATATGCTCAGCAGTGAAGAAGATAATATGTCGGCTATATTAACTATCAATCCAGGAGCTGGAGGAACAGAAAGTCAAGATTGGGCAGAGATGATAATGCGCATGTATATAATGTGGGGAGAAAAGAATAACTATAAAGTAAAAGAGCTAGATTTACAAAAAGCAGATGTGGCAGGAATCAAATCTGTAACTTTAGAATTTCAAGGAGAATTTGCATTTGGACATTTAAAAGGAGAAAACGGAGTTCATAGATTAGTAAGGATATCCCCTTTTGATTCTAACGCTAAAAGGCATACGTCTTTTGCTTCTGTTTTCGTTTATCCTTTAGTAGATGATGACTTTGACATAGAGATAAATCAAGCTGAGATTTCATGGGATACATTCCGAGCTGGGGGTGCTGGCGGTCAAAGTGTAAATAAAGTTGAAACAGCCGTTCGGCTAAAACATGAACCTTCTGGAATTATTATTGAAAATTCAGAAACAAGATCGCAACTTGATAATAAAACAAAAGCATTACAGCTTCTGAAATCACAATTATATGAACAAGAGATAAGAGCAAGACAAGAAGAAAAAGACAAAATAGAAGGAAATAAAAAGAAAATTGAATGGGGTTCTCAAATAAGAAATTATGTTCTACACCCATATAAAATGGTGAAAGACTTAAGAACAAATTTTGAAAGTAAGAACCCTCAAGCAGTATTAGATGGAGAATTAAATGCATTTATTAAAGCTTATTTAATGGAATATGGATCCTAAAAAAATACAAATATTACATAATTCTAGATGTAGAAAAAGTAGAGAAACACTAGCTATAATAGAAGAGAGTAGCTGCCAAGTAAACATTATTGACTATTTAAAAAATCCTTTATCAAAAAATGAGTTAAAAAAGATTATAAATAAGCTAGATATCAAACCAATAGAACTAATAAGAAAAGGAGAAAAAATATGGAAAGAAAAATTTAAAGACAAAGACATGCATGAAGAAGAAATAATAGAATGTATGGTAAAATATCCTATTTTAATTGAAAGGCCAATAGTTGTAAGTAATAATAAAGCAATAATAGGTCGACCTCCAGAATTGGTGGTCAAATTGCTTGTTTAAGAGGGGATCTGATCATTATCTAATTTTCCCTCCTTAAACCAAACTAAAACAAGAGATGGAAGAACGAAAGTTGCTAAGAAAATAATGCACCAAAAAGCCATTAAAAAAACAAACAAAAAGATTAAGAAGCCTAAAAATTTCATATTCATTAACTTTGCAGTGCAAATTAACAACAACAAACATAACTATCAAAATATTTTCTTATGAAATATAGAATAGAAAAAGACACAATGGGAAAAATAAAAGTTCCTGCAAAAAAATACTGGGGGGCACAAACCGAAAGAAGTAGAAATAATTTTAAGATAGGTGCAGAAGCGAGTATGCCTCTAGAAATTATTTATGGTTTTGCATATCTAAAAAAAGCTGCTGCACATACAAATGCAGAATTGGGAGTGCTTTCAAAAAAGAAAAAATCTTTAATCTCTAAAGTATGTGATGAAATTATAAGGGGTGAACATAATGCGGAATTTCCTCTTGTAATATGGCAAACAGGATCTGGGACTCAATCCAATATGAATATAAATGAAGTTGTTGCAAATAGAGCCCATGTGATTAATGGAGGGTCTTTAAGCGATGAAAAGAAAGTTCTTCATGCAAATGATGATGTAAATAAATCTCAAAGCTCAAATGATACATATCCAACAGCTATGCATATTGCAGCTTATAAATTACTTATAGATAGTACAATACCAGCACTTAAAAAATTAAGAGATGTACTAAAGAAAAAATCTGGGGATTTTAAAGATGTAGTAAAAATTGGGAGAACACATCTAATGGATGCTACCCCATTAACACTAGGACAAGAATTTTCTGGCTATACCTCACAAATTGAGCATGGAATAAAAGCATTAAAAAATACATTATCACATTTATCAGAATTAGCCCTTGGAGGGACTGCAGTAGGAACCGGTATTAATACACCTAAAGGATATTCTAAATTAGTAGCAAAAAAAATTGCCGATTTTACAAAACTTCCTTTTATAAGTGCAAAAAATAAATTTGAAGCATTAGCTACTCATGATGCAATGGTAGAGAGTCATGGAGCATTAAAACAAATAGCCGTTTCATTAAACAAAATTGCTAATGATATTCGTCTTCTAGCTTCTGGACCAAGAAGTGGAATTGGAGAAATAATAATTCCAGCCAATGAGCCAGGATCTTCTATTATGCCAGGAAAAGTAAATCCAACGCAATGTGAGGCATTGACTATGATCTGCGCACAAGTAATGGGGAACGACACTGCAATTACTGTTGGTGGAGCACAAGGACATTATGAACTTAATGTTTTTAAACCTTTAATTGCAGCAAACTTTCTACAATCTGCAAGGTTGTTAGCAGACGCATGTAATTCTTTTAATAAAAATTGTGTAAAAGGGATACAGCCAAATCATAAAAATTTAAAACTGAATCTTGATAATTCTCTAATGTTAGTAACAGCTTTAAATACTAAAATTGGATATGAGAAGGCTGCAGAGATCGCAAAAAATGCACACAAAAATGGGACTACATTAAAAGAAGAAGCTATAAAGCTAGGATATGTCTCTGAAGCAGAATTTAATAAGTGGGTAAATCCAAAAAATATGTGTTAAATAAAAAAACCCTCTATATAGAGGGTTTTTTATTTATATATAACTAAGATTTAGTACGAAAATAAATAACTCACACCAACTTGCATATTCCTAGTAAAAACGTCAGCATCATCTGACATCGAAGTAAAACCCATGCAATATCTTGCATCTAGAAGTAGCATATCATTTATCCAGTAAGAGAATCCTATGTTTCCTCCAAATTCGGTCTGTTCAAGACCATCATCATCTGATGAATTTATATCTAGAATTGTCTGCCCCTGCCACGTGATTTTTACCTCTTCTTTATAATTTGTTCTTATTCCCAAATAAGGTCCAGCATTAATTGAAAATTCATCGGTAACATGAAAATTTCCCATGATACCAAGATCTATAAAACCCGCGGATAATTTAGCCTCAAGCTGAGATCCAAGATAATAATAAGTTGCATCTGCAGAAGTAAGTGAACCTTCATATTCAGCTCCTTTCTGTGTGTAAGTTGCTTCTACAGTATATCTAATTGCTCCATCCCCAAATTGCATAAAAGCTCCAAACATAGGGCCTATAAACATACTTGGTGCTACGGAAGTAGCTGGGAGGCCTGGCTCAGTATATCCTAGTATATCTGCATCATCACCACCTGCATTTGCCATATTTATTCCTCCTTTTAATCCAAAAGATTGTGCGGAGACTCCAAAAGAAAGAAGTCCTGTAAATAATAAGATTATTGTTTTTTTCATAATTCTTGTTTTACTTTTTTAATGTTAATCAAAGTTGTTAATCCAATGGTATTGCGGCTGAGGTTGATTTTCTCCCCAAGCAACACCTATATCTCTTACTGCTTTAATAGCTTGCTTCTCAAGCTCAACAGCATCATCATGTACTTTTAATTTAAAATCCCATTCTCTATCTTCATCAGCTTTTAATTTTCTTTTAATTTGATTTCCTAAAGCCAATGCGTCACTATAGCACTTAGAATCTGCTGCAACCTCACTTAACCAGCTTCCAGCTCGTCTTGCATCGCCAGAAGACCACGCTCCTTGAGCCTTACCTAAAGCTATAGCGCATCTATGATCTTCAATTTTCTTTAATAACGCTTGTGCATCAGCATAACAACTTACATCTGGAAGAATATCTGATAAATAACCTGCAGCTCTATCATAATCATCTTGAGCTATAGCGGTTCTTGCAGTAGCTATAGCTTCCATACATTCATTCTCCATTTTCATTTTATATACTTTCATTGTAACATCCTGTGCTAGCATGTAACAATCTTTACAAATCTGTGGTATTGTTACTAAAGTATATATTGCTTCATCAAATTCTTTTCTCCCTGCTGATGCTTCTGCTTCTTTGAGGATAAAATCACATTGAGAATTATAATATTCAACTATTTTCTCTCTTGCAGTACTTACAAAACCTTCTATCTCAGGTCTTTTATAAGTAAGCCCTTTTAAAGCCATGATATATGCTTTAGTAGTTGTTTTACCAACTCCTTTAAGTGAAATTGTAGTGCTCGAAAAAATTTGCTTAGTTGCATTATCTGCCACATATAAGGTTGCATCTAAATTATAGGCATGCATTGGAGGGGCTGTCGGAGTAATATCCTGTGACATAATATGTACTTTAGGGAACATAATAAATCTATTCCCATAACTAGCCATTCCATTTTTTGATGCAATTTGAGCCATTTTAGTTAAAAGTAGTTTCTCAGCAGTCCTTGGCATATCAGGAATATCCCCAACTACTGGACATATTGCTACCCTACCGACATCATCAGTTTTTCCTAAATCATTCTGAGCATTAACATCCCCAAATAAAAAAAGGAAACCTGATAGAATTAATATAATTGATTTCTTCATAATCTTGTTTTTTAAAATTTTAATTTTACTTATGTCCTATCCATATTGTATACTCGGTTAAGCCACTTCGCTCTCCTTTAGATTCAAGACCAAAATCTTTAAGATAGTCTCTTAATCTTTTCCCAAACCTTCCTGCATCTTGTGGTTTTTGCTTCCCATTCTTATCGGTATAGAAATTAGCTATTCGAGTCATCTCAAAAACCATGTAACTCTCAGTAGCATCACTTAAGTTAAAGTTGTTATTCACTGTATTGTCAGAAACCCAATCTTCAATTACTATCATTAATTCATCATCTCCATAATCTTCAGTTTCTAGATCTTCTCCCCAGTCATCCCACACATTAATATTTAAATTAATTTCTCTACCATTTTCATGAATATCAATAAAGTGGTCCATAACTTTATTGCAGAATCCATCCATATATGAACTTACTGCCTCTTCCATTAACTCAGGTATCCCTGCAGCAAAAGAAGGTTCTCCATTACCAGTAGCTTCTGCAACTAATGTCCCCATACCTGCATCTAATCCTTCTAAAGTAAACTGGATTGATTTCTTTGGACCGACACGATTGACTGTATAAGTAACCTCCATCCTAATATCTGCTTTTGCAGTCATATTTAGCATGTCTGTAGGGCTCAACATTACTGTACCGCCAGTCTTGGTAGACATTCTCATATTTTGATCTGCCATTTTCTTGTCAACCTTATCTAACTGAGCCTCTAACATTTTCATAGTAAATCCTCTTTGTTTCATTACGCCACTCATTGCAACAAGAACTTGTTTTAATGTTACGTCATCCTCAAATGCTTTTCTAAAATTTGGATGATTTTCTATACTCCCTTGATTATTAAAAGTCTTGGTAAACCCATTCTTTTTACACCAGGCCTTACTTGGTACTACCATCACAGATGGTTTCTTCATCTTTGGTTGCGCAATACTTGTAGCAACAAATAATAGAAGAATTAATAAAATGTTTATTTTTTTCATAGTTATAAAATATTATCTGTTATTAATTTTTGTCTCATCCCTTCAACATTTACTCTTACTTTTACCCCATAAACTGTTTGTTGACGAGATTTCTTTCTTGATTTTGGAGATTTTTCAATCTTAATGTAATCTTTGTAGTCTTTATTAAAAAACTGATAAACATAAGTTTTATACTTCTCTTTAGCATTAATTTCAATAATTAATGGGTTTATCCTGCAAGATCCTTTGTTAATCCCATTAAATAGAACATCATTCAGAACATTTCTCTTTGCTTGATCCATAGCTTCTTTCTTCGTGCTCCCTGTTCCCCAGGCTCTGAAGATATAACTTCCATCTAATTTATCAACCAAACATTCTGTTTTATAATTATAGTAACTTGCTGTATGAGACTGCTTATTACCTCCAAATATCTGAGCATATGAAGGGGCTGCAACTAAAAAGACTCCTAAAACTAATAGTGATTTAAAAATTTTATTTTTCATAATTGTTTTTTTTAAATTTAAAATAAAGAACCAAAACCTTGTATAACTCCAGCAGCTTCAAGATCTTTTCTTAATAAATCTATATTTACTGCAACATTTAGGCCTACTTTAAACTCTTTTTTACTAATCTTAGTAATGTCTCCTGGCTCTATACCGCTAGATACCGTAACAAACTTTGTGTACTTACCCCCATCGGCAAAGAAAGATTCGAAGAATTCTTTCTTTTCATTCTCTAAGTTAGGGTTCCGAGCTAATGGTGGTTTACTGCTACATTTCCCTGCAGATACACCTTTAAAAATAACTCCATGAACTGCATTTCTTTTTGCTTCATCATGAACATAAGCCTTAGTAGGTTTCTTGGTGTAAGAATATACTTTCAATGAATAAGTCCCTTTCTTTCCTTCTCCAATACATTTAACTTCATATTTCCATTGTTTCGTATTCTTTTTTGATTTTCTTTTACTACCCCATTGTGCATCAGCACTCATACTGAAAAGCATGAAAAATGCTATTAATGAATATCCTATTGTTTTTTTCATATCTTATTTATTATTATTATTGTTATTATTTATTTCATTTGTCGAATTAACATTCCTGGATAATACTTTTTCTTACATTTCTTGAACCATGTTGCTTCAAGAGGTTCGTCATCTATCTTCTTTTTTACAACATCCTCTACATCTTTCGAGGCATCGGCATCGTTATCTCTAACATAAAACATATTATCCCATATCTTCTTCTTATTAACTTTAAGTGTTCCTATCCTTTTATATATCGTCTTGCCAGTTTTCTTGTCTATAGTCTGCTCTAAAACCTCAAACTTCTCTCCCCCTTCAAGGCTTTCTTTCAAGCCTATCTTTGCAGAACATCTTTTACCTTCAGCCTGATATAAAGGAACCTTAGGCTTAAATACTTCGTTTTCTCTTTGAAGTCTTGAAAATGCTCTATCCATAGCTCGTACCGTTGCTTGTGAGAGAATTTCTTCTTGAGTCAAACTTTTTGATGTAATAATTATATCAGTTAACTTAACATTCGAAACAACTCTCTTAAAGTTTTGCATATCAATAAATTTCAATTGAAAAAGATTTGATTCGTTAAATAATTTAACACGTTTTTCTCGTTCCTCTGGAGTAGTACTTTCATCTACCCAATAATCATTATAGAAAATTGCTTGTACAGAATCGCTCCAATCTAGCTGATACAAATAACAATCTGTTTCCACTGTATATCCTTGTCTTGCTTTTTCATATAAATCTTTAGCTTTTTTTAATGCTCCACGTTGAAGAAAAAGTGGTGACTCATTTGGTAATGATTCAGCTACTATTTTAGCAAGTTCATATGCAATTAAAGCTTCTGTTTCATTGTCACGAAAGTCAAAATCATTCACTACAACAAAAGTGCTGCTAATTAACTCAAGACCTGCATCTGCAAGCTGTGTAGAGACAGACCTAGATTGAGTTTCTGCTTTTTGGACATCTAACTCACTGGCATTATATTCCCCTCTATCTGCAATTACACTCATATCAAAAGAACCATCATTTGACCGATTAAACCATTTCGCAATAAGTTCATTTCCTATCCGAGATGTATGAAAGTATTTGTTAAGCTTTCGATCATTTGATCCTATTTTCTTAAATTTCTTCCTTTCTTCCTTAGGCATTTCCCCAATCTCTTCTTTCGTTCTTTCAGTAACTTCCATATTCATTACCGTGCCTGCACTTCTAACGTTGTAGTTAAGGTTGTCATACTTGTCAGGAAAAGGAGAATTCAAGAATGCAGATCCTATGACTTCTTTATTTGGCATTGATGGATTTTCTGTCATCATCATATGTAGAGAACTTCTTCGGTATTTTGGAGCATCTTGTGCAAAAGAAAAGTCTCCAAATAAGAATATAAGAACTCCTAATAAAAAATATTTTTTCATCGTCTTTACTTGTTTTGTTTTAGCCTACTCTATTTATAGATTTTCGACAACCTCTATCTCAAAAAATATAAGGATCAATTATACAAATAAATTATTAATAATAACCAGGATTTAAGTATAAAGATTACTTATGCATCTAATGTTTTTTAGCATCAACACTAAATTGCTTTATTTGTTGCTCATCTTCTTTCTTGCAAATCAGAAGAGTGTTATTACATTCTACAATGATATACCCTCTCAGCCCTTGCAAAACAACTGTCTTGTTATCTGGCACATTAATAATATTTTCAAAACAATCATATGTTAGCACATTACTTCCAGTAATAGCATTTTTATTTTTATTTTTATTTAAATGCGCATATACAGAGCCCCATGTTCCTAAATCACTCCATCCAAAGTCAGCGGGATAAACAAATACATTCTCAGATTTTTCCATAATACCATAATCAACTGAAATATTTTTACATCCTCCAAAAATTTGCTCTATAAATCGTGATTCTTCTTTTGTATTATAATATTGATTACACTCAGAAAAAATTTCATACATGTCAAATAAATGCTTTCTATAAGCTTTAATAATAGATTCTGAATTCCAAATAAACATACCTGAGTTCCATAAGAAATCACCACTATCTAAAAACTGTAGAGCTAAATCTTGATTTGGTTTTTCTGTAAATGTTTTGACTTTTCTAATATCTTTATCAAGTGGACTATCCTCAAACTGAATATAACCATATCCTGTTTCAGGTTTAGAAGGCTTTATCCCTACAGTTAATAATATATCTTGAGTCATGGTTTCTTTCAAACAATTAGTAATAATTCTCTGGAATTCTATTTCATCAGTAATTAGATGATCTGAAGGAGCTATCAAAATATTAGCATTTGGATTTTGATGATGAATTTTAAAACATGCATAAGCAATACAAGGGGCCGTATTTCTCATAATAGGCTCACATAATATATTATTTGAATTGATTTCTGGCAACTGCTCTAGGCATAAGCTCTTATATTTCTTGTTTGTTGCAATAAAAATATTTTCCTGAGGACAAATAAAAGACAATCTAGAAAATGTTTGCTGAATTAAAGTTTTCCCTAATCCTAGGATATCAATAAACTGCTTCGGAAAATCAGATCTACTCATAGGCCAAAATCTAGAGCCTACACCTCCAGCCATTATTACTGCATAGTTATTTTTATTCATTTATAAAGGATTCCACTTCATATACAAAAATACAAGAAAAGTTTAAAATGAATATTTTTTAAGTATCTGTTTCAAAAACTTCAATTAAGGGATGCATTAGATATATTTTTTTTGATTCTACTTCAATACATCTAAATCTCTTCCTTAATCTAACTCCTTTAATAAATTTTCTCTGATTACTAAGGTAGAAGATCTCCCCTTCTTTAATATCTGATATGGTTTTCTTTAAAGAAGAGTCATACTGTCTTAAACAGCTATATAATATTATATCTGTAGTAGTAGAAGCAGAAGGAGAAATAAGATGCTTACTTAAGTTTTTAATAATATCTTCAGGGAAAATATCAGGATTTAAAAAGTTTAGCATAAGGCTCTTATACATTTCTTTCCACTCTTTTCCATGAGGAGAAACACTACTCTTATGTGTCTGCCAAACAAATGCATGAGCAATCTCATGTGTTAATGTAATTAAAAATAAATATGGGTTTAAATTTTTATTAATAGTAATTGTAAGATTATTATGGGTTGGCCTGAAATCTCCTAATTTTGTTTTTCTATCGTTTCTTAAAATAATTTTTAAATCAAGATGATTAATCCATTTCTTAATATACTTAATACTATTATTTGGTATTTTATCATATATATTGCTCATTAACTCAATAATTGAAATGCAATAAAACTAGAAATATAAGCTAAGCAACCCATATAAACAAATTGAATAATTGGCCATTTCCATCGATTAGTCTCTCTGTACACAATAGCTAATGTACTCATGCATTGCATCGCAAAGGCATAAAAAAGCATTAAAGATATTGACACTGCTGGCGTAAAAAACATTTGACCTGTTTCAGAGTTTCTTACGTTTAACAATCGTTCTCTAACAGAATATATAGAACCTCCATCTTGGACGCTATAAATAGTAGACATTGTACCTACAAAAACTTCTCTAGCTGCAAAAGATGTTATAAGGGCAATACCTATTTTCCAATCAAAACCTAATGGTTTAATAATTGGCTCAATGGATTTTCCAAGTATTCCTGCATAAGAAGCTTCAAGCTTCTCAGAAGCAATATGTAAATTGGCGTCTTGATGGTGTTCCCATTTAGCTTCTATCTTCTGAAACTCTTTTTTAGGACCATACGAAGATAATGCCCATAAAATAATTGAAATCATTACAATGACTTTTCCTGCATCAAATATAAAAACCTTTAGTTTCTCAAAAATAGTATATAAGACTGTTTTCCAATCAGGAATCTTATAAGAGGGGAGTTCCATTATATAATAAGACCGCTTCTTACTCTTAAGTATGTGCTTAAAAACAAATGCTGAGAGAATAGTTGCTAAGAATCCTATTAAGTAAAACGACATCATAATCAAACCTTGTAAATTAAATGGGCCTATAGCTGCTTCTTCAGAAATCATAACAGAAATAATTAAAATATAAACTGGCAATCGAGCTGCACAACTCATCAATGGAGTTACCATAATAGTGATTAATCTTTCCTTCCATCCTGGAATTGTTCTAGCAGACATTATAGCTGGAACAGCACATGCAATACCACTTAATAATGGAATCACAGATCTGCCATTTAATCCAACCTTTTTTAAAAACTTGTCGGTTATAAAACTGACTCGAGCCATATAGCCTGTGTCTTCTAATAATACAATAAATGCAAATAAAAATGCAATTTGTGGAATAAAAATCATAATGCCAGCAAGCCCTGCTAATACCCCTTTAACTATTAAATCATTTAGCATTCCGCTAGGGAGCACTGAAGATACCCAATCTGATATCGTTGTAAAAAGGGAATCAATAATTTCCATTGGATATTCAGACCAAGAAAATACAGCTTGAAATATTAAGAATAAGATAGATAAGAAAATAAAATAACCTAAAACTGGATGCATTAAAATATTATCAATCTTCTTAGTAAGAAGGTGTTTCCCCTTTGGATTTCCTTCACGGGTACATTGATGCACAATCTCATCTATTTTTTTATATCGCCTTACTATCTCTTTTGCTTGAGCTCTCTCAGGGACAAAATTGAATTTATTATATAAGCCATCTAACCCTATTCGGTTTTTAGTTTCGCAATTCAAATCTTGTCTGCATAACAAAAGAAAAGAAGTGTAATCATTGCTATTATTATTCCATTCATTCGCAGCATCAATTATATTTGGAAAAACAGTCTTGATATCTAAAAAATCTTGATCAGAATTATTCTGTATAACATAAGGAATCTTTGATTTAAGATTGTCAATCCCCTCTCTATTACGTGCGTTAATTGCAACAACTTCTATTCCTAATTTACTACTTAATAGCCCCACATCAACAATTATACCTCTCCTTAAAGCAAGATCTACCATATTTAAAGCTAAAATTGTTTTCTTCTTCATGTCAATAAGCTGAGAAAGTAATAGAAGAGATCTTCTAAGATTAGTAGCGTCAGCAATAACTATAGCAATATCTGGCTGTAAGTCATTTAATTGATCACACAATACTTGTTGAGTTATTCTTTCATCTATTGATTTAGGAAAAATGCTATATGTTCCTGGTAAATCAATAATATCAGCATCATAATCTTCATTAATATTACATCTTCCAACTCTTTTTTCTACTGTAATTCCTGGATAATTACCTACCTTTTGATTCAGACCAGTCAATGCATTAAAAAGAGTTGATTTTCCAGAGTTTGGATTCCCCGCCAATGCTATTCTAATATTTCTCTTTTTATTCATCTAAGATTTTAACTATAATCTGACTAGCATCAAGTTTGCTTAAACTTAACATAGAGGAAGAAATTAAAATTGCAAGAGGTCCTCCAAATGGAGCTTGCCGAACTAAACAAATCTCTTCTCCAGGAGTACAACCCATTTCAAGTAATTTTTGTCTTAATTCAGAATCTAAAATAGATTCAATAATACCTCTTTCTCCTATTGATAATTCGGATAATGCTTTCACAGGGCAAATCTAGGTATTTAGATTCAATCTAAGTAACTGTATTAAAAAAACTATAAATTAATTTGTTTTTCTACATTATGAATTGAAGAAAATGTAGCACAATTGCAATTGCTTTTCTTTTTAACTGCACATGAACTTAAGCTTAATATCAATAGAATTAATAAAAGTTGGTATGTTTGTATCTTCATATTCACTAACTATTGTAAGTTCATTGCAAATATATAATTAATATAGTATGCTGATATTTCTAAAGAGTCTAGGGCAATATTTCCTCATGTTAAGAAGAGTAATTTCTCTTCCAGAGAAGAAAAAGGTCTTTACACAACAGCTTATATTAGAATTCGAGAAAGTAGGGATTAATTCATTAGGAATAGTAATAATTATATCATTATTTGTAGGTGCTGTTGTAAGCATTCAAACATCAATAAATTTAGAAAATCCATTTCTCCCTTCATATCTCATTGGTTTAGCTACTAGAGATTCTCTAATCTTAGAATTTTCTCCTACAATGCTATCTCTTATACTAGCTGGAAAGGTAGGATCAAATATTGCGTCTGAAATTGGGACAATGCGAGTTACAGAACAGATTGATGCATTAGAGATAATGGGGATAAATTCTGCATCTTTTTTAATATTACCGAAGATTATTGCTGCATTATTTTTCTTCCCTCTTTTAGTAATACTAAGCATGAGTATTGGAATGATAGGAGGATGGATAGGCGCACTATCAACAGGAATAACAACATCAGCATTCTTTACAGGATTAACATATGAGTTTAGACCTTTTTATATAACTTATTGCTTAACCAAAACAGTTGTTTTTGCCTTTATTATAACATCTGTTTCTGCATATTATGGCTATTTTACAAATGGGGGCGCATTAGAAGTAGGAAGAGCAAGTACAAAAGCAGTAGTATATAGTAGTATACTAATTTTAGTATTCAATTTTATTTTAACAAATATGCTCTTAGCATGATAGAGATAAAAAATATATATAAAAGTTTCGGGAACAACAATGTCTTAAAAGATATAGCTCTAATTTTTGAAAAAGGCAGAGCAAATTTAATTATCGGCGAGAGTGGCTCAGGGAAAACCACTTTGTTAAAAATATTAATTGGATTACATGAAGTTGATAAAGGAAAAATTTTATATGCCGACAGAGAGTTTAATGAAATGGGAATAAAAGAAAAAAGATTATTAAGGCAAGAGATTGGAGTCCTTTTTCAGGGAGGAGCATTATACGATTATCTAACAGTAGAAGAGAATATTATGTTCCCTTTAACAATGTTTACAAATCAAGAATATAATGAAAAAATTGAAAGAGTAAATTTCTGCTTATCTAGAGTAAATCTTGAAAATCAAAACAAATTATATCCTGCTGAACTTAGTGGTGGAATGACAAAAAGAGTTGCTATTGCTAGAGCAATAGCAATGAACCCTAAATACTTGTTTTGCGATGAGCCAAACTCTGGGCTAGATCCAAAAACTGCTATCCTAATTGACGATTTAATTCTTGAAATAACAAAAGAATTTAACATGACGACAATAATTAATACGCATGACATGAATTCAGTAATGCAAATTGGAGAAAACATAGCATTTATTCATAATGGAGAGGTATGGTGGGAAGGTACAAAAGATAATCTTCTATATACCAATAACTTAGAGTTAGAAAAATTTGTATTTGCTTCTAAATTATTTCAAAAGTTAAAAACTACTTAATGAGAAGAGTCAGGCCAAAAAAGCATCTAGGTCAGCATTTCTTAAACGACTTACAAATTATAACGCAAATTTCTAATTTAATTAACACCAACAAAAATACAAACATATTAGAAGTTGGTCCAGGAACTGGAAATTTAACAGAATTTTTAATTAAAAAACCCGGATGTTTTAAGCTTGTTGAAATAGATCCAGATTGTATCCTTTACCTGTCTCAGCGTTTCCCTGAAATCAAAAACAAAGTTATTAAGAAAGATTTCCTAAAATTAGATTTACAAAATTTATTCGCCTCCAAATTTATTATTGTTGGTAATTTTCCATATAATATATCATCTCAAATCCTCTTCCATATTTTAAAATATAAAAATTTAGTCTATGAGATTGTCGGAATGTTCCAGAAAGAAGTCGCTGAAAGATTAATTGCAAAAAAAGGAAGTAAAAAAGGGATCTTAAGTGTCCTAATGCAAGCTTTTTACGAAATAGAAGAATGTCTTACTATAAAGCAAGATGCTTTTTTTCCCTCTCCAAAAATACAATCTTCAGTAGTTAGATTTAAAAGAAATCAACGACAAGAGTTAACTTGTGACGAAAATTTATTTATAACAATTGTAAAATCTGGATTTAATCAAAAACGTAAAACTTTGCGAAATGCATTAAAATCCTTTTCTTTGGAAAACAAAATGGAATTAGATTCTCTATTAAAAAAACGAGCTGAAGAACTTTCCGTTGATGATTTTATAACAATCGCATTACATGCAAAAAAAAATTGAAATAACATCTGAACTTCTAAATAACTTAATCTTTAGTATAGAGAAAAAAGATAACTCCTCAGTTTTAAAAATAATAACCGAAATGCATGCTGCAGATATTGCAGAAATTTTAGAAAATCTACCTACAAAGGAGGCTCAATTATTGTTTGAATTAGTAGATCAAAAAAGATCTGCTGATGTTATTGTAGAATTAGATGATGATCTAAGAGAATCATTACTCTCTGATTTGACATCAAAAGAAATCGCAGAAAAAGTGATTGATAATTTAGAATCTGATGATGCTGCAGATATAATTGGAGAATTTCCAGGCAAACAACAAGAAGAAATACTTGCTCTTATTGAGGACGCAGAACATGCAAATGATATTTCAGATCTACTAACATATGAAGAAAACTCAGCGGGAGGATTAATGGCTAAAGAACTTATTCAAGTAAATGAAAATTGGGATACAAAGAAATGTTTAAAAGAGATGCATAAGCAGGCTAAAAATGTAAAAAAAGTTTATAGTATTTATGTTGTAGATAACAATAAAAAACTATTAGGTACGCTATCATTGAGGCAATTATTACTATCGCAATCAGAAATTCCAATTAAAAAAATTATAAAAAAAGACATTGCTTCTGTAAATACTGGAGAAAGTAGTGAAGCTGTAGCCAATATTATGAATAAATATGACTTAATCGCTATCCCTGTAGTTGATAGACATAATCGATTAATAGGGAGGATTACACTTGATGATGTGATAGATATTGTAAAAGAAGAAGCTGAAAAAGACTATCAAATGGCTTCTGGAATATCAGAAGATATTGAGGCAAATGATAAGATCTGGACATTAACACGTGCAAGATTGCCATGGCTTTTAATAGGAATGATTGGAGGAGTTTTAGGAGCAAAAATTATTGGCGTTTTTGACATAAAAAATAATTTTGAATTAGCTTTCTTTATACCTTTAATTGCAGCAATGGCAGGAAATGTCGGGGTTCAGTCTGCAGCCATTATTGTTCAAGGATTAGCTAATAATAAATTAAAATTAGATGGGATAATAAATAAGCTTATGAAAGAATTTGGAGTTGCTTTTGTAAATGGTATTATTTGTGCAATAATTATCTTAGGGATATCGTTTACCCTAGGGTACAATCTAATGCTCTGTATAACTGTTAGTATATCTCTTTTATCTGTCATTATATTTGCGGCTCTTTTTGGTACATGTGTGCCATTAATATTGCATAAAAACAAAATTGATCCTGCCCTTGCTACGGGCCCTTTTATTACGACTGTTAATGATATATTGGGGTTAATTATTTATTTTATAATTGGAGAGGCTCTACTAATATGAAGGTGTTATTTATTGATACCGTACATCCCTATTTAGAAAAGAAGTTAAAACAATTAGGGTTTGAGTGTCACCATGCTCATAAAGAAAGCAAAGCAGAAATTAAGGAAAAAATTAAAGTTTATCATGGGATTATTATAAGAAGTAGATTCACGATTGATGTTTCTTTCTTAAAGAATGCGAAGAATCTTAAGTTTATTGCTAGAGCTGGATCAGGCACAGAAAATATTAACCTCGAGTATATAAGAAAACAAAATATAGCCTGTTTTACTGCCCCAGAAGGAAATAGTAATTCAGTTGCAGAGCATGCATTAGGTATGATATTATGTTTATTAAATAATATAAAAAAATCTGATGAAGAAATAAGAAAAGATGTTTGGGAGAGAGAAAATAACAGGGGTACTGAACTAAATAAAAAAACAATAGGAATTATAGGTTATGGGAATACTGGCTCTGCATTTGCTAAAGTAGTTGAAGGATTAGGAGTGAAAATACTTGCATATGATAAATACAAAAAGAAATTCCCATTTGAAAGCTCAATGCAACAAATATTTAAAAAAGCTGATATAGTAAGTCTCCATATACCTTTAAATACTGAAACCCTAAAAATATGTAATCAAGAATTTATTGATAAATTTAGTAAGCCAATCTATATAATAAATACATCAAGAGGGAAATGCATAGATACAAAAGCATTAGTAAGTGGATTGAAAAACAAAACAATATTGGGAGTGTGTCTAGATGTATTTGAATATGAAGAGAAATCGTTTTCTAGCCTAAAGCTTAAACAAAATTCAAAAGAAATGACATACCTAAAAAACTCAAAAAATACAATCTTAACTCCTCACATAGCAGGATGGACATATGAAAGTAAATATAAAATTGCAGAAGTCCTTGGGAGGAAAATTGAAGATTATTTTAAAACTAAATGAATTGTATTTCTTGTTTTTTGTTCAAGCAATAATTCCTTCCCCTTTAATATCTTATCAATAGAATGCTGATTGTAATGTCTAATAGTATATAATGTAAGACCTTCATTAAAAACCACATTAAAATTACTCTGCAGGTCATCTAATACCTTGGGAATTTTATATTTATCGTGATCGAGACATACAGAAAAGCTTACCGCAGAATGCTGCATCATATTAATACGAATATTGTGTTTTGAAAAAATAAAAAAGATGTTACTTAAGTGCTCTTCAACTATAAAAGAAAGCAATGGATCAGAAATAGAAATTAATATTTGATTCTCCTTAACAATATAGAAGGGCAAAAGTGGTTTTATTTTACTCCCCTTAATAATTGTTGTCCCCTTTAAATCTGGGTTTATAAAAGATTTT
Organism: Bacteroidota bacterium; assembly: GCA_036339955.1. GTDB lineage: Bacteria > Bacteroidota > Bacteroidia > Flavobacteriales > BACL11 > JAYYZX01. Next base: position 122,929 of record JAYYZX010000025.1, read on the forward strand.
ACTCGCAATGGGATATTTTTAGTTTGTAAAGGTTGTATAGTATTTGGATGTATAACTTTAGCTCCATAAAAGGCTAGCTCTATAGCCTCATGAAAAGGGATACTCAATATTTTCTCAGCATCATTAAACAAATTTGGATCTGCATTCATGATCCCAGGAACATCTTTCCATACAATAAGCTCTTTTGCATCTAATCCGTATGCTAAAATAGCAGCTGTAAAATCTGATCCTTCACGGCCTAATGTTGTAGTACAATTTTCAGTTGTCCCTCCAATAAATCCTTGTGTAATATATGTCTTTCTAGATTTAATAATATTATTAATAGAGCTAATTGTTTCTTCCCAATTAACTTTTGCAAAACGATAATCAGCATTAGTCTTTATTAGATCACGAGCATCGATCAAATTATTATTGATTCCTTTATCATTACAATAAGCGCTCATAATATTAGAAGACAAAAGTTCTCCTACAGATACAATTTGATCGTAGATATAATCATAATCCCCATTATATTCTTCTTCAAGAACCCATTCAATTTCAACAAACAAATTGTTTATTATATTATGTATCTCATGGTCTTTATGAAATAACTTTTTAACTAGATTAAAATGGAAATCTTTTAACTTTTGAAGTTTTAAAAACATATCTTCTTTTAGACTATTTACATATAAGCCAACTATTTCTTCAAGCATATTAGTAACCTTCGCTATCGCTGAAAAAACTATAATAATGGGTCTGGATTTATATTTATGTAATATATGTCCAACATTTTTTATCGCTTTATCATCTTTTATAGATGCTCCCCCAAATTTTAAAATAATTCTCATAATAAACAGAAAGTACAAAGTTAACAATTGTTTTATCATAAAATCAGAATAAAAAAACCGATATTTGTACTCTATATTAACATAAGGGTTAGCGTGAAAGTTGCATTTTTAACATCAGGAGGTATTGCTCCTTGTTTATCAGCTTCAATTGGGAGATTAGCTTCTAATTATTTTAAACTTTTCCCAAGCATAGAAATTATAGGATATCTAAATGGTTATAAAGGTTTATTAAAAGGGGAATCTATTCTCTTCCCAAATACAATCAAAAAAAACATAACTTCTTTTTATCAATTTGGAGGTAGTCCAATAGGGAATAGTAGAGTTAAGCTTACCAATGTAAGTGATTGTATAAAACAAGGGTATATACAAGAAAATCAAGACCCTTTACAAATTGCAGCACAGCAACTAATAAAAGACAAAATAACTATTTTGCATACAATAGGTGGAGATGACACTAATACAACTGCTGCTGATTTAGCTAAATATTTGAAAAAGAATAATTACCAACTTACAGTAGTTGGCATCCCTAAAACTATTGATAATGACGTCTTCCCTATTACTCAAACATTAGGCGCCTGGACAGCTGCAGAACAAGGTGCTATTTTCTTTGAAAATATAGTGAATGAGAATACTACAAGTGATAGACATCTTATTATTCATGAGATAATGGGTCGAAATTGTGGGTGGCTTACAGCGGCAACTGCATATACTTATAGAAAGAGATTAGAGGCTATTAATTTTATACCTGAAATTGGAATAATAAAAGAAAAATGGGATATACATTCTATAATGATACCAGAAGAAAAATTGGATTTTCAAAAAGAATGTGAAAGACTAAATACAATTATGGATACTTATGATTGTGTAAATATCTTTTTAAGTGAAGGAGCAGGCTTAGATATTATAGTAGAAGATTCCATAAATGCAGGTAAAAACATTTTAAAAGATGCTTTTGGGCATATTCGGTTGGACGAGCTAAACCCAGGAGTATGGTTTGCTAAACAGTTAAAGTCTCAGCTAAAAGCAAATAAAGTGTTAGTACAGAAAAGCGGTTATTTTAGTAGAAGTGCAAAACCAAACAAAAAGGATTTAAAACTTATCTTTGAGCTTGCTGATAAAGCAGTACAAAGCGCAATAGCAGGAGAAAATGGTGTTGTAGGCTGGGACGAAGATCATAATAATATCTTAAGTTGTATAAGCTTCAATAGAATAAAAGGAGGTAAACCTTTTAATACCTCAGAAGATTGGTATGTTAGAATGTTAAAAGAAATTCATACTATAAAGTAACTCTGCACTTGAAAGCTCCTTTATTATCTTATTTTGGGGAACCGTCTACGACGAAAAAATTAAAAGAAGCCATTCGACAAGATAATGGCAAAATCCAACTTACAGGATTAGCAGGATCTTCTTTTGCTGTCACTTCTGGAGCAGTAATTAGAGAAAGTAAAAAGCCTCATGTCTTTATTTTTGAAGATAAAGAACAAGCCTCTTATTTTCTAAATGATATTGAATCTTTGTTAAATAATGAGATCTTCTTTTATCCAGCCTCATACAGAAGAGCATATCAATTTGAAGAAACAAATAATGCTAATATTCTATTACGATCTGAAGTACTAAATAAGCTCAACAATAAACGTAATCCTATTATTATAACTTATTCTGAGGCATTATCGGAGAAAGTAATAAATAGGAAAGAATTAAAAAAACAAACTATACTGCTAAAAAAAGGAGAGGAAATAACTATTGAAAAGATAGAAAATTTGCTATTAAAACTTCATTTTACTGCTGTTGATTTTGTTGTTGAACCTGGAGAATTCTCAATTAGAGGAGGAATTATAGATGTTTTTTCATATGCTAATGAACATCCATATAGAGTTGAATTCTTTGATAATAAAATAGAAAGTATTCGATCTTTTAATATCAATACTCAACTATCAATTTCTTTAGAAGAAAAAATAGAAATTCTACCAAATACAGAAGCGAAAAATTCTAGTATTGAGCATGTAAGCTTCTTAGAATATTTACCAAGAAACAGTATTATATGGTGTAAAAAAATTGAGTATACTAAAGGTGTTCTTGCCAATTATTTTAATAAAGCAGTAAACTATTTTAATGCTTTAAAAGGGGATATAAAACATCAAAACCCTGAGTTATTGTTTACTAATGGAGAAAGTTTTTGTAAAGACCTAACCAAGTATATCATAGTTGAACATTCTCCCAATCCAACTTTCTTACCAAATAATATAATAAATTCCAATTGTAAACCGATTCTAGAATTTAATAAACAACTTGAATTATTTAAAAAAGATTTAATAGAAAAAAAAGAGAAAGGATTTCGTAATATTATTTTATGTTCATCAAAGGAGCAGGAAAAGCGTTTTCATGCAATATTAAGTAACAATACAGAAGAACTAAAATATCTCTGCATACAATTTACTTTACATGAGGGGTTTATTGATACAAATAATAAATTAGCGGTTTATACCGATCATCAGATATTTAACAGATATCACCGTTTTAAACCAAAAATAAAATTTACTGACAAACAGGCTATTACAATTAAACAGTTAACTAAACTCCAAGTTGGAGATTATGTTACACATATTGATCATGGAATTGGGCAATTTTCTGGATTACATAGTATAGATAATGATGGAAAAAAACAGGAGGTTATTAAGTTGAACTATAAGAATGGAGATATCTTATATATCAGTATACATGCATTGCATAAAATAGCAAAATATGCAGCGAAAGAAGGTTTAGAACCAAAAATTAATCAATTAGGCTCCCCTGCTTGGAACAAAAGCAAACAGAAAACAAAAAAAAGAATTAAAGAAATGGCCTTTAATCTCATTAAATTATATGCAAAAAGAAAAAAAGAAATAGGCTTCTCTTTTGCTCCAGATAGCTACCTGCAAAACGAACTAGAAGCCTCATTTATTTATGAAGATACTCCTGACCAGATAAAAGCTACTGAAGCAATAAAAGAAGATATGGAAAAACAAATTCCTATGGATCGCTTAATTTGTGGAGATGTTGGATTTGGCAAAACAGAAATAGCTATACGAGCAGCCTTTAAAGCAGTGACAGACAGCAAGCAAGTAGCTGTTTTAGTTCCAACGACTATTCTTGCATTACAACATTTTAAAACATTTCAGAAAAGATTAAACAACTTGCCATGTAACGTGGATTATATCAATAGATTTAAAACAAATAAACAACAAACTGAAAGCCTAAAAAGATTAAAAGATGGCGAAACAGATATATTTATTGGTACACATCGGATAATAAGCAAAGATGTGAGATTCAAAGATCTAGGATTACTCATAATAGATGAAGAGCAGAAATTTGGTGTAAATGTAAAAGATATGCTCAAGACTCTCAAATCTTCTATAGATACACTTACTTTGAGTGCTACTCCTATTCCTAGAACTTTACAATTCTCTTTAATGGGAGCAAGAGATTTATCTATAATTAATACGCCTCCCCCTAATCGACAAAGTATAGAAACACGAATCATTCATTTAAATCAAGAAATAATTAGAGATGCAATCAGTTATGAGATGAGTAGAAATGGTCAAGTTTTTTTTGTACATAATAGGATTGAAAACATTAAAGAAGTAGCTGGATTTGTGCAAAGATTATGTCCTGATGCGAAAATTAAAACTGGTCATGGGAAAATGGAGGGGCGAGATCTAGAATATTTAATGCTAGAATTTATGGAGGGAGAATTTGATGTCTTAATTTCTACAACTATTATTGAGAACGGATTAGATATCCCAAATGCAAACACAATTATTATAAATAATGCGCAAAATTTTGGCCTAAGTGATTTACATCAAATGAGAGGGCGAGTTGGGAGATCAAATAAACAAGCTTTCTGTTATTTAATAGCCCCTCCTACACATGAATTATCAAATGATGCAAGGAAAAGATTGAATGCATTAGAGCAGTTCTCTAATTTAGGAAGTGGACTCAATATTGCGATGAGAGATTTAGACATAAGAGGAGCAGGTGATTTGCTAGGAGCAGATCAAAGTGGCTTTATTAATCTATTAGGATTTGAAATGTACCATAAAATATTAAATGAGGCTATTAAGGAATTAAAAGAAGAGAGGTTTCAACACCTATTGAATCAATCTGATTGTTATTTAAAAGAATCTCAATTAGAAACAGACTTGGAAATACAAATACCTGACACATATATTACTAATGTAGAAGAAAGATTAAGTCTCTATAAAGAATTGGCAGAATTTTCAAAAGAAAAAGATTTGATACTTTTTGAAAAAAACTTAAAGGATAGATTTGGTCCATTGCCAAAAGTATTATTTAACTTGTTTGATTCTATAAGGTTAAAATGGCTTGCTAGCAAACTAAATTTTACAAGAATTTTAATCAAAAAAAATCAAATGAGAATATATCTTCAATCTAGCCCTGAGAGAATTTTTGATTTTAATTCGGAAACATTTACTCATATTCTAGAATATCTTAAAAACAATCCCAAACAGAGTAAAATGAAAAAAAATCAAGATAAAATTTATTTACTATGTGACGAAATTAAAGATATTAGTGACGCAATTGGCGTATGTAATCAATTTATATAATTACTATCATCTTCTTATAGCTTCCACTGGATCTAATTTAGAAGCAGAATATGCAGGAGAAAGACCGCTAATTACACCAATAATACATGAAACAGAAAGTCCTAGTATAATATTTTTAATACTCAGAAATAATTTGAAATCAATAAAACTGTTTATCAATATTACTAGTAAAAAAATAATAAAAATCGCTAATACTCCTCCTAAAAAACAGAGTAAAATTGCTTCAAACAAAAACTGAATTAAAATAAAATATTTCTTTGCTCCTAATGCTTTTTGAATACCAATAATACGTGTCCTTTCTTTTACAGAAACAAACATAATGTTTGAAATTCCAAACCCTCCAACTAAGATTGAAAATCCACCAATAATCCAACCAGCAAGACCAATTACTTCGAAAAGATTATCGAGAAAGCGAGTTGCAATACTAATCTGATTAATAGCAAAATTATCTTGATCTAAAGGGGGTATTGTTCTAAGGCCACGCAAGATATTTCTAAGTTCAGCTTTTAATTGGTTTAATGAAATCCCTTTTTTAGAATCTACCATAATAAGAGGATCGCTATTTTTAATATTCAAAATTTGTTTCCCAAACGCATGAGAGCATAATACAAGATCATCAAAACTAGTGAAATCAATAATACTTTCCCCTTCTCTTGCAAGAACCCCAATTACTTGTGTTTTTATACCTCCTATCTTAATTGTCTCTCCAATAGCATTAAATCTTCCAAATAAGCTGTTAGCTATATTACTACCAATTATTGTATAGTTTTTTCCAGAATTTATTTCTTCTTCTGTAAAAAACCTTCCAATATTTAAATTTAAACTTGCTAAATTTGCGTAATCATAAGTAACTGCTTTTACATTAACATTTTCTAAGATGTTATTTGTAGATTTAATAGTTTTTTCTCCTTCAAAAACAAAAGCAGATAAATTAATTAAGTGACTTTTATCGTTAAGATAACGAAATTCTTTAAAATTAACTTCTGGTCTTTTATAATAATTCCACCATTGATAATCACCCCTTTCTTCTTCTGCCCATGGCCATTTCTGAATATATAATACATTCTCTCCTAATGAATTAACATTAGACCTAATGTTCCTCTCTAAAGAATCAACAATAGTAAATACAGAAATAATAGCAATTATACCAATCGTGACTCCTAAAAGTGATAAAAATGTCCTTAACTTATTATTTATAATTGCTTCCCAAGCAAAAAATATGCTCTCAACAAATATATTCCAAAACATATAGATTCAGTTTATAATCAAAAGTAGAAAAAAAGGAGTTAACAATATTATAAAGTTATTAACACTTTAATGATTTGATGATGGAGTAGTTGTATGTTGAAATCGTTTTGGGTAACTTGCAATTAATAAATAATTTAGATGCGTCACAGGCAAATAAAGAATGTCCTAATATCAGTATTTAATAAGAAAAATCTTTCAAATATTGTAATTAGATTACATAAATTAAATGTAAATATTTATTCCACAGGAGGGACAGAAGAATTTATAAAAAATCTACATATACCGGTTAAAAAAGTTGAGGATTTAACCTCCTACCCATCAATACTGGGTGGTCGTGTTAAAACTCTACATCCTAAAATATTTGGAGGAATTCTAGCAAGACGAGATTTAGAAATAGATAATAATGAAATAGAAAAATATAAGATTCCTGAATTTGATTTAGTAATTGTAGATTTATATCCATTTGAAAAGACACTCAAGAACTCAAAATCAGAAAATGAAATCATAGAAAAAATTGATATTGGAGGAATTAGCTTAATAAGAGCAGCAGCAAAAAACTTTAAAGATGTATTAGTTATCTCGCATGTAGATCAGTATGATGATTTAATAGATATTCTAAAACGAAACAGCACAACTTTAAAGACAAGACGATTATTTGCAGCACAAGCCTTTAACATATCATCGCATTATGACACTACTATATTCAATTATTTTAAAACGGATGAGCTTCTATTAAAAGAAAGTGTGCTAGAATACAAAAAATTAAGATATGGAGAAAACCCTCATCAAAAAGGTATTTTCTTTGGTAATATAAATGAAATCTTTGACCAACTTCATGGGAAAGAATTATCTTATAATAATTTATTAGATATAGATTCTGCACTGAATATAATCAACGAATTTGATGATCCTACTTTTGCAATACTAAAACATACTAATACATGTGGTATTGCAAGTCGTGATAACTTAACTGAAGCATGGGAATGTGCTCTATCTGGAGACCCTATTTCTGCATTTGGGGGAGTTTTAATAACTAATACAAAAATAAATATTAAAACAGCAAATAAAATTAATGATATATTTTTTGAAGTACTTATTGCCCCATCTTATGCAGATAAGGCAATAAATATATTAAAACAGAAAAAAAATAGAATTTTACTTTTACAAAAAAATAATCCTGAAAAAATAACAGAAACAAGATCAATTATTAATGGCACTTTATACCAAGAAAAAAACTTAAAAACAGATGATAAAGATAATATGGAGATTGTTACTAATCATAAGCCAAACTCTAAAGATCTAATTGATTTAATATTTGCATCAAAAATATGTAAGCATAGTAAATCAAATGCTATTGTGTTTGCAAAAGACAAACAATTACTTGCAAGTGGTGTTGGGCAAACATCTAGAATAGATGCATTAAATCAAGCTATAAAAAAAGCAAAAAGATTTGGATTCAACTTAAAAAATGCTGTTATGGCATCTGATGCTTTTTTTCCTTTTGCAGATTGTGTAGAAGCTGCATATAAGGCAGGAATTACACATGTAATACAACCGGGAGGATCTATACGAGATAATCTTTCTATTGATTATTGTAACAAACATGATATCTGTATGATTATGACAGGAACTAGACATTTTAAACATTAAATATTTATAATTATGGGATTTTTTGATTTTATGCAAGATTCAATTGCAATTGACCTAGGAACCGCAAACACTTTAATCATTCATAATGATAAAGTTGTGGTAGATGAGCCTTCAATAGTAGCAAAAGATATACGAACTGGAGAAATAATTGCAATTGGGAAAAGAGCGCAGCAAATGCATGGTAAGGCACATAAAAAAATAGAAACTGTACGTCCACTAAAAGATGGTGTAATTGCAGATTTCCACTCTTCTGAACAAATGATAAGAGGATTTATTAAGATGATACCTAGAAAAAGATCTATATTTTCGCCTTCTTTAAAAATGGTTGTATGTATTCCTTCTGGAGTAACCGAAGTAGAGAAACGAGCAGTAATAGATTCTGCAGAACATGCAGGCGCAAAAGATGTTTGGCTTATTCATGAACCAATGGCTGCAGCAATTGGGATAGGAATTGATGTTGTAGAGCCAAAAGGGAATATGGTCATAGATATTGGGGGGGGGACAACAGAAATTGCAGTGATCTCTTTAGGAGGAATTGTAACTGATAAATCTATAAGAGTAGCTGGTGATGAATTTACTGATAATATAAAAAACTATATGAAAACTCGTCATAATATTGCAGTAGGAGATATAATGGCTGAACAAATAAAAATAAATGTTGGGTCTGCTTTACAAGAACTAGAAGAGCCTCCTCCAAATTATCCTGTTCATGGGAGAGATTTAATGAGTGGAATTCCAAAAGAAATTATAGTTACATATAAAGAAATAGCAAGTTCTTTAAATAATTCTATTGAGCAAATTGAAGAGGCAATTATGAGTGCTTTATTTCAAACACCTCCAGCATTATCAGCAGACATATATAATACTGGCTTATATTTAACTGGAGGTGGATCAATGTTAAGAGGATTAGATAAAAGAATATCAAGAAAAACCAAGCTACCTGTTTATGTTGCAGAAGACCCATTAAGAGCCGTTGCTAGAGGAACAGGAATTGCATTAAAAAACACAGATAACTATACTTTTTTAATTCGATAGATTATTAATATAGATGAATAATCTTTTGCGATTTCTTAAATTGTATCATTCTTTCTTATTATTTATAATAATAGAATGCTTATCAATATCTCTACTTATATATAATAATGAATTTCAAAATTATAAATTCTTAATATGGTCCAAAAATTATACCGAGAAATTTAATAGTATAATCTCTGAAACATTTCACTACCTAAATTTAAAAGAAACAAATGACTATTTAGCAAAAGAAAATGCAAAATTACAATCTTTAATAAGTAAGCAAAAAAAAGATTTTCAAAAACAATATGACTTTCAAACAGCACGTATAATTAACAACTCTGTTTACAAAAGAAATAATTATATCACTTTAAATAAGGGGCGTAAATATGGGATGAAAGAAGGATTAGGTGTTATTGTTAAAAATGGAATAGTAGGGGTAATACAATCTGTAAGTGAAAATTACTCGTTAGTTATATCTGTATTACATAAAGAGTCTAATATTAGTGTCATTTTAAAAAATCAAAATATTCCAGGCATACTAAGATGGGAAGGATTTAATTATAAATATGCAAATATCTATGACATCCCTTATCATATAGAATTATCAAAAGGAGATACAATATCTTCAAGCGGATTCAGCTCAATATTTCCAAAAAATATAGATATAGGCCTAATTGAATCCTTTCAGAAAAACAAAATCAATGGATATTATAATATTAGAATTAAGTTCTTTATTGATTTTTATAAATTAAATTATGTTTATATAGTCCACTCACCAGATAATCAAGAGCAACTAAAATTAG
>JAYYZX010000026.1:0-8993 GCA_036339955.1 Bacteroidota bacterium
TTGATCAAAATAATTTTCAAGTAAATATATTTCTTGTTCATTTGAAAATTCATTATTAGAAGCTAAACCACCCAAATCAAATAGAGGTGTATTGAACCCAGCGTATTCCCAATCAACTACCCAGACTTTATTTTCATTTTCTATAAAATTAGCTGGCAAGAAATCATTATGACAAAAAACTATTTCATAAGGTGAGGCAATTTTGTTTAGTTGATCACTCTTTATAATTAATTCATCTAATTTTTTAAAGTAAGGGGGAATTCTATTTGCTTACTTATGAAACGTTTAAAGATGTTCGTTTAGTTGGAGCCCCTCCTAGTTCTATTGGGAAATTTGGAGGAGACACCGATAATTGGATGTGGCCTAGACATACAGGCGATTTTGCATTATATAGAATATATACGGATGCAAATGGGCTCCCCTCAGAATATTCGGAAGATAATATCGCTTATTCGCCAAAACACCATTTACCAATTCAATTGGATGGGGTTAGTCATGGAGATTATAGCATGATATTAGGATTTCCTGGCAGAACTAATCGAAATCTAACTTCATTTGGTATAAAAGAGGCCTTGGAAGAATCTAATCCAGCAATTATTGAAATCCGTGACAAAAAACTTTCTGTTATGAAAGAATATATGTCTGCAGATCCTGAAACTAATATAAAATATGCTGCAAAATATGCTCAAGTCTCTAATTATTGGAAATACTACATAGGACAATCTAAGGGATTACGAAGAATGAAGGTGTATGACAAAAAATTATCTCTTGAAAATACATTCCGTGCATGGGTAAATAGCGGTGACTCAATAAGAAAAAACAAATATGGTGATGCTCTAGAAATGATAGAAGAATCATATGATATAAATTCTGAATTGAACTTGTCTAGAATTTATTTAAATGAAGGTGTTTTTATGGGGCCTGAAATTTTATATTTTTCTTACATGATACATAATAAAGTTTCTGCTCTTGAAGGCAAGGATAAGAAAGAAAAAAATACTGTTTTAGAAGAATTAATAGCTGAGGCTAAAGAGTTTTATAAAAACTATAACCCAAGTCTTGACAGATCTCTTCTTTCCTCAATGTTAGAGATGTATTACTATAACATTGATAAATTAAACCATCCCGAATTATTTTCTAAAATTGAATCAAAATCTAAAAACGATTTTATAAAACGCTTTGTCTATAGTGTCGACAAAATAGATTTTGAAAGCTATGCTAGAAAAGTGTTTAAAAACTCTGTTTTTTCAGAAGAAAAAAAATGTTTGCAGTTTTTAAATAATCCTGATATTCAAAAAATAAAAAATGATCCTGCATATAAAATCATAAATTCAATTTATAGCCATTATTTAAATACTTTTTATGAGAAACGTAAAATTGTTCGAAAAAATAAAAAAATAGGTTCACGATTGTTTCTTGGGGGGTTAAAAGAAATGATGCCAGAAAAAAAGTGGTATCCAGATGCTAATTCTACACTTCGTTTGACTTATGGTAATATTTATGATTATATCCCTGGGGATGCTATGTATTATAATTACTATACAACTATTGAAGGAATTATGGAAAAAGAAGATTCTAGTAATTCGGAATTTATAATACCTAAAAAACTTAAGGAATTATATCGGTTGGGGGATTATGGGAAATATGCTGATACAAATGGAACACTTCGAATTAATTTTATTTCAAATAATGATATTACAGGAGGAAATTCGGGAAGCCCTGTAATTAATGCTTGGGGGGAATTAATAGGAACCGCATTTGACGGGAACTGGGAGGCTATGAGTGGCGATATTGCGTTTGAAAACGAAGTGCAACGAACTATATCTGTCGATATTCGTTATATCATGTTTATTATTGATAAATATGCTGGTGCAACACACTTAATAGATGAAATGACAATCGCTCCTTCTAGAGTATATGACCAGGATGAAATTCCTACTTTAGAGTAATTTAATAAGCCCTTTTGTTATTCCCTTCTACATAATTGATAAAAGAATTATTTAGAGCTCGAACTCCTCCAGGTGTAGGATAGTTTCCTGTAAAATACCAGTCTCCTTTGTGTTTTGGGCATGCAAAATGTAAGTCTTCTATGCTTTGATAAATAATTTCCACCTTAGATTTGTTTTCTGCCGGTGTTAATAATTGGCTGATTTTTTCTGATAATTCTTCCGCAGTAAATAAATCATATATTTTTTTTACATAGTTTTTCATCTTCTCCTTAGGTTGTTTTTCCTGTTTCTTACATTTCATATATACTTCATTAATTATGTGAGTATTTTTTGTTTCTTTAACCAGCGCAATAGCTGCTTGAAATGCTATGAAATCACCTAATTTTGCCATATCAATTCCATAACAATCTGGATATCGAATCTGTGGTGCCGAAGACGCTATTACAATCTTTTTAGGAGATAGTCTGTCTAAAATTCTTAAAATACTTTTTTTAAGTGTTGTCCCTCTAACAATACTATCGTCAATCATAATTAAATTGTCTTTTTTTTGTACTGTTCCGTAAGTTACATCATAGACATGCGCTACAAGATCCTCTCGATTGTCGTCAGAAGTAATAAAAGTTCTCAGTTTTGCATCTTTTATAGCTATTTTTTCAGATCTAGGACTTATTGACATTATTTCTTTTAATTTTTTATCTGTTAATTTATTAACTATTTTTTTTATTTTTTTTGTTTTTACATGATTTAAATACTCATTCACTGCTTTCATTAATCCATAGTAAGAAACTTCTGCTGTATTTGGAATATATGAAAACACTGTATTTTTTAAATCATTATTAATTGATTTTAAAATTCTTGGGAATAATTTACTTCCCAACAATAACCTTTCCTTGTAAATATCTTTGTCATTTCCTCTGGAAAAATAAATTCTTTCAAAAGAGCATGCATTCCGTTTCATCGATTGCTTAATTCTTTTACTATAGACTTCTCCATTTTTTTTAATTAGTATTGCATGCCCTGGCTTAACCTCTTTGATGTCTTTTGATTTAAGATTAAATGTTGTTTGAATAACGGGGCGCTCAGAGGTTATAACTGCAATCTCATCATCTGTATAATAATATGCCGGTCTAATACCCGATGGGTCACGTAATACAAATGCATCTCCATGACCTATCATTCCACACATAACATAACCTCCATCCCAATATTTTGCAGAATTTTTTAAAATCTCCTCAACGTTAATTTCTTCTTCTATTTTTTTTGTAATATTTTTTTTATTTAATCTGTCTTTATACTTGTAATAAATTCTGTCGTTTTCTTCATCTAAAAAATGCCCTATTTTCTCTAAAATAGTAACTGTATCTGCTTTTTCTTTCGGATGTTGGCCTAAGTCTATAAGATGTTGAAAAAGCTCATCCACATTAGTCATATTAAAATTTCCAGCTAAAACTAGATTACGCGTTTTCCAATTATTTTGTCGTAAAAACGGGTGGCATTGCTCTATTGTATTTCCCCCATAAGTTCCATATCTTAAATGCCCTAAAAACAATTCTCCTGTAAATGCTTTATTTTCTTTTAGCCATTTAGAGTTTTTAAGTTTTTTAAAATCTTTTCTCTTTACGTCGTATAATTTATTATTTATGTGTTTGAATATATCTTGTATAGGATTCCCTTTTACTGATCGTGTTCTGCTTATAAATCTTTTTCCTGGAGCAACGTTTAATTTAATGTTTGCGATTCCTGCTCCATCTTGTCCTCTATTATGCTGTTTCTCCATAAGCAAATACATTTTATTTAATCCGTAAAATACAGTGCCATATTTTTTTTGATAATAACTTATTGGTTTTAGCAGCCTCAACATAGCTATCCCGCATTCATGTTTTAAATAATCACTCATAAAAATAAATTGATGGCTAAAAGTACAGTTTTTATACTCAAAGGGCTACGTTATATAAATAGAATACTATTTCTTTTTTATTTTGTATAATAGTACAAAATTGATAGTGTGATAAATACGTGAATTTATATGTTTGGTTAATATCAAATTCATTATCTGTTTTAAATATTCCAGAAAACTCTTTCTTGCCTTCTTGAGAAAATCTTTCAATTTTATACAGCTCTTCTTTCTGTGATATAAAAAACCAAGAGCCGGCCCCTACCCCTCCAAGCCATTGGCATGAGCTCTCTATATTAACCGGTTTATCTGGGGCAATTAATGACATTTTTCTATACTAGTAATATATGATGTGAATATGTTTTTTTTGATTTTTTTAATATTTAAATTACTTACTACAAAATATGTATTATTAGAAATAGTTATATTTCGTTTTGGGGATGGTGTTATGCAAAATGGGTATTTAAATCTTATTCTTGTAATTATTCCAGGATTAGATTTCCTTATTGCTTTAGCTACAAATCTTGAGCAGTTGAGTCCTTTATATGTAAAAGGGCCATAGTGAATTGCTCCTTTTTTTTGTAGCTTTTTAATAAAATCATATGTCTTCTGAAAATTAATCTTTTTTATTACTGCAGCATACATTGTTCCTTCCCCGTGTGTAGAGTTATTATTAAATATTTCTCTTAGTATCTCTTTTATATTTGTAACCTGACTATTATTTATTATGGCAGGTGTTATTATATTTAGATCTGGATCTGTATCTACATCTCGAACCCTTCCTGTATTTTGTGGTGTATGGTAGCGCCCAAAATCAAAAAACCTACATTTCTTTTCCGTTTCTTTTATTAAAACTATTGCGGAATGGCCTGCTCGATATTTCCCTTTTTTAGAAAAAAAAGGATCATACCATGACTGTGCGGAAGCAATCATGCCTTCTGGCCAAGCTAAAGTAATAATGTAATCTTTTTGCATTTACGTTCTTCTTAGAACATTTTTATTCTGTTCAGCAAAATTTTCTAGTGTTTTAAACATTTGATAAATATCTTCTTCTGTATTCGAGCTATTTACTGTTACTAAACGTATAAATTTATTTTTTTTAAATCTTCCGTAGCTAATCATTAGCTTGTTTTTCTCATATAGTTTTCTACATAATTCTTCTGGCTCAAAATTTTTATAATTAAAACAAACTGATAAGGAGGGCTTTGAATTATAAATTTGATAGTTTGAATTTGCTTTAATATAGTTTTTTGCTGTTTCTGCTAGCATAAATTCATGTTCAATCATTTTAGATAGCCCTTTTTTGCCTATAGATTTCCATAGCGTCCAAAATTTAAGAGCGTTATTTCTTCTGCCGCACTCAAATGAAACTTTTCCTAAATTGTAACTGTCATCGCTTGTTTGATATAAGTAGTCTGCTTCATTACTAAATGAATTATATAGATGTTTTTTGTTTTGAACTAATAATATAGAACAACTTAAGGGGGCTCCTAATGTTTTGTGAGGGTTAAAACAAAATGAATTTGAAAGGTTAATTCCTTTAATTAAGTCCTGATATTTTTTTGAAAAAATAACACTGCCACAGTAAGACCCATCTACATGTAGCCATATATTATATTTTTTACATACAATCGCTATTTTTTCAATGTCATCAAATGATCCTAAAACAGTAGTCCCTACAGTTGTGTTAACATAAATTGGGGTTTTATTTAAGTTAATATCTTTTTCTATTTTGTTTTCTAAGGCTCCTACATTCATTTCGCCATGCTTATTTGACTTTATGTATCTAACATTATTTCTGCCTATTCCTGAAAATGATGCGTTTTTGCCAATAGAATAATGTGCGTTTTCGCAAGCATATATTGTTAAGTTTTTTTTATTTCCTAGATTTTTAGCTTCTATATCATATTGGTCTCTTGCCATTATAAGTGACATAAAATTACTCATCGATCCTCCTGTAGGGAATGTGCCTCCTAAAAAATTTTTATTATACCCTATGATACTTCCTATTTTGTTTATTATTTCTTTCTCTATCGCTACTTGTGGCCCTGCAATTTTATATGTAGCCATACTGTTATTGAGTAATACTGCTAAAAGATCTCCTAAAACAGCCTTACTGTGTCTTCCTCCAAAAAGTTGATTAAAAAATAATTTAGAAGACGTTTTTGGGGTTGCTATTATTATTTTTTTTAATGCTCTCTCAAATTCATGACGGTTAATTGGAGTGTCATTAAGCGAAACATCTATTTTGTCCCCTATTTCTTTCGGGCTTATGTATTCCCCTGGAAAATCTTTTCCCTCTTCTTTTAAAAATTCTTTGGCTAATTTTATAAATGTTTTTAAATCAGAATTTATATTGTTTCCCTGCATCTCTCGTTAAATATTTACAAAATTAGAAAAGATGCCCAAAAACGTTTTGTCTTTTTAAAATATTATTTTTTGTTTAGCCCCTTTGTTTGATAAATTACTTCTCTAAACTAGTGATTTAAAATATTACCTTATTTTTGTTAAACATGAATTCATCTGTCTTAATAAGATTAGCAAAATATTTGTTTCAAACACTTTTAATGTTAGTTGTGTACAACATTAATGCACAGGTTTTGATTAATGAGTATTCAGCTGCTAATTACGATAGCTTCCAAGATAATTATGGAGAGTATGAGGATTGGATAGAATTATATAATAATAGTAATGTCGGTATTGATTTAAATGGTTGGTTTTTAACAGATAAAACAACTAATCTAACCAAATGGGTGTTCCCCTCTTCTTTTATTCTCCCTGCTAATAGTGTAGTGCTAATTTATTGTTCAGGAAGAGATGAGATAGGCATGGGTGTCGCTCATACTAATTTTAAAATTACACAAACAAAAGGGAATGAGGTTATTGTATTATCTAATAATTTAGGAATAGTACAAGACTCTATAAGGGTTCGTCCTAATTTAAATTCTCATTCGAGGGGAAGGAGCTCAAATGGGAATAGTGCCTGGTCTGTATTTGTTACCCCAACGCCTGGTTTAAATAATATAAACCCTCAACAAGAATATGCAGCAACTCCTGTTTTTTCACAGATAGGGGGATATTATACTGGCGCTGTTAATGTTGTTCTTTCATCGCCAGACCCCAATATAAACATATATTATACTACAGATGGGAGCTTACCTGATAATACTTCTAATTTATATGCCACTCCTATCAATATAAACTCTACCACTGTATTAAAAGCAGTTGCTTATAGCACAAGCCCTAATATTCCTGTAAGTTTTGTTGAATATCACACTTTTTTTATAAACGACTCTCATAGTATCTCTATTTTATCAATTTCAGGAGATCAGGTTGATGATTTATTAAATGGGGGGTGGGGCAGTACAAATTTAGAGCCTGAGGGAACTATTGAGTGGTTTGATAAAAACGGAGTTCTAATTGATAAAGGCATGGGGGAATTTAATAAACACGGGAATGATTCTTGGGCATATGACCAAAGAGGGTTTGATTATATAATGCGTGATCAATTTGGGTATAATTATGCTCTGAAAGATAGATTGTTTGCTACTAAAAACCGAGATAAATTTCAAAGAATAATTGTAAAAGCTGCTGCAAATGATAATTTTTCGTTTGAAGATGGAGCTCATATTCGAGATGCATATGTTCATCATTTGTCACAATTAAGTGATTTGCGAATGGATGAAAGATCCGTTGTCTTTTGTGTAGTTTATAGAAATGGTGAATACTGGGGGGTTTATGATTTAAGAGAAAAAGTTGATGATCATGATTTTACTGATTATTATTATGACCAAAACAAAAATAACTTACAATTTTTAAAAACTTGGGGAGGGACCTGGGCAGAATATGGCGGGGTTCAGGCAGAAACAGATTGGGATAATTTGAAAAATTATGTTCTGTCAAATCCAATGAATATATCAGCAAACTATACCGTCGTGAAGGCTCAATTTAATACCGGAAGTTTAATTGATTATTTTTTATTAAACTCTTACGTCGTTTGTTCTGATTGGTTAAATTGGAATACTGCATGGTGGAGAGGTATGGATCCAAATGGCGATAAGAAAAAGTGGAGATATATATTATGGGATATGGACGCAACATTTGATCACTATATAAATTACACAAATGTTCCTAGTACTTCTCCTACTGCTGACCCTTGTGACCCAAGTAGTTTAAGTGATCCTGGGAATCAAGGGCATGTCCCTATTTGGAATGCTTTATTGAATAATGATGATTTTTTTGATGATTATTTAAACCGGTGGCAAGATTTAGCAAACAATCATCTTTCGTGCCCAAATATGATTGCAGTACTTGATAGTATGATTGCAATTATTGATCCTGAAATGCCTAGACAGATTTCCACGTGGGGAGGTGGAAATTATGCTGATTGGCAACAAAATGTGCAGGATTTACGAGATTTTATAAACCAAAGATGTGCGGCCATGAATAATGGTTTTGTTCCGTGTTATCAGCCGCAAATCTCAGGCCCTTATGATGTTACAGTTGAGATAATTGGTGTTGGAGAGGTTGAAATGAGTACAAATAATTTCATTAATAATAATAATACGCCCTGGATAGATAGTAGGTTTGGGGGGGTTGAGCTCCCTTTTGAAATTACGAGTGGGAGTTTTCAAAATTGGGAGGTTTTACCATTAGGTGTTTATACGTATAGCCCTTTCGCTGACACATTAGTTTTAGATTTGCAAGGGGATGTTACTGTTCGGGCTAATTTTATCCCTCCTTTACCAACACGAAATATTGTATATAATATAGAGCCTGCAGGAACAATGAGTTCTGTTTTAATTAACGGAAATATAATCACTAATTTTCCATACACTGAAACTTATATAAAAGGAGATACAATAAGTTTATCTCCAAATATTGACCCTTTATATGGGTTCTTCTCCTGGGATTCTGATAGTACTAGTTTTATTAGTGGCGTAAATAGCCTTGTTAATTCCTTCTATGCGGAAAGCTACGACACTATTATATTGCGCCTAAATCTTTTACCTACAACAACTGCTTTTATTTCAGGAAATGACACTATTTGCAGCAATTCTTCTGAAGATGCAATAGTAAAATTTGATTTTAGTGGAGACCCTCCTTTTTTCTTTACTTATTCTATTAATGGCATTGCTCAATTACCTGAA
>JAYYZX010000027.1:0-48510 GCA_036339955.1 Bacteroidota bacterium
AATGTCATATGGTAAAAAATACAAAAATGAAGGGGAATTAGTGCTAAATTTTGATTTTGTAATTTTGACACATGAGAATTGATATAATCACCATATTTCCAGATTTCTTTAAACACTTCTTTAATTATTCTATTTTAAAAATTGCCCAAGAAAAAAAACTAGTAGAAATTCAAATACATAATTTAAGAGATTATGCAAAACAAAAACAAAAAAGCGTAGATGATTACCAATACGGAGGAGGCTCAGGAATGGTTATGACAATTGAACCAATAGATAACTGTATAAAAAAACTTACCTCACAAAGAGAATACGATGAAATAATATACCTAAGCCCTGATGGAGAGAATTTAAAACAAGAAGCCTGTAACACTCTTTCTACATACAAAAACATAATCTTACTATGTGGACACTACAAAGGAATCGACCAAAGAATACGTGAGTACATAATAACAAAAGAAATATCTATTGGAGATTATGTAATTACAGGAGGAGAAGCTGCAGCTGGTATCCTGACAGACTCTATTGTTAGATTAATCCCAGGAGTTCTTTCAGATGAAACATCTGCCCTTTTCGACGCCTTCCAAGATAACCTACTATCACCTCCAATATACACAAGACCTTCAAATTATAATGGCTGGAAAGTTCCTGATATATTACTTTCAGGAGACGAAAAACGTATTAAAGAATGGAGATTGGAAAAATCTATCGATAGGACAAAAGAAATAAGACCTGATTTATTTAAAAAGAAATAGTGAGCTCTAATACTATTTTATAAAAAATAATCAGTAATATTGCATTCCGTTTTTTTAGACAAAAATTATAATGAGTAATTCTATAGAAAATATTGAAAAACAACTTTTACCTACTAAAGAACTGATTAGTTTCAAAGCAGGAGATAATATCACTGTGTACTACAAGATTAAAGAAGGTAATAAAGAACGTGTACAATTCTTTAAAGGAGATGTTATTCAAAAAAGAGGTCGTGGTCAAACACAAACCTTCACAATTAGAAAAATATCAAATGGAATTGGTGTTGAAAGGATATTCCCTATAAACTCTCCGCTTATTGAAAAAATCGAACTAAACAAAACAGGAAAAGTAAGAAGAGCAAGGATATTCTACCTAAGAGACCGTACTGGAAAGAAAGCGCGAATCAAAGAAACTCGCTAACAACCTTTTATTTCATAAATATTACAAACTCTGTCCGCCTGTTTTTGGCCCTTCCTAGGTCTGTGGCGTTAGATGTAACTGGATCAGACTCTCCAAAACCTTTATAAGATAACCTAGAAGAAGCAATGCCATTCTTAATTAAAAAATTATATACTTCTAAGGCTCTAGCATGAGAGAGATCAAGATTATCACCTTTTGTACCGATATTATCAGTATGCCCACATATTAACACATCAAAATTCTGATTCTCTAATAGATAATCTGCAAATGAAATCAATACTTGAGAAGAAATATGTTTAATTTCAGATGATTTAGTAGAAAAATAAACATTATTTAAACGATATGACTGACCATTTTTTAAAGAATCAATCATAAAATCTAATGACAACGGAGATAAAAACTTTTTTTCAGAAGAAGATATATATTTAGAATGAAAAGCATATCCCTCTTTCTTAACTCGTAAAAGGAAATCATCATCTTGATCAAGAGTTATTGCAGCAGTATAAGAGCCGTCTTTAATTTTTATAGATGTTGTCTCACTGGTCCTAATATTTTTTATTTCAAGCTTCGCATCTTTCATTGAATTACCTTTTGTGTCATTTAAAAACCCTTGTAAGAATAACACTTTTTTAGGTTTTGCCTCAGTATATAAAGGAAACTGATAGATATCCCATCCTCTTAAACCTTTTAATTCATTAGATGCAAAAAAGGCTAACTCACCATCGGTACTTACAGAAAGTGATATTTCATCAGAAGACGTATTAATTGGATACCCAATATTAACAGGATCCTGCCAATTACCTAAACTGTCCTTTCTAGATAAAAATATGTCAAACCCACCCAGAGAAGGGAACCGCTTAGAAGCAAAAAATAATGTTTCATCATCAACATGTAAAAAGGGAGATTTCTCATGCTCTTTAGAATTTATTACACCTCCTAAATTTTTAGGATCCGTCCATTTTCCATTAGATTTCTTATGAATAATATAAAGATCTAAACCTCCAAAACCTCCAGGACGATTACTAGCAAATATTATACTATTTCCATCTTTAGAAACACTTGGTTGAGATTCCCAGCTATCCTCACCATTAATTTTTTTATTAAATGTTAATATTTCTTCCCATTTATCATCTTTCCCTTTCATTACATAAGCCAAATCACAGTTCTTCCCTCCCCCACCAACCTCATAACATTTAGTATAATATAATATTTGATTATCAATAGTAAGTGAAGCACCTCCCTCATTTGAAGACCGATTAAATGGATCTGGCATAGATTCTCCATTATTAAAAGAGCCCTCATGCAAAGTACTGAAAGTAAATTTTTCTTCATAAGAAGCCCAAAACACATCTAGTCCTTCTTTTAGATACCTCCTTGTATAAAAAAATGATTTTTGATCTGCAGAAATCATAGGAAGATACTCATCATGCATAGTAGAAATACCATCCATAACAACTGGAACAAAAGGAACAGGATTCTTAATAATATCAGCTATAGTATTAGCTTTCTCGTAATATTTCTGCGCATTAGTTAGATATGGATCTTCTACTTTATAATCAATACTTTTCTTGAGGTATTCTGCCGCATCAATAAAATTCTTTCTTCTATATTCTATCTCTCCAAGCAAATAATAAATATTAGGAAGACTATCACACAAATACAATGCTTCTTTAGCAAATTTTTCAGCTTTTATATCTTCACTCTTTAACCATGCAATCTCTGCTCTTAATGCATCAAAAACAGCATATTCATCCAACACTAATTTCAAATGATTATTAGCATCATTAATTTTATCTTTCTTAATAAGATTACGAACTTTCTTATATACTCTATACTCTTTACCTCTCTCAGGGAAACACTGCTGAGAAAAAGCAAGTTGAGAAAAGAAAAAAGAAAGTAAGAGTATCTTAAAACGCAAAGCGAAAAATTTCTATTTTATATTTTTATGTTGAAGTTCTCCTTCAGTAGAAGCAACCACAGTAGCTACGGTTGCATCACCAGTAACATTAACTACCGTTCTCATCATATCTAATATTCTATCTACTGCAAAAATTAATGCTATCCCCTCTGGCTCAATACCTATGGCGCTTAAAACAATAACAAGCATTACCATTCCTGCACCCGGAACAGCAGCAGCCCCAATAGAAGCTAAAGTAGCTGTAAGCACAATAGTAAGCTGCGCAGAAAGAGTTAAATCATATCCAAAAGCCTCTGCAATAAATACAGCAGCTACCGCCTGATAAAGAGAAGTTCCATCCATATTAATAGTAGCCCCAAGTGGTAAAACAAAAGAAGAGACTTCTTTAGAAACACCAATATGCTCTTCACATCTTTCCATCGTTACTGGAAGAGTAGCAGCAGATGAAGAAGTAGAAAATGCTAACATCTGCGCAGGAGATATAGCTCTAAAGAAATCGAAAAATTTTACTTTGGTAAAAAAACGCAGTATAGTAGGATAAACAACAAATATCATCAATAATAAACCAACAACAACTGTAACGGAATACATGCCTAAAGCAATGAATAAATCAACACTTCCTCCAAAGTCTACAATCAAACCAGCAAGCAGTGCAAAAACACCATAGGGAGCAGTCAACATGATAATATCGACTATCTGCAAGATTATATCATTAATACCATCAAAGAAACCTTTAACATAAGTAGTTTTTTCATCAGGTAAAATAACCATAGCAATCCCAAAAAGAATAGCAAAGAAAATAACCTGTAACATATTGCGATTATTAGCAGCTGAAGCTACAATATTACTAGGAACAATATCAACAAGAAATTGTAAGGGGCCTTCTTCTTTTACGCCTTCTGCACTATTTATCTTAGCATCAGCACTAGAGGCATAAGTTTCTTTAAGTTCCATCCGTTTTTCTTCAGAGAAACTTTTACCAGGATGCACAGTGTTTACTAATAATAATCCTAAAGTCACCGCAATAACAGTTGAAATAAGATATATACCAATAGTCTTACCTCCAATTCTAGAAAGTCTTGAGATATCACTTAGACTAGCAACACCTTTTATAAGAGATGCGAAAACAAGCGGTACAGCAATAAGTTTAAGTAAATTCACAAAAATTACACCCCAAGGCTTAATCCAAGCATTTGTAAAATCTACCCAACCAAGACTATTAGCAATAAGACCGTAAACAACCCCAAGGATCATTCCAATTATTATTTTCCAATGTAATGCAAGATTCTTCATAATTTATTTTTTAGAATTCCCAATCTTTCCAATTTTCAACAATATCTTTACTTGTATTTACTACAGGATCTTGTTCTTTTTTATTGATTTTTAATGATTGTAAAGATACTTCATCTTTTAAATAATCTGCTAATTCCCCCATTTTAACACTTCCTTTACTTTCTTGTAGTTTCTTTAGTAGATAATAGGTAAACATACCGTGCCCTTCTTTATGATAAGGTAAAGCAGATTGTTCTCCACTACTTGCAGAAAATACTACAATATTTCCATTTAGCGTGCCTCCTTTTGGTTTTATTCGTACTCCTCTGGATGCCATAAGGCCAGATGACCTCCCTCCTCCTGTGAAGCAAGCATCTATGAAAATAGTTATTCGTTTTGCATTAGTAGCACTTAAATCTCTATACAGGTCGTGTAATTTAATAGCATATGATAGATTATCTGCAGAAACATCTACAGGAATCAGATAAGGGGTTTTGGTATTCTCATGGGGATGACCATGACCAGCGTAATAGATAATAAGTTCTGCTTTCTCACCTAATTTTTCCATCATTTTAGCGATACGCTTTATTTCTTGACCCATTTCAACTGCTGTAGCGTTAGTTAGAAAGAACATATTATCTTCTTTTACTCCAAGAGCCCTCAAAGTATATTCTTTAAAAATAATAGCATCATTGATTGCGTAATCTACATTTTGCTCATCACTTAGGCCTCTTTGTTTAGATTGATAATCTTCATTACCTATTACAAGCGCATAACGATTTTTTACTTTTTTGTTTTTAGGAATATCAGTATCAACTTTTGATCTACTTACTGTAATATTTTTTTTTCTTTTTGCAATATTTGCTTGCAATGACGTCTCTTCTAAATCAAATTCTTTTATTTCTAAAAAATCATAATTAATATTTGTTATTGCATATAAAGATTCACCTTCATAGTCATAGGTATAGACATTAGTCTGCATTGCACCGGTGAAGTGATACCAATAATTGTGAATTTCTAGATGAGATAATACAAACTTATCGTCTATAATGATGAAGTCTACATTTCTAAACACCATATCTTTTGGAAAATTTTCTTTAAAATTCTTTGCAGCTGAGATAGGTACCGAAATAATAATTTCTCCTAACTGATTGGATTCGATTAAAAAAGATTCATTATCCGCATCATATTCTTTTAATTTATATTCTTCAGGGTCGATATAACCTCTTGTAGAAGCAACTTGGTCTTTCTTAAGTGGAGCAGATGAGAAATTGGAGAAATTGGTTGTGTTTATGTGAAATATCTCAAATATTGCATAATGAATTTCTTTTAACATTCTAATAGCCTCTTCCTGAATTTCTTTAATCATTATATTCCGACTATTCTCATTTACTCTCTTCCTATAATCTGAAGTTTTTTCAAATTCACCTTTTTCTTGCCATATGCTTATTCTTGTTTCAACAATTTCTTTGATATTTTTTTTAATAGATTTTTTACTAAATGGTATATTTATATGAGTCACGCCTTCCTTTAGATTGCTGGTCCAATTGTTTCTATCCCAATTATCATCTAGCCATATCTGTATCTTTGGTTTTGTTGATATATACATATTAAAGGTCTGAGTATATGAAGTAGAGGATAGCATTCCGTAAGTTCTTTTCCCATTATTCCACATTCCTACATAGCTACTACCATCCCACCATACATAAGATCCTACTCCATGAAACTCGCCATTTTTCCATTCTCCTACATATGTTCCTCTTTCTTTTCCCGCTTCTTTTTTTGTGTATGAGTAAGAACCAAATCCATTTTCACAATTTCCTCTACAAATACCTGGTGTTCCATTATTTTGTGTAGCTTTCTTACGCTTTTGCCCAAACCCAATCATAGGAAAGCAAAGTAATATAAGTAGTAGTTTTTTCATAGAATATTCGTTCTACTTCGTAAAAAATGATCTACCAAGACTAATGAGATCATAGCTTCAACAATAACAACAGCTCTAGGAACTACACAAGGATCATGCCTGCCTTGAGAATCAATATTTACTTTATCGCCCTGCTTATCAATAGATTCTTGACTTTTCATAATAGTAGATACGGGTTTAAAGATAACATTAAAATAAACATCATTACCATTAGAAATACCCCCTTGAATACCTCCAGAGTTATTAGTTTTTGTCTTACCACTAGAATCCTCAAAGATATCATTAACTTCACTTCCTTTCTTAGACAAATCTGTAGAACCATAACTAAATCCTTTAACTGCATTAATAGACAGCATTGCTTTACTTAAATCTGCATGCAACTTATCAAAAACAGGCTCTCCCCATCCCGGAGGAACATTAAATGCTAAACCAGTTATTACCCCTCCAATAGTATCTCCTTCATTTTGAATTTCTTCAATATATTCTATCATAGATTTAGCACAATCAGAATCTGGACATCTTACAATATTTGAATCTGTTTTAGATAAATCTAAATCCTTATAAGATTTTTCTAATTTTATACTTCCAACCTGAGAAACATATGCCTTTACCTCTACAGATAAACTGTTTAGTAATTGCTGTGCGATAGAACCAGCCACTACTCTACATGCTGTCTCTCTAGCAGAAGATCTCCCGCCTCCTCTATAGTCTCTTAATCCATATTTTTTTTCATAAGTAAAATCAGCATGAGAAGGTCTAAATGTATCTTTAATATGAGAATAATCTGAAGATTTTTGATCTTTATTTTTTATTATAAAACCTATAGGAGTCCCTAATGTCTTCCCTTCAAATATTCCAGAAAGAAACTCTACTTGATCAGATTCATTCCTTTTAGTTGTAATTTTAGATTGTCCTGGCCTTCTTCTATCTAGTTGTTTTTGGACATCATCTAAATCTATATCTAGGCCTGCAGGACATCCATCAATAACACCTCCAATAGCCTTACCGTGAGACTCTCCAAAAGTAGTTAGTCGGAATATTTTTCCAAATGTATTTCCCATAGAGGCAAATATACTAACTTTATGTAAGCACGATTTTGTATTTTCGCCCCATATGAAAACAGTTATTAAAAATATTGCTGAGTTAATTCAAACAGAGAAAAAAGCACAAAAATGGGTTACTGGAAAGAATATGAAATCAATCAACACTATAAAGAATGCTTTTCTAGAATTTGAAGATGGGATAATAACTGATTTTGGTAGTATGGATGAATGGAAAGGAATTAAGGACTGGAACAATACTGAAATAGTTGATGCAGAAGGAGGTATGGTTTTTCCTACATATTGTGACAGCCATACACATTTGGTTTTTGCTGATTATAGAGAATCAGAATTCGTAGATAGAATTAACGGACTAAGTTATCAAGAGATAGCGCAAAAAGGTGGCGGTATATTAAATTCTGTAGATAAACTCCGTAAACTACCTGAAAACGAATTATACGAAAGATCTCTAAATAGATTAAATAAAGCAATACAAACAGGAACTGGGGCTATTGAAATAAAAAGTGGTTATGGGCTTGATCTTGAGAATGAACTAAAGATACTAAGAGTAATAAAAAGATTAAAAGAAAATTCTCCAGCAACTATAAAAGCAACATTCTTAGCAGCACATGCTATACCCTCAGAATATAAAGACAAAAAAAGTGGGTACTTAGATTTAATAATTAATGATATGTTACCTCAAGTTGTTAATGAAGGGCTAACAGATTATATTGATATATTTTGTGAAAAAGGATATTTTGACACAAAAGACACTGAGCGCCTATTAAGTGCTGCAGCAAAATATAATATAAGAGGCAAAACACATGTTAATCAGTTTAACAGTATAGGCGGAATTCAAGCAAGTGTAAATAATAATGCACTATCTGTAGATCATCTAGAAGTTATGTCTACTGAAGATTTTGAAAAATTAGAAAAATCTGATTGCATGCCTACAGCTCTCCCCTCCTGCTCTTTCTTTTTAAATATACCTTACGCCCCAGCAAGAATGATAATAGATAAAGGCCTACCATTAGCACTTGCAAGCGATTATAACCCTGGATCTTCCCCAAGCAGCAATATGAATCTGGTTTCCTCTTTAGGTTGTATACGCTTAAAAATGACCCCTGAAGAAGTAATTAATGCTACAACAATAAATTCAGCATATGCTATGGATTTATCACAAGATTTAGGGAGTATTGCAATTGGCAAAAAAGCAAACTTTTTTATTACAAAAGAAATTCCTTCTTATGCTTACTTACCTTACTCGTTTGGAGAAAACCTAATAAGCACAGTAATACTTAACGGAGAAAAAAATACTAATTAAAGATCCATGTAATCTTGAAAACTTAATTGAAAAAATAACTCTGCCTCTTTTTTAATTTTTGATTTTTCCTCATGTGAGTTTGCCTCATGCTCTAATACTCGATTATAACTTTGAGAAAAAGCATAATATCCTTCTGGTCTTATCCATCCATAACCTCTAGGGAAAGCATAAGGGACAAATTCTACAGAATTAATATTAAATAAATCTTTTCCAAATTTATATTCATTTGCATCAAGATTTAGCTGCCTAAGTAAGGTTGGAACAATATCAAGTTGAGAACCAAGCTTCTTATGAATCTTCCCTTTAAACTCTTCTTTAATAACATTTCCGTACCAAATCATTGGGATTTTGAATCTTTCCTTTTGAGCTAACTTCCATCCTTTTGGAGAGTTATGACTATGATCAGCAACTATTATAAACAAAGTGTTCTTATACCATTCCTCATTTTTTATACTAGAAATAAAATTACCTAAACATTTATCTGTATATGCTACTGAATTGACATAAGTATCTTCCTTACTATTAAAAGAAAGATTTCGTTCTCCAGGAAAATCATATGGAGAATGAGAACTTAGAGTAAATAGAGTGCTCATAAAAGGTTGCGGCAAAGTATTTAATTCCTGCTTAAATTGCTGAAACATATCTCCATCATGAACTCCTAAACCTCCTTTTTCTAAATTTGGATAATCTTCCTCATCTTTAACAATATCAAAACCTTTAGAAATGAAATAACCTTTAATATTACCATAAGTAAGTTGCCCTCCAAAAAAGAAAGAACTATGATAATCATCTGGAAGAGAATTGTTTAAAGAAGATAACCTTCTAGACTTATCAGATTGATTAATAACAGCTACGTATGGGAATACTGGGAATGAAGAAAAAATAGAGGACATTGCTTGATCTGAGGTCCATCCATTGGTATAAAAATTATCAAATAAATAACCTTCTTTCTCTAGTTTTTTAAAATTTGGTGTAATACCTTTTAAACCACCTAAAGATTCAATATTATCAGCAGACCAACTCTCAAGTAAAACAAATACAATATTTGGCTTTTCTATATTTAAAATATTTCCTGAAAATCTTATATCATTAGAAAGGGACTTTGCAAAAACATTTATTTCTTCATTATTATATTTCTCATAAGGATTTCCCTTAAGATTTGTTTTACTCTTAAGAAAACTTTGAAAAATATTCCAACTAGGATTTACTGATATATCATTAAGAATCATATGTTTCGAAAAGTAAGAATCACTCAGATTAATAGGAATAGGCTGAAGCCCTCCTCTGACTAACATAAACATGAATCCTATAAAAATTAAATGTAGAGTGCTTTCGAAGAATTTATTTAAATTATTACTTGTATGAAAAGAAAATAATTCTCTTAGTTCTAAATACTGATTGAATATCTTAGTAAAGAGAACACCTATCAATAAAAAGAAAAGTAATATTGATGTGTGATAAAAAGAAGCAGAAAGAAATACCTCAGATGGATTCTTTAAATGACTAAGTGCTGTAAAGTTAAGTTTAGATCCCCATTCAGTATACAAAGCAACCTCAGAACCAATAACTAGTGAAGAAATAATAATTAGCAAAATATTGAGCGATCTAATAAAATAAAAAGATATCTTCTGAATACCAGAATATCTAAAAAGAAATGTAATTAGTAAACATAGAGTAACTAAAATCCCAACATAGCTGATAAATGAAAGATCTAATGATAAGCTATGCGGAAAAATCTTTAATATCTCCAAAAAAGAGATGCTTGAAATCTCTGAGTAAAATAATAAACAAAATAAAAGCCTATTAACAAGGAAATAAAAAAGCCAGAACAAATAAAGTTTAAGAATAATTATTAATGTATTTCTCATTTTTTCAATAATGTCGCAATAGTAGTAAAAGAATTTTGCAATTTCTTTTCTATATCATTAATATCTACCCAAACAACTTTTGTAATTCCTTCTTTTAATTGTGGCATAAAAGATAAAGAGAACTCTGTAAACATCTTATACCATATAGTTTTTTTTATAACTTTTTTACCATTTACTTCATAAGTATGGTATGTTTCATCTAACTTCTCTTCTATTACTAAATCATTTACTCCTGTTTCTTCAATCACTTCTCTAATAGCTGCTTTATCTGAGGCTTCATCGAATTCTATTTTACCTTTAGGTAAATCCCATTTTCCATTACGAAAAATCATCAACAACTTTTTATGCTGATTATAAACCACTCCTCCTGCAGCTTCAATGAGCTCATAATCTTGTAAAAATGTACCCCAATTATCTTTAGCTATAATTTTTAGTCTATTATTTATGAAAACTTTATAATTTTGTGACATGATTTTCGATATTGATATTGCAAAACAAGTTGCAAAATCGTTACTGCAAATAAAAGCAATTATTTTACAACCAAATAATCCCTTTGTATGGGCCTCGGGATGGCTATCTCCAATATATTGTGATAATCGTAAAATTCTATCATTTCCAAAAGAAAGAACATTTATAAGGCAAAATCTTGTTAATATAATTAGGAAACAATATCAAAATTCAAATATTGTAGCAGGTGTAGCAACTGGAGGCATACCCCATGGAATACTAGTTGCAGAAGAGTTAGGGCTTCCCTTTATATATGTAAGATCAAGTGTGAAAGAACATGGAAAACAGAATCAAATCGAAGGGCACTATAATGAAAGAGACTCTGTTATTATGATTGAAGATTTAATTAGTACAGGAAAGAGTAGTTTAGATGCACGTCGTGCTATTCAAGATGCTAAATTAGATGTAAAAGCTATTATATCAATCTTTAATTATGGATTCAAAAAAGCTGAAAAAAACTTTAAAAAAGAGACATGTGAGTATGTATCCCTCTGTAATTATAAAATACTATTAGAAGAAGCACTAAAAATAAACTATATCAATAAAAAAGATATTCCTCTTCTAGAATCATGGAGTAAGGCCCCAGAAAAATGGAATCCTAATGGATAAATTTATAAGTCAAAAAGTTAAAGTAGCAAAAAAGGATGAATATATATACAACATTCTTTCTGATATGAATAATCTAAATATTGTTGTACCCCCACAAGTTACAGACTTTAAATCTACTCCGGATTCTTGTAGTTTTAAGCTCGCAGGTTTTACAGAACTTCATTTGATATTTCAAAAAAAAATGCCATATTCAGAGATATCTATCAAATCAAAAAACAATGAACTGCCATTTTTATTAAATTGCTACCTCAATAAAATAAATGAAGAAAATACAAATGTTATTATAGAACTACATATAGAGTTAAATATGATGATGAAAATGATGTTAGGGAACCAACTACAAAAATTTGTAGATACCGTAGCAGAGAAAATCAAAACAATTTAAAATACACATTGTACCTCTCCGTAAGAATATTCTTTAAGGAGATTACGATCTAATTCTATAACAAGTTTTCCTTCTGGAGAAACATTAATTATCTTTCCTGTAATTTTTTTGTCTCCAATAAGAAATTTAGACGTTATTCCTTTTAGATGTAATAGATTGAGGTACTTCTGAAGTAAAGAAGGGTAATCCTTTAAAAATTTAATGTAAATACTATTAATACTATCTAACAACTCTTGTCTTAAAACAGAAATATTATAATCAATTCCTTTTTCTAAGAAGAAAGATGTTGCTTTAGGATTGTAATCATGAAAAGATTCTTGATTTACATTAATTCCAACACCAATAATAGAGTATAAGATGTTATTACGAACAATTTTATTCTCAATGAGAATACCTCCAATCTTAGAACTATTAATAAGGATATCATTAGGCCATTTTATTATAACCAAATCTTTAAAATATTTATATAAAAATTCATGTAATCCTATAGATACAAAAACATTTAATTTGAATTGCTCATCTAATTTTAAAGAGGATTTAAAAGCGAAGCTCATTAATATATTTTTTTTCGCTTCACTTTCCCATTTTTTACCTCTATTACCTTTGCCATTTGTTTGATAATTAGCAAATATAACAGGATGACCACATACACTGTTATTCTGAATTCGATTAGAAATATATTCATTAGTAGATCTAACCGTTTCTAATACTTTAAAACCTCTAGAAAAAAGTAAATTCATTTATTTCTAATTATCTATATAAAAATGTACTTTTGTGAAGCAAAGCTAAAAATATAATATGACAGGGGGAATTCAACGAGAAAACATTTTATTAAATAATATAATAAGCATAATAAAAGACATGAAGGGAATAGATATAATGAGTCTAGACTTAAGAAAACTTGAGAATCCAATATGTGAACATTTTATTATTTGTACTGGATCTTCAGATACACATACAAATGCTATTGAACAGAAAATAAAAAAACAGATATCCGAATTATTAAAAGAGAAACCATGGCATACTGAAGGAATAAATACAGGTAATTGGTTGTTGATGGATTACTCAAATATTGTTGTACATATATTTCAAAAAAATACTAGAAATTTCTATCAACTAGAAGAACTGTGGGGAGATGCAGAAATAACCAAACATCTTTCCGAGAAAAAAATATTAATCGCTTGATGAAAAAAAATCAACCATATCTAAAAAACCAATTCAAATTCAACATCTATTGGATTTACATTGTAATATTCTTATTTTTTGTTGGCTTACAGTTTCTAGGAACTAATAATGTTCAAAAAACAAATTGGCAGCATTTTAATTATAAAATGCTACAACCAAGAAAAGTAGATAAGATTGTTGTTTTGAATAAAGAAGTTGCGCAAATCTATATAAAAGAACAATACCTCTCAGAAGCTGAATTTGCAAGAGCTAGCAGGAAAGGAATTGGGAATTCTGTAAATACAGGACCACACTTTTCTTTTGAAATTGGATCTGTAGAAACATTTAATGAACAATTAAAAGAAGCTCAAATTGATTTTGAAGAAGAAGAAAAAATATTTCCAAGATATACAACTAAAAAAGATATATGGGGAGATATATTAGGGTGGATTTTACCTCTAGTGTTCTTTGTCGGGATTTGGATATTCATTATGAGAAGAATGAGTGGTGGCGGATCAGGATCTGGAAATCAAATATTTAGTATTGGAAGATCAAAAGCGACATTAGTCGATAAAGCAAATATAAATGTCACATTTAATGACGTCGCTGGTCTTGAAGAAGCAAAAGAAGAAGTAAGTGAAATTGTAGACTTTTTAAAATCTCCAAAAAAATACACAAATCTTGGTGGTAAGATACCAAGAGGTGCAATTCTTATTGGGGCTCCTGGTACAGGAAAAACATTATTAGCTAAAGCAGTTGCTGGAGAAGCTCAAGTTCCATTTTTCTCTTTATCAGGATCTGATTTTGTAGAAATGTTTGTTGGTGTAGGAGCCTCAAGAGTTCGAGATCTTTTTAAGCAAGCTAAAGAAAAATCTCCTTCAATTATTTTTATAGATGAGATTGATGCAATTGGTAGAGCAAGAGGGAAAAATTCTATTACAGGAAGTAATGATGAACGTGAAAACACATTAAATCAATTACTTACAGAAATGGATGGTTTCGGAACAAATACAGGTGTCATTGTAATGGCTGCAACAAATAGAGCTGATGTTCTTGATAAAGCTTTAGTGAGAGCTGGGAGATTTGACAGACAAATATATGTTGATTTGCCAGATTTAGTTGAGAGAAAAAAAATCTTCCAGGTACATCTTCGTCCTCTAAGGATGAAGAAGAATATTGATACTGATTTTCTTGCAAGACAAACACCTGGATTTTCTGGTGCTGACATTGCAAATGTGTGTAATGAAGCTGCATTAATAGCTGCAAGAAATAATAAGAAAAAAGTTGATAAAGACGATTTTCTAAATGCTGTTGATAGAATTATAGGAGGTATGGAAAAGAAATCAAAGATTATTTCTCCAGAAGAGAAAAAAACAATTGCATTTCATGAGGCAGGACATGCTACTGTAAGCTGGATGCTTCAATATGCATCTCCTTTAATTAAGGTAACAATAGTACCAAGAGGGAGATCACTAGGGGCAGCTTGGTACCTTCCTGAAGAAAGGCAATTAACAACAGTAGAACAAATGCATGATGAAATATGTTCAGCGCTTGCCGGAAGAGCTGCAGAAGAATTGTTTTTTGGAAAAATATCAACAGGAGCTTTAAGTGATCTGGAGAAAGTTACAAAACAAGCATATGCAATGATTGGAATATATGGCATGAATGAAAAGATAGGGAATATCAGTTATTATGATTCATCTGGCCAAAACAGTGGATTTACAAAACCATACTCTGAAGAAAGAGCAAAGATAATTGACCAAGAGGTTACCTATCTAATAGAGAACCAGTATGATAGAGCAAAAAAAGTAATAAAAAAATACAAAAAGAAAGTTGAAGAACTAGCAACATCATTATTAAAAAAGGAAGTAATATTTAAAGCTGATTTAGAAAAAATATTTGGAGAACGTAAGTGGACAACTTTCGAAGAAAAAAAATTAGAGGGTAGCAAATAATATGAAAACAAAATGGAATAAAGTGTTTAGTTCAACAGATTACTTTAAAATCCAAATCCTAAAAGGGCTTTTAATAAAAAATTATATTCCTGCAATTGTGATGAATAAGCAAGATTCATCATATAACCTTTTCGGTGATATTGAATTATATGTAAAAAATAAAGATATTGTTACTGCAAAAAAACTTATTCGAATACAAGAAGAGTGATGAATAAGTTCTTACTTAGAATAATTTTTGGAGTTATATATGTGATGATCCTCTACTTTGGCATTACTCATTCAAAAACATCTTTTACAATACTTTTTATTTTAATTGGAATTATATCTTTATATGAGATGTATCATCTAAGAAAAAACAAAAAAAAGTTCATTGCTTTTGCATATATTATTACACCATTTCTATTAATACATCAATTAGTTTTATTGGAATCAAAATTTGAACCAACATTTGTTTTAGGATTATTTGTTTTAACCTGGGTGTTTGACAGTTTTGCATATATTATAGGAATCAAATTTGGAGGACATAAAATATATCCATCTATTTCTCCAAAGAAATCGTGGGAAGGGTTTCTTGGTGGCTTTATTCTCACCCTAATTACTAGCTATCTGTTTTATCTAAACATTCCATATGATATTTTACAGAAATACATTGCCTTATGGTGGGTAATAACAATATTACTACCATTTACGGCAACCTTAGGTGATTTTATTGAATCTTATTATAAAAGAGAAGCAAATGTAAAAGACTCCAGCAGCCTCATACCGGGACATGGGGGTATATTAGATAGAATGGATGCCTTTACAATCACGATTCCCGTATGCTATATTTATATATTATATTTAAAATAAAGAGATGAAAATACATAAAGAAGGATATGTAATATTGAGAAATGAGGTCTTAATCTTAATAATAATAAACTCTTTATTTTTCTACTACTGTCATGATATATATTTCCATGTATCATTAATAGTAAGTTTAATGCTATTAAGTTTTTCAATATATTTTTTTCGAATCCCTAATAGAGAATATGAAAAAGAAGATAATATAATATATGCCCCAGCTGATGGCAAAATAGTAATTATACAAGATGTTGAAGAAAACGAATATTATCATCAACCAAGAAAACAAATATCTATTTTTATGTCTCCATTAAATGTTCATATAAATCGCTATCCAATACATGGTACCATAAAATATACAAAATATCATCCAGGGAAATATTTGGTAGCATGGAATCCAAAAGCATCTTCAAAAAATGAACGGAATACTGTTGTTGTAGAAAATAAAAAAATATCTGTCCTCTTTAGGCAGATTGCCGGATTAGTTGCAAGAAGAATAGTTTGCTATGCTGTTAAAAATTCAAATATTGAATCATGTGAAGAATGTGGTTTTATAAAATTCGGGTCAAGAGTAGATATTTTTCTACCAAAAAATATTGATGTGAATATAAATATAAATGACACAGTTAAAGGAGGAAAAACTATCTTAGCATATTATTAACATATTTATTATATTTGTTGATATTTAAACTTAAAATAAATTACGATGAAAAAAATATTATTTAGCTTATTAGCAGTCTTTTTTATTGTTGGGATCACAACAGTAAATGCATGTGAAACTTGTGGTTGTAAAGATAAAAATACAAGTGTATCGGATCAAGAAAATCTTAATTCAGATGAAAATGCACCAAAATGTATAAAAACAGGTAAAACTTGTGCTTCTTCATGTAAAAATAAAGCAAAAGGGACTTGTTGCGAAGGGAAAGCAAAATCACAAAATACTACAGGATTTAATTTTAATAAATCAAATACCTATGGTAAAAATAGTTCAAACTGTTCTAAAACATCACAAAAAAAATGTTGTCCAAAAAAGAAAGCATTAAAAAAATGTGGAGATGAATGTTCTAAAGCATGTTGTGCATAAAAAATAATAAGTGTACGAACCTTAAAAGCCACTATTTATTTAGATAGTGGCTTCTTTTTTATAATAAACCTAACATAATAGATGAATTTTTTAAATCAAGAGCTAGAAGAATATATTCTAGAACACACTACTAGTGAATCAAATATACTACAAGAAATTAATAGAAATACTTGGGCAAAAGTTATGCAGCCCAGAATGCTTTCTGGGCATCTGCAAGGTAGAATTCTAGCAATGTTTAGTAAATTAATACAATCAAAGAATATCCTTGAAATTGGAACTTACACAGGGTACTCTGCTCTTTGCCTATCTGAAGGCTTATCTACATCTGGAAAAATACATACTATTGAAATCAATGAAGAATATCATGAAATTGCTAAATCATATTTTGAAACATCAAAATATAATAAACAGATTGTACAATATCTAGGTAATGCATTAGATATTATACCTAGTATAGACTGTACATTTGAATTAGTCTTTATAGATGCAGATAAAGAAAATTATTTAAATTATTTCAGCCTTATTTTTGATAAATTAAATATTGGTGGATATATTATTGCGGATAATGTGTTGTGGAGTGGCAAAGTGATTAATAAAGAAAAAGATGAGGAAACCACAGCATTAGATAAATACAATAAAATGATATCGAATAATCCAAATCTAGAAAATATATTATTGCCTGTTCGAGATGGACTAATGATATGTAAAAAGATATCGGATTCGAAGAGTAAATAAAATGGATTTTAACAACCTAGAAACTGCATATGCTAGTAGAAGTGATAAAAATCTAAATAGAGCATACTTTTTATTCAAAACAATTAATTCAAAGTGGATTACTAATATATTAATATACCTATTAAAGTTAGCACTTAAATTAAGATTACCAATAACAAAAATTATAGAATTAACCGTTTATAACCATTTTTGTGGTGGGAGCTCAATAAAAAAAAGTGAACACACTATTAAAAAACTTGAAAGATTTAACATTGGAACTATTCTTGACTTCTCAGTAGAAGGACAAAAAAAAGACAAAGATTTTCAAAATTGTATAGAAGAAATATTAAAATGTATTGAATATGCAAAAAATAAATCGACTATTCCTTTTTGTGTTTTTAAATTAACTGGAATATCAGAAACAAAAATTCTAATGGAGTTCAATAATAATTTAATAGATAGCAAAAATGAAAAATTTAAAAAGATCATAAGAAGAGTAAATTCAATTTGTCAAAAAGCATATGATTGTAATACTCCAATATTCATTGATGCTGAAGAAAGTTGGATTCAAGATCCTATTGATTTTATAGCATTAGAGATGATGAAAAAATATAATCAGGAAAAGGTGATTGTATATAATACTATTCAATTCTACAGGAAAGACAGAATAGAGTATCTAAATAAATTAATCAAAGAACAAGATAATTACAAATTAGGTATAAAATTAGTTAGAGGAGCATATCATAGTCAAGAAATTGAAAGGGCAAAAAAAACAAATAACATAATTCCTGTATATGAAAATAAATGTCAAACTGATGCTAATTATAATAAAGCATTAAATATCTGCCTAGATAATATAAATCAAATATCAATATGTCTTGGGACCCATAATGAGAAAAGTATACTTGCTTTAATTGATTTAATGAAAAAACATAATTTAAAAAAGAAAGATGATAGAATATCATTTTCACAATTATACGGAATGAGTGATCACATTACATACAATCTCTCAGAAAATGGATATAATGTTACAAAATATGTTCCTTATGGACCCGTAAAAAAAGTAATACCTTATTTGATAAGAAGAGCGAATGAAAATGTTTCAATGACCGGCCAAATGGGAAGAGAACTATCAAATATTATAAAAGAAAAAAGAAGGAGAAAAATATATACTTAACAATGACATTGTTCTTGATCAATATCTAAACTAAAAGAAACAACCTCAACAATATCAGATTTACTACAGTATTTAAATTTAACTGAAATAAAATAATCTCTTTCTTGACTTTCAACTATATAAAATTGACATGGCTTGGTATTCTTCTCGCTCTTCTTAAAATTTACTTCTCCAATACGGAGAACGTTTAAAATTTTCTTCTTATCGAAACTATAGCATTCTATTTGACATTCAACTAGTTCAGAAAATATGGTCTTATCTCCTTTATCTAAATGGTATATAACTCTTTTATCAATATCAAAATAGTTAATGTAAGCTATAAAAGTTTGTTTTAATTTATTATTTGGCCCTATAGAAAGTAATAGAATACTCAATATAAAACCAAAGACAAAATATAATAACCTTCTTAACATTATATGGTAGCCATAATAAGATCTAAATCTTTAAAGGTGATATTAAATTTCTTTGCAAGAATTTCGTTGGTTAACATTCCATTAAATGTATACACTCCATGACGAAATCCTTTATCTTTTTTAATTAATTCTATTATACCCCCTTCATCTCCTATTGATAATACAAATGGAGTTAGGATATTACTTATAGCCATAGAAGCTGTTCTAGATACACGAGAAGCGATATTAGGGACGCAATAATGTACGACATCATGCTTAATAAATGTAGGATTCTTATGACTCGTCACTTCAGAAGTCTCAA
The DNA here is from genome assembly GCA_036339955.1 of Bacteroidota bacterium. GTDB lineage: Bacteria > Bacteroidota > Bacteroidia > Flavobacteriales > BACL11 > JAYYZX01. Next base: position 19,666 of record JAYYZX010000027.1, read on the forward strand.
AACATCCTCCTTGATCAATACTAACATCAATAACAACAGAACCAGCTGACATATTCTTTACCATTTCCTCACTTACAATACAAGGTATCCTGTCATCCCCTACCCTTAATGCTGCAATAACAACATCTGCGCCAAATAAAGCTTTTTCTAAAGCCTTAGGCTGTATAGTGGAAGTTTCTATTCTATGATTATTATTGTTTTGAAGACGCCGTAATTTAGTAATAGAATTATCAAAAACAATAACTGATGCACCTAATCCGATAGCAGTCCTTGATGCATATTCTCCTACTGTCCCAGCACCTAAGATAACAACTTTTGAAGGGGTTAATCCAGAGATCCCTCCCAACATCAAACCCTTACCTTTATTAATATTATTAAGATATTCCCCCGCAATCAAAACAGAGGTGTTCCCAGCAATTTCACTCATACTTCTTACAATCGGAATCTTAAATTGTCTGTCTTGAATAAACTCAAATGCTAGTGCTGTGATTTGTTTCTTGAGTAAATTGTTAACATATCTTACTTCTTGTGTATTCATTTGAATAGCAGAAATAAGTTGCTGATTATTTGTCATGAGCTTCAATTCAGAAAACGTTGGAGGCTCAATCTTTAAAATAATATCTGTTTTAAACACTTCGTCTTTATTAGAAGTGATATTAGCGCCTTCTTTTATATATTGATTATCACTAAAACTTGAAGATAATCCTGCATTGGATTCTATAACTACTTTATGGCCATTATTAACTAATAAACCAACAGAATCTGGAGTCAAACTAACTCTATTCTCTTGAAAAGATGATTCTTTTGGAACTCCTATCTTTAATCTTTTGGAAGTTGGCTTAAGAGCTAACATTTCCTCTTGAGGAAGAACATCAAATGAAGAAAATGATTTTTTTTTATTCATATTATATTGCAATATTAATTATTCTTTCTGAATTTTTACATAAAATCTCAATTTCAATAAAATCATCAATAATTAAATCAGGAATCTTTTCTGGCCATTCTAAAAAACAATAACTGGAACTATAAAAATATCTTTCATAACCTAAATCAAAGACTTCTTGTTGATTTTTGATTCTATAAAAATCAAAATGATAAATAACACCAAATTTTGAAGTATATTCGTTTATAATAGAAAAAGTTGGGCTATTCACTACATCGCTTACCTCTAAGAATTTACAAAATTTCTTCACTAAAGTAGTTTTTCCAGAACCCATTTCTCCTTTTAATGAAAATTTGCAATGTTCAGTATTCGATAGTATGTGATTGGCTACCTGTTCTAAATCATTTTCATTCTGAATTATAAAAGAAGTTTGCATTTATTTAGGTGATAGTGTTATTACAGGAACTAGCATCTCCTCAAGAGAAATCCCCCCATGCTGAAAAGTATTTTTATAATAATTTACATATTTATTATAATTATTTTGATATACAAAATACATGTCCTCTTTTGCAAAAATATATTTAGTACTTAAATTTTGTTGTGGAAGTAAAAAATCTTCTGGTTTATCAACAACAAAAACATCTGAGTTGTTATAATGTAGGTTCTTTCCTTGCTTATATCTAAGATTTGTATTAACACCTCTATCTCCAATAATTTTAGAAGGCTTTTGTACGTTTATAGTACCATGATCTGTAGTAATTATGATTTTTGCATTTTGTTTTGCAACCTTTCGCATTATATCTCTTAATGCAGAATGCTCAAACCAAGAAGAAGTGATAGATCGATATGCCGAATCATCTTCAGCTAATTCTTTAATCACCTTCATGTCAGTCCGTGCATGAGATAACATGTCAACAAAATTATATACTATTACATTCAAATTATTAGTTTTCATATTAGGAATTTGAGAAATGACCTTGCGTCCAAATTCTATATTTGTAATTTTTGTGTACTCGATCTTTGATGTATCATAATGTAACTCCTGTAATTGAGATATCAAAAAATCTTTTTCAAACATGTTTTTGCCACCTTCATCTTCATCATTCTTCCATTTATCAGAAAAACTCCTTTGAATATCTAATGGTAATTTACCAGAAAAAATTGCATTCCTAGAATATTGTGTTGCTGTTGGTAATATACTATAATACATATCTTCGCTTTCTTTTACAAAATCCTTTAAAATAAAAGGCTCAATAATCTTCCATTGGTCATATCTTAAATTATCTATAACAATTAAGTATGTTGGTCTATCTTTATTTATATGACAAATAACTTTTTCTCGAATTAGATTATGAGAAAGTAAAGGACTATCAATATTATTTATCCAATTTAAATAATTGTTCTTTATGAATCGAAAAAATTGACTATTTGCTTCAAATTTCTGCATAAAAAGAATATCCTCAATACTGTCATCTCCTGAATTTTCTAATTCAAGCTCCCAATAAACCAATTTTTTATATATCTCAATCCACTCTCCATGATTGAGATTAGTTGATAAAGAAATACTAATATTACGAAATTCTTGCTGGTAATTTCTTGTTATACGTTCCTCGATCAAACGATTTGTCTCTATATTCTTTTTTATAGATAATAGAATCTGATTTGGATTCACTGGTTTGATTAAATAGTCTGATATTTTCGAACCAATTGCCTCTTCCATAATACTTTCCTCCTCATTCTTAGTAATCATAATTACTGGGATATTAGGATACTTCTCCTTAATTACAGCTAAAGTTTCTAATCCTGGTAATCCCGGCATATTTTCATCTAAAAAAATTAAATCAAAAGATTTTTTTTCTAAAATCAAAAGTGCTTCATCACCACTTTTAACAGTAGTCATATTATAGCCTTTCGCTTCTAAATAAATAATATGAGGTTTTAGTAAATCTATTTCATCATCTGCCCAAAGAATATTACTCATAATTTTATTTATTATACTTTATAAAAATTAAAAAAAATCCGTTATTTGCCAATATGGCAAATGTAAGAAAAGATAAAATTATCAACGACCCAATTTACGGATTTATTAAATTAGAACAAGGACTAATCTATGATTTAATATCTCATCCTTATTTTCAACGATTACGCAGAATATCACAACTTGGCTTGTCTTATTTAGTTTATCCTGGCGCTAACCATACTCGTTTTCAACATGCAATTGGTTCTATGCATCTAATGAATCAGGCAATTACACAAATTGAAACCAAAGGGCATAAACTTTCTCAGCACGAGAAAGAAAGCCTAAAAATATGTATTTTATTACATGATATTGGCCATGGACCATTCTCACATGCTCTAGAAAAATCAATCATTCCTAATATTAAACACGAACACCTTTCTCTTCTTTTTATGCAATACCTAAACGAAAAGTATGATGGAAAATTGTCATTAGCTATAAAAATATTTCAAAATAATTATAAAAAGAAATATTTGCACGAGTTAGTAGATTCACAATTAGATATGGATAGATTAGATTATCTAAAAAGAGATAGTTTTTTCTCTGGAGTGGTAGAAGGGAATATAGGAACTGAACGTATAATAAATATGATAGATGTAGTAAATGATAAGCTTGTAATTGAAGAAAAAGGAATTTACTCAATAGAACAATTCTTGATTGCTAGAAGATTAATGTATTGGCAAGTGTACCTTCATAAAACTGTAGTAGTAGCAGAAAACATACTAATTCAGATACTGAAAAGAGTAAAACTATTAATTACAAACAAAAAACTATTATATTCAGAAAAACCTCTACACTTGTTTCTCAAAAATAACTTTAACATTCATGATTTTAAACAAAATCCTAAGCTTTTACATGAGTTTACTAAAATAGACGATTATGACATCTATAATTATCTCAAAGAATGGCAATCTTCTGAAGATTTTGTCTTGTCATCATTATGTAAAATGATCCTTAATAGAAATTTTCTAAAGATAAAAATACAAAACACATTATTTCAAAAAGAAGAATTAGAACATAAGATAAGTTTGGTGATAAAAGAATGGAATTTATCAAGAGAAGAAGCCGTATATTTTGTTTTCTCAAATCAGCTAACTAATAATGTATATTCTATGAAACAAGAAAAAATCAATATCTTGATGAAAAATGGAGATGTCTGTGATATAGCACAGATTTCAAATCAACTAAAAATGAATATATCATCAAGCAATACAGAAAAATATTTTCTATGCTACCCTAAACTGTAAATAAAAAGATAGTTGTTTGTTATTTTTATTTTCCTAAATAACTAAGAATTAGTAATTTTGTAGTATGAGAATTTCAATATCAGAGATCATAAAAATAATAAATGGAGAACCCAATAATAAAAAAGATATTATTATTACTGAACTGTCTAAAATTGAAGATGCAAAAGAAGGGTCTTTATCTTTCTTAGCAAACTTGAAATATAAAGATTATATCTATAGCACAAATGCTTCTGCAGTCATTGTTAAAAATGATTTTAAAACTAAGAAGAAAGTGAAACCAATCTTGATATATGTTGAAGATCCATATTCTTCTTTTACTCAGATACTGGATATAGCTCAATCAAAAAATAAAAAAATTGGAATATCAGATCAAGCAATTATTAATAAAGAAACTAAAATAGCAAAAGATGTGTATATTGGGCACTTTTGTACTATAGAAAGAAATGTAACTATAGAAAGTAATGTAAATATATTCCCAAATTGTTATATAGGAGAAAATACGCATGTAAAAACAGGTACAATTATATATCCTGGCGTAAAAATATATGATGACACCAAAATAGGACGCAATAATATTATTCATTCTGGCGCAGTAATTGGAAGTGATGGATTTGGATTTGCTCCTAATAATTCAAATTATGAAAAAATTGCTCAAATAGGAAATGTGATCATAGAAGATAATGTTGAGATCGGAGCAAATACCACCATTGATAGAGCAACAATGGGATCAACATGTATACGAAAAGGTGTGAAATTAGATAATCAAATCCAAATAGCGCATAATGTTGAAATAAATCGTAATACTGTAATTGCAGCACAAACTGCAATAGCAGGATCAACAAAAATTGGTAAAAATTGTATGATTGGTGGACAAGTTGCAATAGCAGGACATTTAAAAATAGGTGATAATGTTAAAATAGCAGGACATAGTGGAGTAGGATCTAATCTAGAAAAAAATGCTATCGTACAAGGACAATTTGCTTTTGAAAAAAGTGAATTCCAACGATCATACATTATATTTAAAAGATTGCCCGAAATTTATAAAACCCTACAAAAAATAAAAGATAAATTTAATATCAAGTGAAACAACGTACTATTAAAAATACTATAGAATTTGAAGGTAAAGGAATACATACTGGCGTATACACTAAGATGAAACTAATTCCAGCCAAAGAAAATACAGGGATACTATTTAGAAGAACTGAACTCAAAGATCAACCCTATATAGAGGCTAATGTAGATAATGTTATCTCAACAAACAGAAGCACTAATTTAAAAAATGAAGCTACATCTATTAATACAGTAGAACACATACTGGCTTCTATCACTGGATCAAGTATTGATAATGTAATCATAGAAATGGATAATATTGAAGTACCTATTTTAGATGGAAGCGCAAAAGATTTTACATCTCTTATAGAAGAAACTGGATATGTTGAGCAAAACGCAAATAAAAAAATATTTGAAATAAAAAGAAAAATAATGTATACAGGTGATAACGGTGAAGAATTTATTGCTGAACCTAATGAGTCTTTCTCTATCATTACTCATATTGACTACAACTCTCAAGCATTACCTGCGCAAAGTGCTGAGCTTTTAAAATTATCTGATTTTAAACATCAGATATCTGAATCAAGAACATTTTGCTTTTTACATGAACTAGAAATGTTATTAGAAAATAATTTAATAAAAGGAGGAGATGTTAATAATGCAATTGTTATTGTAGAAGATGAAATAACTGAAGAGAAAAAAAACTTCTTATCTAATATATTCAAAAAGAAGAATATAGGAATGAATGTTGGTATACTAAACAACCTAACTCTACGATATCAAAATGAGCCTGCTAGACATAAATTATTAGATGTTCTTGGTGATTTAACTTTATTAGGAAGTTCTATAAAAGGTAAAATTACAGTTACAAAACCTGGACACACAAATAATGTGAAATTTACTAAAAAATTAAAAAATATCATGGAAGAAGAAAGAAGGAATTCTTCGCCTCATATCAACTTTAAAAAACAACCATTATATAATCAACAAAAAATAAAAAATATTCTTCCACATAGAGAACCCTTTCTATTAATTGATGAAATTAGAGAAATAGGTCCTGATTTTATTATTGGGGTAAAATTTGTAAATAAAAAAGAGGAGTATTTTAAAGGTCATTTTCCAGGGGAACCTGTTATGCCTGGAGTACTTCAACTAGAAACAATGGCTCAAGCAGGAGGAGTTCTAATATTAAATACTGTGAATAATCCTGAAGAATATTTGACATATTTTTTAAAAATAGATAATGCTAAATTTAAACAAAAAGTAGTTCCGGGAGATATTCTTATTTTTAGATTAGATTTAATATCTCCAATTAGAAGAGGATTATGCCATATGCATGGTAAAGGATTTGTTAATAACCAATTAGTAGTAGAAGCAGATCTTCTTGCTCAAATAACTAAAAAATAAAATTATGTTACAACCATTAGCATATGTTCATCCAAATGCAAAAATTGCAGAAAATGTTGTAATTGAACCATTTGTAAGTATTGAAAAAGATGTAGAAATTGGAAAAGGAACCTGGATTGGCTCAAATGTTACAATTATGCAAGGTGCTAGAATTGGCGAGAATTGTAAAATATTTCCAGGAGCTGTAGTTTCAGCAATACCACAAGATCTGAAGTTTGAAGGCGAAAACTCATTAGCAATTATTGGGGATAATACTACAGTTAGAGAATGTGCAACAATAAATAGAGGTACTTCTGTAACTGGGAAGACAATTATTGGTGATAATACATTAATTATGGCATATGCACATGTTGCTCACGATTGTTCAATTGGAAATCATTGTATATTAGTAAATGGAGTAGCATTGGGAGGTCATGTTAAATTAGGTGACTGGGCAATACTTGGGGGTCTTTCTGCTGTACATCAGTTTGTAAATATTGGAAAGCATAGTATGGTATCAGGAGGAGCATTAGTTAGAAAAGACGTTCCTCCGTATGTAAAAGCTGCTAGAGAACCTCTTTCTTTTGTAGGTATCAACTCTATAGGTTTACGTAGAAGAGGATTTGAAGATGAAAAAATTAAAGAGATACAGAATATTTATCGAATTCTATTTCAAAGTAATAAAAATAATACACAAGCAATTTTAAAAATGGAGGCTGAGCTATCAGTGTCTACAGAAAGAGATGAGATTATCTCATTTATTCGAAACTCAGGAAGAGGTATTATGAGAGGTTATAACCAAATTTAAACTTATGGCAACAACAGCAGACTTTAGAAATGGATTATGTATTGAACATAATGGAGATCCTTGGAAAATTGAAACTTTCCAACATGTCAAACCAGGGAAAGGGCCTGCATTTGTGCGTACAAAAATAAGAAACCTCAATACTGGTAGATTACTAGAAAACACCTTTACAGCAGGTAAAAAAATTAATATAATACGAATTGAAAATAGAAAATATCAATTTCTGTACTCTGAATCTGAAGATTACCATTTTATGGATAATGATACATACGAACAAATTATGCTACAAAAAGATTTTATTGAAAATGTTGAGTTTTTAAAAGAAGGCGAAAATATTGATGTGTTGTTCCACGCAGATAAAGGGATTCCGTTAACAGCTAGTATTCCCACACATATAATCTTAGAAATAATACATACTGAAATAGGAGTTAAAGGGAATACGGCAACAAATACATTTAAACCTGCTACAACAGAAACAGGTGCTAGTATTCAAGTCCCTTTATTTATAAATCAAGGCGATAAAATTAAAATTGATACTACAAAAAAAGAATATATAGAAAGAGTAAAATCATGAAACAACACAATTTTAGTGCAGGGCCATGTATATTACCACAAAGTGTGCTAAAACAAGCATCTCAAGCAATATTAAATTTTAATAATTTAAATCTTTCATTAATTGAAATTTCTCATAGAAGTCAACCCTTTGTAGAAGTTATGCATAAAGCCCAATCTCTTGTAAAAGAATTATTAGATGTGCCACAAGGATATTCTGTATTATTTCTCCAAGGAGGTGCTAGTTTAGAATTTTTAATGGCACCTTATAACTTAATGAATAAAGGTGGGAAAGCAGCATATACCAATACAGGTGCTTGGGCTAAAAAAGCCATTGCAGAAGCTAAAAAATTTGGAGACACAATTATTCTTGGCGATTCTTCTGATAAAAACTACAATTATATTCCAAAAAAGTATACAATTCCTGTGGATGTAGATTATTTTCATTGCACCTCAAACAATACCATTTATGGTACGCAAATGAAAGATTTCCCAAGCTGCCCTACGCTAATGGTTTGCGATATGAGCTCTGATATTTTTAGCAGAAAAATTAATGTTAGTAAATTTGATCTGATCTATGCTGGGGCACAAAAAAACATGGGTCCAGCTGGAACTACATTAATTATTGTAAAAGATGAGATACTTGGGAAAACAGGAAGAAATATCCCTACTATGCTCGACTATACCAAACACATTAAAAAAGATAGTATGTTTAATACACCACCTGTTTTTGCAGTTTATGTTTCTATGCTTATGCTCCAATGGCTAAAAGATTTAGGTGGTATTGGAGTTGTTGAAAAGATTAATCAGAAAAAAGCAGATTTATTATACAATGAGATTGATAGAAATCTACTATTTACAGGAACTGCTGAGAACGAAGACAGATCAAATATGAATGTATGTTTTTTACTTACAGATAAAAGCAAAGAAGAGGCTTTTGATAAACTATGGAACAAAGCAGGGATTAGTGGGATAAAAGGACATAGATCAGTTGGTGGATATAGAGCCTCAATTTACAATGCTATGCCAATTGAAAGCGTACAAGTATTGGTAGATGTAATGCAAAAATTAGAACAACTTAAAGATGATTAAGATATTAGCAAATGATGGAATCTCACAAGCTGGGGCTGACACTTTAACAGCAAAAGGATTTGAAGTAGTTACTGGAAAAGTAGCTCAAGAGGCTTTGGTTAATGAAATTAATACAGAAAATTATGAAGTACTATTAGTAAGAAGCGCTACTACGGTTCGTAAAGATCTAATTGATTCTTGTCCAGAACTTAAAATTATAGGTAGAGGTGGTGTAGGAATGGATAATATTGATGTCGATTATGCAAAAGAAAAAGGAATACATGTAATAAATACTCCTGCTGCTTCATCTGCCTCAGTTGCTGAACTTGTATTTGCACATCTTTTTGGGATGGTACGCTTTTTGTTTGATAGCAACAGAAAAATGCCTTTATCAGGAGATTCTGAATTTAAATCATTAAAAAAATCCTATGCTCAAGGGAAAGAACTAGCTGGAAAAACACTAGGTATTATTGGCTTAGGACGTATAGGGAAAGAGGTCGGGAAACGAGCAATTGGACTTGGAATGAATGTAATGGCTCACGATAAATTTACCAAAAAAGCTGATATCAATTTAAAGTTTTTTAATGGCGAAGAAAAGTCTTTTACTATTCAAACAGATAGCTTGCAAAATGTATTAAGAAATTCAGATTTTATCACTTTACATATACCTAAAGTTGGAGATAAAGCAGTAATTGGGTCTAAAGAAATAGGTATGATGAAAAAAGGAGCAGGAATTGTAAACGCTGCTAGAGGGGGTGTAATTGATGAAACTGCTCTTATGTTTGCTCTTGATAAGAAAAAGCTATCTTATGCAGGATTAGATGTTTTTGAAAATGAACCAAGACCAAGTATACATATCTGTATGCATAATTCTATTAGCTTAACACCACATATTGGTGCAGCAACTTTAGAAGCTCAAGACAGAATCGGGACAGAACTGGCTCAACAAATTTGCGATCATTTCAATAAATAAAATGGCAACTATTAGACCATTTAAAGCAATAAGACCGAACAGAGATAAGGCTCATTTAGTAGCTTCTCGTTCTTATTTAACTTATTCGCAAGAAACCTTAAAAGAGAAGTTAGAAAACAATCCATACACATTTTTACGTATCATCAATCCAGAATACAACAAACAGAATAAGAAATCTGGAATTGAAAAATTCAAGCTTGTGAAAAAGAAATTTATTGAATTTAGAGAAAAAGGTTATTTGGTGCAAGATGAAAAGCCTGCTTTTTATTTATATCAACAACAAAAAGGCCAACATATTTTTGAAGGGATAATAGCAGCAACAAGTATTGAAGATTATAATGATGGTTTTATTAAAATACACGAAGACACCATTACCAAAAGAGAAGAAATGTTCAAAGATTATTTGAATGTTACTGGTTTTAATGCAGACCCTGTACTTTTATCATATAAGGATGATGAAAAGATTAATAACCTTATTTCTAAAAAGCAAAGTACAAGGCCAGAGTATGAATTTACAACTACCAACAAAGTTTTACACAAATTATGGATTATCAATGATAATGATTGCATAAATACCATTATTTCTAGCTTTGAGGATATTGATAGTATTTATATTGCAGACGGACATCACAGAACTGCTTCTTCTGCTCTATTAGCAAAAATAAAAAATATAGAAGAAGATTCCAACTTAAATTATTTTATGAGTTTTTTAATTTCAGAGAAACAGCTTAACATTATAAATTTTAATCGATTAATTAAAAATCTGAAGAAACTATCTGCAACTGATTTTCTCGAAAAAATAGCTGTCAATTTTGACATTAAGAAAAGTGTTGATATAAGTCCAAAAAATAAAGATGAAATTGGAATGTATCTACAAGGAGAATCTTATCTACTCACAGCAAAAAAGGGAAGCTATCCTGAGGATTGTGTAAATCGATTAGATCCAGTCATTTTATCTAAAAATATTTTATCTCCTATTTTAGGTATTTTGGACGAAAAAACAGAAAAAAATATTTCTTTTGTTTCAGGAGATACTCCACTTTGTGACTTAAAAACAGCTGTAGATAACGCAAAAAATGCAGTTGCTTTTATTCTTAAACCAATACCGGTTGAGGCTTTAAAAAAAATCGCAGAAAACGGAAAAATAATGCCTCCTAAAAGCACATATATAGAGCCTAAATTACGCTCTGGTCTTACGATTTATTCTATTGACTAATGTGTATTACCAAGAACATTAAGCAATTAAAGAATAAGATACCAAGTACAGTTACTTTAGTAGCTGTTTCCAAAACAAAACCGGTTGAAGATATATTAGAGGCTTATGCTACAGATCATTACGACTTTGGAGAAAATAAAGTACAAGAAATGATAGAGAAATATAATAAGCTCCCAAAAGATATAAACTGGCATATGATAGGACATTTACAAACTAATAAAGTAAAATATATTGCTCCATTTATTGATCTGATTCATAGTGTAGATTCTTTAAAATTATTAAAAGAAATCAATAAAAGAGGGCTGGAAAATAAAAGAACTATAAAATGTTTATTACAAATACAAATTTCTAAAGAGGTGGGGAAATTTGGCGTCTCATATAAGAATGCAATATCTATTTTACAAGAATCAAAATTATTATCAAATGTTAACATAATTGGATTAATGGGTATGGCTACTTTTACAAACAATAAAAATGAAATAGAAATTGAATTTGAAAATTTGAACTATACATATACAAGGTTACAGCAAGATTATACTCAAATTAAAATTCTATCGATGGGAATGAGTCAAGACTATAAAATTGCTATTAAACAAGGGTCTAATATGATTCGTCTAGGAAGTACTATATTTGGTAAACGAAAAAATAAATGAGAAAAATAATCAATACAATGAATGCTCCTAAAGCAATTGGATCATATAGTCAAGCAGTCTTAGTAAATAATACGCTTTATTGTTCAGGTCAAATTGGGATTGACCCGAAAACAAATAATTTAATCAAAAATAATATTAGTGATGAAACTAAAAGAGTTATTAAAAACATATTAGCAATATTAGACGCCGCAAATATGAATTTAGAGAATGTTGTCAAAACTACAATATTCATCAAGGACATGAAAGATTATGATATAATAAATAATATATATAGTAAATACTTTCACAAAAACCCTCCGGCACGCGAAACAGTAGAAGTTTCTAAGCTTCCAAAAGATATGAATATAGAAATATCAATAATTGCAATAAAAACATGAGGGCTCTATTCGAGAAAATTAGGAATCAGGATAGAAAATCATTATCTGAAGCAATCACAATACTTGAAAGCCAACTACCAAAGGACAAAAGAAAAGCAATAGAACTAATAGAAAAATGTTTCCCCTTAAGTGGAGATTCAATTCGTATCGGGATAACTGGGCCTCCAGGTTCTGGGAAAAGCACATTTATTGAAGAATTTGGATCTATGCTAACTAAAATAGGGAATAAAGTTGCAGTATTAGCAATTGATCCTAGTAGTAGCAATACTAAAGGAAGCATATTAGGAGATAAAACTCGTATGATAAAACTAGCAAACGATGAGAATGCATTTATACGTCCTTCTGCTGCTCGAGATACATTAGGTGGAATATCTAGTAATACAAAAGAAAGTATAATTTTATGTGAAACTGCTGGATTTAATATAATATTAGTTGAGACAGTTGGAGTAGGTCAATCTGAAAGCTATATAAGTAATGTCGTAGATTTTTGCCTTCTACTAAAAATAACTGGAGCTGGTGACGAATTACAAACAATTAAAAGAGGACTAACTGAACTTGCAGATGCTATAATAATCACAAAAGCAGATGGAGATAATATAGAAAATGCAAAACAATTAAGTTTACAATATAAAAATACACTAAATAGAACCAAAAAGAATGGATGGCAAGTCCCGATAAATACTTGCTCATCTTATGAAAAAACAGGACTCAATAATATTTGGAAATTTATTCAAGAATATAGGGCAAACATGATGATAAACAATTTTATATATGAAAATAGAAAAAAGCAAGATATAACATATCTTCATATATTAATAAAAAAAGAATTTGGAGAAAGAAAATACATTGAAATACAGAAAAAACAACTTCGACAAGCTGAAAAAAATATACTAGAAAATAAAAAAAATGTTTATACAATTATAAAAGAGATAAACAAGAATATTTAATTGCATAATTCAAAACTAATAGCATCATTCAAATTACTATGCTGAATAACAAAATCTGTTGTATTTCTTTTGCTAATAAACCATTAGAACCAGTAATAAGAATTTTTGCACTCATATCTAATCTATAATAATTTCTATTTGTAATATACCACTAGAATATCCATCTGCATAAATTGCTTGTGCAGAGACAGTAATAGTATCATGCAACATATTTCTGACAGGAGCAAACATTGTATTAATTTCCCCATTCATAGTACTATATGATGCAGAATTAATAGTAGGGACTTCAAACCCTTCAAAAAATGTAATATAAGTTGTATCTGGTGTTTGATAATAATAGTTAGTATCGTTAAAAGGATTATTAAAATGTACAATATAACCTAAAGTATCACCAATAATCCAATAATGGCTACTTTCCCAATATACTTTTGTTAATGCCCAGTCTTCACTAACTGAATCAACAGAGCCTGATATTCTATGCAATGTTTGCCAACTATTCATATTCAAATTAAGATGATAAAAACCATTAGAATCAATAGGTAATCGTGCATCTAACTGAAACTTATGCTGTAATTGCAAAGAAGATGTTTCTGTACTTGGACTATTACACGCAAAAACAAAACATAAGAACACACAAAATATAATTAAAAATCCCTTCATTATAAATAAGTGTTTAGTTAAAAGGCTATGTTAATTAAAGCTAATTATTTAATTCATTTCTGTTTTAATTCCATTACCGCAATTCTTACTTGTAGAGCAAGACGCAAAAAGTAATGGAAGACACAGTAAAATTATAACTATTTTTTTCATATTATTTTAATTTAATATCAATTGACTTAGATAATCCTAAGGTAAATATTCCTTTTCTAAAACCATCTTTATTAGGGTACACTAACATATTATAATGTAAATCTAAATCTAAATACTTGTTCATACCTATAGTGTATCCTATACCAATCCTAACGTTATCAATATTTATATTAGTATATTTATTATAACCTACAGGTATAAATATACTAAGAAAGTTCCCTTGCGTATTATAAATTCTTCCAAAAACTTGAAAATGAGAGATTAGAATACTGTCGGGAACCGGTTCAATGTAATCTTGTCTGAAGTCAGTCTTTGCATCTTCTAAAGTCAATCCAAATATAATTCGATTAATCTCATATATTCTGTTTTGCTTTATGTTGTTATAAATAGTAAATCCAAGACTTATATTATTCAAAGGATTAGAAAAATCAGACGAATTGTTAGCATCTTTTTGTTCTAAAAAGAAGGTAGAAAGAAAAAGCTGAGGGATATATGTGTTTTTTTTAGAATATAAAGAATCTTTAGTGCTTGCATTTACATTATGAAATGGAGGTAATGATTTATCCCAAACTGGTTCAACTTCTTTTGTATCTAAATCTTGAGAAAGATTTTTATCTTTTGTATTGTTAAATGGAGGTAATGATTTGTCCCAAATTTCTTGACCATACAAATTATGCATGGAGAAAATAAACAATATAATTAATAACTTAGGCATATGAGACAAATGTAGAAAATTAATTAAAGAATGAAGACATATCTTAATCTGGAATCTGTGGAGTTTTTAGATAATTATATTTACCCCACATATCTTCTTCTGTATTTTTCGTCTCCTTAATAGTTGTTTCTGGTAGAATGAGATTCTCTGTCTCAAAATTAAGATTAGAAGAGTCATCTATTTTATCAAATACAGCTAATTTCAAACTGAAAGACATATCTATAGTTAACATTTCAGGCAAAATCTTTCTTACTGATCTAGGTGCTGATGTAAAGAGAAAAGCTCGGATAATAAGATTTTTCAAACTCACTTTTGTTTCCATTGATG
Organism: Bacteroidota bacterium; assembly: GCA_036339955.1. Classification (GTDB taxonomy): domain Bacteria; phylum Bacteroidota; class Bacteroidia; order Flavobacteriales; family BACL11; genus JAYYZX01. The sequence continues at coordinate 34,695 of JAYYZX010000027.1, forward strand.
GTTCTACTGATATAAAATTCAAACCCCACTTACCATCCTTAAATAATTTATAACTAACAAATACCCCATAACTATTAACTCTAATACAACTCTTCCCTATTTTCATTACATTACAATATTTTTCTCCTTCACTATGTTGTATAGAAGAGTTTAAAGCTACAAAAGCATCTGTTTCAGTATCTATATAAACATTTCCAGCCATATTGTCATTTTTTTTTATATTCTTTTTTGATAATTTCTTTCTTGAGAAACTTATTACATAAGTATTTCTATTATTATATTTAACAATATCAATTAAATCAAAATTGTATTTCTTAAGATTCTTTTTAGAAATCAGAAAATGTTTCTTTCTATTCCTAACAAAGTCTTGTTCTAATACAGAATAGTAAGAGTGACCTGGGACTGATTTAGAAAGTTTAACTATTGATTCTCTAATGGTGTCTGCCCAATTAATAGATGGGTCTTGCCAATAAATCATCTTCCCTTTATCATCAGGCCATTCAATAGAATCTCCCTCAGATTCAAAGTCAGTAATTAAAAGAGTGTAGAGATAATCTACAAAATTATCATTGGGAGATGAAGCCTCACCCTTAAAAGCATTAAGTAAAATCTCATCTTTCTCTTTTTTGCTAACTTCTGGTTTATTCCGTTGAATAAATGAAATTTGTTGTGATTGTAAATGATTATTTGAGATTTCCCTACCGTCCTTAGAATTAAAACTAAGTTTTATATTAGAATTTAAGGCAAAAAAGTTTTCGACAACAAAAGGAGCTATATCATAATTCTCTGGTATCTTATCAATAGCAGCAGAAATAATATCAATTGCTTCCTTAGGATTCACAATTACTTCTTTTAAAGATATGGTATCTAAATCTAAAAACCATTTTAAATTATTTTCATCCCTATTAGGCAAAAGAATCTCTTTATTCTTATAACCAATAGAAGAGATATGTATAGTATCACCAGCAAGTTCTTTAGCATATTTAAATACTATCTCCCCATCATTATTAGAAACTGTCCCTAAATTTGAACCAGTAAAGAAGTTTACGAATGGAAGCTTTGTATTTGTTTCTGTTTCCATAACAAAACCAGAAATTTTAAAATATTCTTTTGTAACTGTATCTTTCTTTATATCAACTGAATCTACTTGACCAAAACAAAAAAAAGGAAATAATAAAAAGACTATATGTGTTACCCGCATGAATGCTAAGATAGATAAATAATATATATTTAAGTACATTTGCAATACAAAAACTAGTTTAAAATTAATATCTAAAATGATTTCTGAAAGGCTAAAAAATTTATCAGAGTCTGCAACTTTAGCAATGTCTCGTTTGAGTAGAGAATTAGCATCAGAAGGTCACGATGTAATTTCATTAAGCTTAGGGGAGCCTGATTTTGATACCCCTGAATTTATAAAAGATGCTGCAAAAGAAGCAATCGATAATAATTTTTCACACTACACCCCTGTTCCTGGACTATTAGAATTACGGGAAGCAATTGTAAAAAAATTTAAACGAGACAACGGCTTAAATTATACTCCGGAACAAATTGTTACCTCCACTGGAGCAAAACAATCTATTGCCAACATATGTCTAAGTATACTTAATCCTGGAGATGAAGTTCTATTGCTTGCACCGTACTGGGTAAGCTATTATGAAATAGTAAAATTAGCTGAAGCAAAACCTGTTATTATTCCTTCATCGATTGATAATGACTTTAAAACCAGTCCATCTGATATTAGAAATGCTGTTACAGATAAGACAAGAATGATTATTTTTAGTTCTCCTTGCAATCCTAGCGGAACAGTATATACAAAAGACGATTTATATGCTATTTCTAAAGTTCTAGAAGATCATCCAAATATATTTATTGTTTCTGATGAGATTTATGAACACATAAATTTCACAAATAACCATTTTAGTATTGGAACAATATCGTCTATAAAAGATAGGACTATAACAGTAAATGGTGTTTCAAAAGGTTTTGCAATGACTGGATGGAGAGTAGGATTTATTGGTGCTCCTCTATGGATAGCAAAAGCATGTGCTAAAATTCAAGGTCAAGTTACTTCTGCAACTTGTTCGATTGCACAAAAAGCAACTGAAAGTGCAATGCTCAAAGAACCAAAAAAGATAACAAAAAATATGTCAGATAAATTTCTACATAGACGAGATTTAGTATTAAAAAAGCTAGATGAAATACCCGGGCTTAAGTCAAATATTCCCCAAGGAGCATTTTATATTTTTCCAGATATATCATATTATTTTGGGAAATCACACAATGGAGAAGTAATTAAAAATGCAAATGACTTGTGTATGTATCTGTTAAATAATGCACATGTTGCATTAGTATCTGGAAGTGCATTTGGTCAAGATGAATGTATTAGAATATCGTATGCAGCATCTGAAGAAAAACTAATTGAGGCTTGCAAACGAATAAAAAAACAACTATCTCTGCTTAGCTAATGACAAAAGAAGATTTAAACTCCTTATTTGATTCTTTTAATAAAAAGAATGTCTTAATAATTGGTGATGCTATGATTGACGCATATATGTGGGGAGACATTCATCGTAAATCTCCTGAAGCTCCTGTACCGGTGGTTGATATTGAGAAACATGAGAATCGACTAGGAGGAGCTGCTAATGTTGCATTAAATATAAAGTCGCTTGGGGCAAACCCAATACTTTGTTGTGTAATTGGCGATGATAATAATGGAATTATATTTAAAGAACTAATGCAAAAAGAAGAACTAATTACAGATGGTATAATTGTTTCAAAAAATAGAAGAACAACAATAAAAACTAGAGTAATTGCAGATAATAGACATCAAATTAGAGTAGATGAAGAAGACTTACATCCTATAAATGAAGAAATTAAATTATTATCAATAATCTCAAATGTTATTAAAAAGATTGATGTTGTAATATTACAAGATTACAACAAAGGAGTTCTTACTAAAAAAATAATTCAATCAACTATTAAAGTTTCCAGAGAGCATAATATACCTATAGTAGTAGACCCAAAAACAAAAAATTATAATTCATATTATGGCGCTTCCCTATTTAAGCCAAATTTAAAAGAGATACAAAAAGGGATGAAGATTAATTTTGACTCAAATAATCTTATAGAAGTAGAAGAAGCTGTAACTAAATTAAGGAAGATGCTAAATGTTGAAATGATATTACTTACATTATCAGAAAAAGGCATTTGCATAAAAACAGAAGGTCAGTTTTCACATCATAAAGTATATCCAAGAAAAATTATTGATGTTTCAGGAGCTGGTGATACTGTAATATCAATAGCATCTTTATGTAAAACAGAAAAAGTAGAGTATAAGAAATTGGCAAGCTTCTGTAATCTGGCTGGAGGATTAGTTTGTGAAGAAGTAGGTGTAGTGCCAATAAATAAAACACGACTAATAGAAGAAGCTAAGAAAATTATATAATGTCTGAAATTATCAAACCATACGATCCTGTTAAAAATAATAAAAAAGAACAGATAAAGATTATGTTTAATAATATAGCTAAAAACTATGATTTATTAAATCTAATTCTTTCGTTAGGAATAGATAATTATTGGAGAATAAAAACAATAAAATCACTAAATAATAATCCAAAAAATTTACTGGATATAGCAACAGGAACATCAGATTTAGCTATTACTGCAGCAAAATATACAAAAGCAAAAATTACAGCTATTGATATATCACAAGAAATGTTGAAAATTGGTGAAAAGAAAATAAAAAATAAAAAATTGGACCATCGAATTGATCTAATTCTAGCAGATTGTGAGAATTTACCATTCAGTAATGAAAATTTTGACGCAGTATCTGTAGGATTTGGAGTACGTAATTTTGAAAATATACAAAAGGGGTTAAAAGAAATACATAGAGTATTAAGAAACAAAGGAATGGTCACTATCCTAGAACCTTCGAAACCTATCATTTCTCCTTTAACTATATTACATAAATTATACTTAAAATATTTTTTACCTTTTATGGGTAAATTAATTGCAAAAGATATAGAGGCGTATACTTATTTGACTAATTCTATTGAAGCCTTTCCTTCTAGAGATAAATTCTGTAATGAGCTCAGAAAAGCCGGTTTTAAAAACTCTCGACACATTTCTTTAACACTTGGTGTTGCAACTCTATATACAGCAATAAAGTAATTATTATATCGTTTATAGGCCGATGAAAAGAATGATTAAATATATATTAACTATCATTATTATATCTAGCGTAAATTATTCTTCTGCTCAACGTTATAAAATACCTCAAAACTTAGCAAGATACGATTCTAAAAAATTACATTTTGGATTTTCATTAGGTTTAAATTCATTAGACTTCCATATAAAAAAAGATGCTGAAACACTATATAATGACACCTTATATGTTTTAGAATCTCAAAACCAATATGGTTTTAATCTAGGGATTGTTACTAATTTAAGACTCAGCAAATACACAGACCTTCGTTTTATTCCTGCACTAGTTTTTGCAGAAAGACATCTGGAGTACTCATTTAAAGATGTATCTTCAAATATCACCTTTAATAAAATTAAGAAAATTGAATCTACACTTATAGATTTTCCTATATATGTAAAATATAAATCTGAAAGATATAATAACTTTCGGGCTTATGTTATAGGGGGTTTAAAATATAGTATTGATATAGCCTCTCAAGATGATATTGATGATATAGAAAATCAAATAGTAAAATTAAAAAAACATGATTTTATGGGAGAAATTGGATTTGGAATGGATTTTTATTTAGAATATTTTAAATTTTCCCCACAAATTAAACTTGCATATGGATTAATCAATATACTATCAAAAGATGCAACAGTTTATACTAAATCTATCAGGAGACTGACAACAAATGGATGGGTTTTATCATTTACTTTTGAATAAAAAATATTTCTGATTAAATGTAACTTATTTATAAAAATTACGTACAAGGTTGCAGTTAGAACTTAGTTCTTATTAAAATGATAGTCGAGACTATAGATACATTCCTTATATTGTTTTGTATTCTTGTTTTGTATGTTATTTTATTATTTCTTTTACGTTTTTTAGGAATTGGGGCAAAAAAAGAATGCGAAACATGTAAAAATTGTTGTCCAGATTGCAATTCTTCACTTCAAAGGATCAAAAGAAAAAAAATAGACCATCTTTTATTCCATTTTACATTAAGATTATTCGCTTTTAAAAGATATTCATGTGACGACTGCCAATGGGAAGGCATAAGGTGGGAAAAACCCTATAAAAGATAATCTGTACAAAAAACATGTAATAAAATAGCTGTTGCTGAAGCAGCATTTAAAGACTCTGCAGATTCACCAATATTCTCTATTGAAATTCTATTTGAACTAAAATCTTGTAATCTTGAAGAAACCCCTTGTGATTCATTACCAATTATAATAACTCCATTTTTTTTATATTTTTCTTTTAAAGAAATATTCTTACCACTAGTGCAAGAAATATAAATAGGTAATTTCTTGTCTTTAATTTCTTGTAAAAATTCAACTAAATCTTTATATTGAACCTGTACCCTAAAAAATGACCCCATAGTAGACTGTATAACCTTAGAATTAAATATATCAACCGTATCTTTTGAGCATATTATATTTCGAATACCAAACCAATCACATGTTCTAATAATTGCTCCTAAATTTCCAGGGTCCTGTATATTATCTAATACTAGTGAGAGTTTGTTATTTAAATCTAAACTATTGATAAAAGATTCCTTCATCCCTACAATTACAAGCACCTGATTAGGTGATCTTAATAAACTTATCTGTTTTAACTCATTACGAGATATCTTACATAATGAAGCATGGGAACAATTATACTTATCAATCCATTCTTGTAATGCAAAAATCTCATAAATTTTAAAATCTGAGTCAATTAACTCATTTACTATTTTCTCTCCTTCTACAATAAACTTTTGATGTACTACTCTATTCTTCTTTAGCCTTAATGACCTAATAAATTTTATTTTAGATTTACTTAACATATATGCAAAAAATTATAAATATATTTTCAGCAAAAATAATTATAAAAAATGCTGTCTATGAATACAATCTTAATAATTTTGTGAATATTAATATATAAGAAATATGCCAAAATTTAAAAAAGGAGTACTATCAGGAGAAGATGTGCAAGAAATTTTCTCCGATGCTAAAATAAATCAATATGCACTTCCAGCAGTGAATGTGACAAATACCAGTACTGTCAATGCTGTTCTTGAGGCAGCCGCAGAAGTAAATTCTCCAGTAATTATTCAATTCTCAAATGGAGGATGTCAATTCTTTGCAGGGAAAGGATGTCTCAATGAGCAATATGAAGCATCAATAGCAGGAGGGATATCTGGAGCCATGCATGTACATCAAATGGCAAAAATTTATGGCGTTACTGTTATATTACATACTGACCATTGTGCTAGGAAATTACTTCCTTGGGTTGACGGATTAATAGATGCTGGAGAGTCTTTCTATAAAATTCATAATAAGCCATTATACAGCTCACATATGATTGACTTATCAGATGAAACATTAGAAGATAATATCGGGACATGTAAGTTATATCTTGAACGTATGAGTAAAATTGATATGACATTAGAGATTGAACTTGGTGTAACTGGAGGAGAAGAAGATGGTGTGGATAATACAGATATTGACAGTAGCAAGCTATATACTCAACCTGAGGATGTTGCATATGCATACGAAGAACTAAAGAAAATAAGTAATAAGTTTACAATTGCTGCAGCATTTGGGAATGTACATGGAGTATATAGGCCTGGAAATGTAAAACTGACTCCACTAATATTAAATAACTCACAAAAATATGTACAAGAAAAATATAATACAGATAGGAAACCTATTGATTTTGTTTTTCACGGAGGTTCAGGATCATCATTAAATGAAATAAGAGAAGCAATATCATATGGGGCAATAAAAATGAATATCGATACAGACCTACAATGGGGGTTTACATTAGGAGTTAGAGATTATTTTAAGAATAAAGTAGAATATCTGAGAAATCAAATTGGCAATCCCGAAGGAGAAAATAACCCAAATAAGAAATATTATGATCCTAGAATTTGGATGAGAGAAGGAGAAAAGACTTTCAAAGAAAGATTAATAAGATCCTTTAAAGATTTAAATAATATTAATAGAAATAAATGAATTGGTTTAAAAGAATAAAAGGAGGTATTACCACGACAACACAGCAAAAAAAGGAGATGCCTGAAGGGTTATGGATAAAATGTCTAAAATGTAAGAACATTATCCCAGCAAAAGAAAATGAAGAGAATTTATATGTTTGTGCAAACTGTAATTATCATCAGAGGATTAATGCGAAAGAATATTTTAATATTCTGTTTGATAAAAAGAGTTTTACTGAAATAAATTCAGATATGGAATCTGAAGATCCATTAGAATTTAAAGACAAAAAGACATATTATGAACGATTAGAGTCTACGAAAGAAAAAACTGGATTAAAAAACGCTATAAATACAGCATACGGAACAATAAATGGAGAAAATGTTGTTATTGCATGTATGAATTTTAACTTTATTGGGGGGTCCATGGGCTCAGTTGTTGGGGAAAAAATATCTAGAGCTGTTACATATTGTATTGAGAAAAAGAACCCATTAATTATCATATCTAAATCTGGAGGCGCAAGAATGATGGAGGCAGCAATATCATTAATGCAATTAGTCAAAACATCAGCAAAAATTGCAAAATTAGGTGAAGAGAAAATACCATATATATCTGTTTTAACAGACCCAACATTTGGAGGAGCCACTGCTTCTTTTTCAATGCTTGGAGATGTAAATATTGCTGAACCAAATGCATTAATAGGATTCGCAGGTCCAAAAGTTGTAAAAGAAACTATAGGCAAAGATTTACCTGAAGGATTCCAAACCTCTGAATTTCTTCTAGAGCATGGATTTCTTGATTTTATAACTGAACGTAAAGATTTAAAGACCAAACTAACAGAACTCATAAAAATGATGAAAATCTAAAACCATTTCTTTCTCTTAAAAAGAGGCTACTCTTAAAAAACTTTTCCTAAATTTGCATCCCAATTATAAAATGACAATGAAATTAAGCTCTGAAGATAAGAAATCTGTATTTAAAGAATATGGTAAAGATATTACAGATTCTGGTTCTGTTTTTAGTCAAGTAGCATTATTTACTAAAAGGATCCAACACCTTACAGAACATTTATCAAATAATAAAAAAGATTATAAAACACAACGATCTTTACAATTAATAGTAGGAAGAAGAAGAAAATTACTAGATTATTTAAAAAATAAAGATATTGTGGAGTACAGAAAACTCATAGAAAAATTAAAACTTAGAAAATAAAAACCAAAAAAAGGCAATTTACTTGCCTTTTTTAATTTACAAACAAAAAAATGATTAAAGAGAAAAAACAAATAATTAAATTAGAAGACGGTAGAGAAATTATATTATCAACTGGTAAATTAGCAAAACAAGCAGATGGATCAGTTGAGGTAAGAATGGGAAATACACACCTTTTAGCGACAGTAGTATCAAGCCCTGAAGCAAGAGAAGGTGTAGATTTTTTACCATTAACCGTAGACTATAGAGAAAAATTCGCTGCAGACGGAAGATTCCCTGGGGGATTCTTAAAAAGAGAAGGAAGGCCAACTGACCAAGAGATATTAGTGATGCGTTTGGTGGATAGAATATTAAGACCTATGTTTCCTAGCGATTATCATGCTGAAGTACAAATAATGATATCTTTAAACTCACATGACCCAAATGTGAAGCCTGATTCTCTAGCAGCACTTGCTGCATCAACAGCAATAGCTATTTCTGACATTCCGTTTAACGGACCAATATCAGAAGTTAGGGTTGCAAGAATTGATGGACATTTTATAATAAACCCATCATCAGTACAGTTAGAAACTGCAGATATTGATTTAATGATTGGGGCATCTATAGATAGTGTTGCAATGGTAGAAGGAGAGATGAGTGAAGTTTCAGAAGCTGAAATGATAGAAGCAATTAAAATTGGACATGAAGCTATTAAAGCACAATGTACTGCACAATTAGAGTTAGCTACTAAAGTTGGCGTTTCAGATGAAAAAAGAGAATACTGTCATGAGAATCATGATGAAGATTTAAAAACTAGAATTCAAACAGATACTTATGATGCTGTTTATGCTGTAGCAGCTGAAGGTTTAGGGAAAGATGAGAGATCAACTAAATTCAAAGCGGTAAAAACAGATTGGATTGCAGGATTATCAGAAGAAGAGGTTGAAAAGTATGATGAAAAATTAATTGGGGTATACTACCATGATGTAGAGAAAGAAGCCGTAAGAAATCTAGTATTAACAGAAGAAAAAAGATTAGATGGAAGAGCAACAAATGAAATTAGACCTATTTGGTGTGAGGTTGACTATTTACACGCGCCACACGGTTCTGCAGTATTTACAAGAGGAGAAACTCAATCTTTAACAACAGTTACTTTAGGTTCATCTACTGATGTAAATAGATTAGACGGAGTAACTCACCAAGGTCATGAAGACTTCTATTTACACTATAACTTTCCTCCTTTCTCTACTGGAGAAGCTAGAATGAAATTTAATGTAAGCAGAAGAGAGATTGGTCATGGAAATCTAGCACAAAGAGCATTAAAAAAGATGATTCCTTCTGATAATCCTTATACAGTCAGAATTGTATCAGATATCTTAGAATCCAATGGATCTTCTTCAATGGCAACTGTTTGTGCAGGTACTATGGCACTTATGGATGCAGGAATTAAAATGAAGAAACCTGTTTCTGGTATTGCAATGGGATTAATTTCAGATGAAAAGGACTCAAATAATTATGCAATATTATCTGATATATTAGGAGATGAGGATCATTTAGGAGATATGGACTTTAAAGTATGTGGTACCACTGATGGAATTACTGCCTGTCAGATGGATATTAAAGTACAAGGATTATCTTATGAAATTTTAGAAAAAGCCTTAAACCAGGCAAGAGATGGAAGATTACATATCTTGAAAAAACTAACGGAGACAATTACTAAACCAAGAACCAATCTAAAACCACATACCCCAAAAATTGTAAAACTAGAAATTCCTAAATCTACTATTGGAGGTGTTATTGGTCCTGGAGGGAAGATTATTCAAGAATTACAAGCAACAACAGAAACTACAATTTCAATAGAAGAAGTAGATGAAAAGGGATTGGTAGAGATTTTAGGAGTAGATCAAGAAAAGATTGATAATGCAATTCAAAAAATTAAAGCAATTGCTTTTGTCCCAGAATTAGGTGAAGTCTATAAGGGAGTAGTTAAATCTATTATGCCATATGGAGCATTTGTAGGTATATCTTCAAATACAGACGGATTATTACATATATCTGAGCTAGCTTGGGAAAGAGTAGATAAAGTAGAGGACATATTAAAAGAAGGACAAGAAATTGAAGTGAAATTAGTAGCTATTGATGAGAAATCTGGAAAATTAAAACTTTCACGTAAAGCACTTATTGAAAAAGTAGAAAAAAAATAATAAAATAAGTGTAACAAAAAAATATAACTATCGTACAAGCTTTTTGGTAATAAATATATTAATATGAGACAATTAAAAATAACAAAACAGGTTACAAATAGAGAAACTGCTTCTCTAGATAAGTACCTGCAAGAAATTGGGCGTGTTGATTTAATAACAGCTGAAGAAGAAGTAGAATTAGCTCAAAAAATAAAGAGTGGAGATGAGAATGCTCTTGAAAAATTAACAAAAGCTAATCTCCGTTTTGTAGTTTCAGTTGCCAAACAATATCAAAATCAAGGATTAACATTACCTGACTTAATTAATGAGGGTAATTTAGGCTTAATAAAAGCGGCAAAACGATTTGATGAAACAAGAGGGTTTAAATTCATATCTTATGCTGTATGGTGGATACGACAATCAATACTACAAGCACTAGCCGAACAATCCAGGATTGTACGACTTCCGTTAAACAAAATTGGATCAATAAACAAGATAAATAAGGCATATGCAAAACTAGAACAAAAATTTGAAAGACCTCCTACTGCTGAAGAAATTGCAGAACTAGTAGAGCTTTCTGTACCTGAAGTAAAACAGTCATTAAAAAATTCAGGAAGACATGTTTCTATGGATGCCCCTCTAATTGAAGGAGAAGACAGTAATTTATACGATGTTATGGGAAGTGATGAAAGTCCAAGTCCTGATAATGAATTAATGCTAGAATCATTGAGAGAAGAAATCAGAAGAGCCTTAGATACTTTAACCCCTAGAGAAGCAGATGTTGTATCATCATATTTTGGATTAAGTGGTGGACACGCAATGACTCTGGAAGAAATTGGAGAAAAATTTGACTTAACTAGAGAAAGAGTAAGACAAATTAAAGAAAAAGCTGTTAGAAGATTAAAACATACTTCAAGAAGTAAGATACTAAAAACTTATTTAGGCTAAATTTTCAAGAGGGTTTATACCCTCTTTTTTTATATTTACCAAAATTATGAATCACATAGTAGCCCCTTCTATTTTAGCTGCAGATTTTGGCAACCTCCAAAAAGATTGTGAAATGATAAATAGTAGTGAAGCAGATTGGTTTCACTTAGATGTTATGGACGGAGTATTTGTTCCAAATATATCGTTCGGCATGCCAGTAATCAAGAGTATAAAATCTTATTCTAAAAAAACGCTAGATATACATTTAATGATAATAGAACCTGATAAATACATAAAAACCTTTAAAAATATTGGAGCAGACATTCTAACAGTACATTTTGAAGCGTGTAACCACTTACATAGAACAATTCATGCAATAAAAGAAGAAGGTATGAAAGCAGGAGTTGCTCTAAACCCACACACTTCTGTATATGCCCTTTCAGATATTCTAAAAGATATAGATCTAATATGTATTATGTCTGTAAATCCTGGATTTGGAGGACAATCTTTTATTGAGAATACATATAAGAAAGTTAAAATGCTGAATAATCTGAGGAAAGAAACAGAAAGTAACTTTCTGATTGAGATTGATGGCGGGGTAAATACTGAGAATGCTAAAGAACTGATTAATTGCGGGGCAGATGTAATAGTAGCAGGAAGCTTCGTTTTTAAATCAAATAACCCTATTCAAACAATATCTAATTTAAAAAATATTTAATCTCCTGAAATATAAGAAGATAAATAGGTGAAATTTCTAGTTAAAGCACCTTTTTCACAAATTGTAGCCTTATCAAGTATCATATTCTCATCATTAATTAATAGTGGAAAAACATTTTTAATTAATTGATTACCAAAATCTTCCGAAGAATCTTTAGGTAACTCACATGGTAGATTATCAACAGCCATCACAGCTATGACATCAATATTTTCTAAATCATCATCCTCTTTAAATAATTTAGTGTTATAACCATAAATAGGATCAATAATAGAAGAACTACGAATAGTAGAAGCAATTGGGCCATTTATATCACATGAAATATCTGCAATAACTTTTACATTAGTATTTATTAAGTCTTTTTTAGTTAATAAAACAGGAGATCCAATACTATAAAAATGACCAGAAATAAAAATATCTGATGATTTGAGATATCTAGCTAAATCAGATATATATTCTTCAGGATAATCATAAAAATTCTGTTTATTAGATTTCGTAGAATCTTTTCTTATATTATAATCTAATGTATCCAAACGTAAGAAAACTGGGGAACTATTTTTTTTCGAAAGAAAGTCTTGCTTATTAACCTCTGTAATTCCCGCATTACATAAGGTTTCTATAGCTCCTAAAGCTACTTTTCCTGAACCTGTTATAACAATTTTCTCTTGATTTAAATCTAAATTAATAAGTTGTTGCAACATCATATCTTTATTAAAGCAATTATATGCAGCATCTAAATTATATTTCTGAGATTTTATGCCATAAGCAAGTAATGCGTTATATGCTCCAATTATACCAGCATACCTACCAAAACCAATTAAACGCTTCCCATTTTCATCTTTTATTACCTCGTAATCTATCATCTTAATATTTAAATCAATCATTTTACATAATAATCCTTTATTATATGGCTGCTTCTTAATAGTATGAGAGAAATAGAAATATATTTTATGAGGTATTAATTCTGTCTTAGGGACTTCCTTTATCCCTAGTAATATATCAGCCTCTGATATATCATCAACTACCTTTACTCCTGAATTAATATATTCTTGATCACTGAAGCATCTAAAATCACTTTTTTGAACAATAATTTGAATGGAACGATAAGAAGTCATTAAATGCTTGCATTGCTCAGGAGTAAGCGGTACACGCCTATCTACTGGTTCTTTACCCTCTTTAAGAATACCTATTATCATAATACAAAAATAAGAAAGGTTCTGACAAAAATATGTTTTTTGTAGTTTTGCACATTAATTCGTTCTTTAACTTATGGGGCTGACTGGCTTTGACAGCAAGATGCATTTATTAATAAGCATGTCGAGTATTGTTTTTTGACTCGTTAATCTCAAAAATCAAATATTTTAAATGGCGAGTATAACTACGCTTTAGCTGCTTAATATTAAATATTAAATAGCTTTTGTCTCTTCTAGAGGTTCTCCTAGCGCCTCTAATCTGAGACATCATTTAAGTTTAGGATAGTTTACTTAATACTTCAATAAGTAAATGAAATTTAGAAGTTAAGGTTTGGGTTTGGTTGTAACCTCTCCTACCCTCTCTCGAAAACAAAAGGTTAATAAACATGTAGAAAGTTATTAGATTCCTTGTTTGGACGTGGGTTCGAAACCCACCAGCTCCACCA
>JAYYZX010000028.1:0-18596 GCA_036339955.1 Bacteroidota bacterium
TTTGGTAAAGTTATTCAAGAAGCTCAAATATCTATTATAGATGTTTATGGAAAAACAGTAGATAAAATTACAATATACAACACGGATAAATATATAATCAGTGGTAATGACAAATCTGCTGGAGTATATTTTGTGGAGATTTACATGCATGATAAGCATGAATTTCATAAGTTAATTGTAAAATAAACCTTCTAAGCAATTTTCATTAATTATTTTAAAATACTAGATATATTCCTTTAGATTTTTATTTTAAATATTGTATAAAATGGGTTTGTTTTTTAATTTTTTAAAACTACACTTATTTTTTAGTACAAATAATAGCGTTTTTCTCTAAAATTTCTATCATAAAAAAACTAGAGAAGTATTTCATATTTTCTTAATTAATTGCTAAATTTGCCGGCCATTATTAAAAGAGAAATATGCCAACTATACAACAGTTAGTCAGAAAAGGACGGTCTACTATTAAGAAAAAAAGTAAATCTATGGCTTTGAAATCATGCCCTCAAAGAAGAGGAGTATGTACTCGAGTTTATACGACCACGCCTAAAAAACCAAACTCAGCACTTAGAAAAGTTGCTAGAGTACGTTTGACTAATGGTAATGAAGTGAATGCTTATATTGGAGGAGAAGGACATAATTTACAAGAATATTCTGTTGTTTTAGTTAGAGGAGGAAGAGTGAAAGACTTACCAGGAGTTAGATACCATATTGTTAGGGGAGCACTTGATACTTCTGGTGTTGGAGAGAGAACACAAAGAAGATCAAAATACGGGGCAAAAAGCTCAAAAAAATAAAACTTGATATTTTAGAATGAGGAAAAAAAGAGCAAAAAAAAGAATATTATCTCCAGACACTAGATTTAACAGTGCTTTAGTTACTCGTTTTGTTAATAATCTTATGCTTGATGGAAAACGAAATGTAGCATTTCGTGTGTTTTATGATGCTTTAGACGAAATTGCAAAAAATGCAAAAGAAGAAGAACCAATAGCAATCTGGGAAAAAGCTTTGGATAATGTTATGCCTCATGTTGAAGTAAGAAGTCGAAGAATTGGAGGCGCTACTTTTCAAATTCCACATCCTGTCAGAGAAGATAGAAGAGTTTCTTTAGGTATTAAATGGATGATTGCAGCAGCTAGAAAAAGAAATGAAAAAACAATGAGTCAACGGTTATCTTCAGAAATTTTAGCTTCTCATAAAGAAGAGGGGGCTGCATTTAAGAAAAAGGAAGATACTCATCGAATGGCTGAAGCAAATAAAGCATTTGCACATTTTAGATTTTAACTAAATAATTATGGGAAGAGATTTAAAATTTACTAGAAATATAGGTATTGCTGCTCACATTGATGCTGGAAAAACTACTACTACTGAGCGTATTTTATATTATGCAGGTGTAAATCATAAGATAGGGGAGGTTCATGATGGTGCTGCTACTATGGATTGGATGGAGCAAGAGCAAGAAAGAGGAATTACCATTACTTCTGCAGCTACTACTTTAAGCTGGCCATATAGAGGACAAGATTATCATGTTAATATTATTGATACTCCTGGACACGTTGATTTCACGGTAGAAGTAAATCGTTCTCTACGTGTTTTGGATGGATTAGTCTTTTTATTTAGTGCAGTAGATGGGGTTGAACCTCAATCAGAAACTAATTGGAGATTAGCAAATAATTATAATGTACCTAGAATAGGGTTTGTTAATAAAATGGATAGACAGGGATCTAATTTTTTGAATGTATGTACGCAAGTAAAAGAAATGCTAGGTTCTCACGCTCTTCCTTTACAGATTCCTATTGGTTCTGAAAACGAATTCAAAGGTGTAGTTGATTTAATTAATTTTAAAGGTATTGTTTGGAATGAAGAGGATCAAGGCATGACGTTCAAAGAGGTTGATATTCCTAGTGATATTATTGAAGAAGCTAGAGAATATAGAGGTAAATTATTAGAAGCTGTTGCTGAATTTGATGATGCTTTATTAGAGAAATATTTTGAAGATGAAAATTCTCTTACAGAAAGAGAGATTCTAAATGCTTTACGTCAAGCAACTATATCAGGAAAGGTTGTTCCTATGATGTGTGGCTCAGCATTTAAAAATAAAGGTGTTCAAGCTATGTTAGATATGGTAATGGAAATATTACCTTCTCCGGTTGATGTAGAAGCGATTGAAGGAACAAATCCAAAAACTGATGCTCTTGAATCTAGAAAACCTGATGCCAGTGCTCCTTTTGCAGCCTTAGCATTTAAAATTGCTACCGATCCTTATGTTGGTCGCTTATGTTTTACTAGAGCTTACTCAGGTATTTTAAATTCAGGAACCTATGTAATCAATATGAGAACAGGTAATAAAGAGAGAATATCAAGAATTTATCAGATGCACTCTAATAAACAAAATCAAATAGACAATCTGCAGGCAGGAGATATTGCAGCATTAGTTGGGTTTAAAGATATTAAAACAGGAGATACCTTATGTGTAGAAAATGCTCCTATTGTATTGGAATCTATGGATTTCCCAGAGCCAGTAATTGGTGTAGCTATTGAACCAAAGACACAAAAAGATTTGGACAAATTAGGTGTTGCTCTTGCTAAATTAACTGAGGAAGATCCTACATTTACTGTTAAAACAGATGAAGATTCAGGACAAACTATTATATCTGGAATGGGAGAATTACATTTAGATATTATTCTTGACAGGTTAAGGAGAGAATTTGATGTAGAGTGTAATCAAGGAGCTCCTCAAGTTGCATACAAAGAAGCAATTACCACTTCTATAACTCATAGAGAGATATATAAGAAACAATCAGGAGGAAGAGGAAAATTTGCTGACATTCAATTTGAAATTTCTCCGGTTGATTCAGATTTTGATCAAGAAGGTATTCAGTTTGTAAATGAAATTAAAGGAGGAAATATTCCTAAAGAATTTATTCCTTCTGTAGAGAAAGGGTTTAAGATGGCGATGACAAATGGTGTTTTAGCAGGTTATCCAATAAATAGTATGAAGATCAGATTGTTTGACGGATCTTATCATGATGTTGATTCAGATCAATTATCTTTTGAGCTTTGTGCTCAGATTGCATTTAAATCAGCTGCAAAGCAAGCTTCTCCAGTAATATTAGAACCTATTATGAGATTGGATGTTGTAACTCCAGAAGTAAATATGGGAGATGTAATTGGAGATTTAAATAAGAGAAGAGGTCAAGTAGAAGGAATGGATGATAAAGCAGGATCTAAGATCGTAAAAGCAAAAGTTCCACTTTCAGAGATGTTTGGGTATATTACTGATTTGAGAACTATTAGTTCTGGTAGAGCAACTTCTACTATGGAATTTGAGAAATTTGATCATGCTCCCAAGAATATTGCAGAGGAAGTAATTGCACAAGTAAAAGGAATAAAACAGGATTAATAATGGCACAAAAAGTTAGGATAAAATTAAAATCTTTTGATCATACTCTAGTAGATCAATCAGCAGAGAAAATTGTTAAAACTGTCAAGAGTTCAGGAGCGATTATTAGTGGCCCAATTCCATTACCAACGCATAAAAAAATATATACAGTCTTAAGGTCACCACATGTTAATAAAGAATCTAGAGAACAATTTCAATTACCTAATCATAGAAGATTGATGGATATTTATAGTTCTTCTTCAAAAACAATTGATGCGCTAATGAAATTAGAACTTCCTAGTGGAGTACATGTTGAAATTAAAGTAATATAAAAATGGACGGATTAATAGGTAAAAAAATACGAATGACATCTATGTTCTCAGAAGAAGGGAAAAATATACCATGTACGATATTAACGGCAGGGCCATGTTTTATTACACAAATTAAAACACTTGAACAAGATGGTTATAAAGCAGTGCAATTAGGATATAAAGAGAAAAGAACTGACAAAACCTCAAAGGCGCTTAGTGGTCATTTTAAAAAAGCTAATACTGCACCATTGAAAAAAATAGTAGAATTTCCTGTTGAAAGTACAGATGGAATTACGTTAGGAGATAAGATAACTGTTGAATTATTTAGCGAAGGTGATTTTGTTACTGTAGCAGGAACTTCTAAAGGAAAAGGCTTTCAAGGGGTAGTTAAACGTCATGGGTTTAGAGGTGTTGGGGATGCAACTCATGGACAACACAACAGAATGAGAGCACCAGGATCTATAGGAGCAGCATCATACCCTGCTCGTGTTTTTAAAGGAATGAGAATGGCAGGACAAACAGGTAATCAGAGTGTAAAAATAGAGAATTTGCAAATTATGAAAGTTATACCAGAGGAGGATATTTTAGTTGTAAAAGGCTCTGTTCCAGGGGCTTGTAATTCATATGTTAAAATCGAAAGATAATGAAAGTAGAGGTATATAATAAAGCAGGTAAAAAAACTAAAAAAGTAATTTCTTTAAATAAAGATATTTTTGGAATTACACCTAATGATCATGCTATTTATCTGGATGTAAAACAATATTTAGCCTCTCAACGTAAAGGAACTCATAAAACCAAAGAAAGAGGCGAAATAAAAGGTAGTCGTCGAAAAATAAGAAAACAAAAAGGAAGTGGAGCAGCTAGAGTTGGTGATATCAAGAACCCAATTTTCAGAGGAGGAGGAAGAATATTTGGCCCAAGTCCAAGAGAATATACTGTTAAATTAAATAAGAAAGTAAAGAAGATTGCAAGGAAATCAGCATTAACATATAAGGCATCTGATAATAATATTATTGTTTTGGAAGATTTTGTTTTTGAACATCCAAAAACAAAGTTATATACTGAATTACTTGCATTATTTGAGCAAGGCGATAATAACACTTTATTAGTATTATCAGAATCAAATAAAAATATTTTACTTTCTTCTAGAAATTTAAAAAAATCTAAGGTGATGTTGGCATCTGAACTTAATACCTATGAAATATTGCGTGCAAATAAAATGTTAATTATGGAATCTTCAATTGTAGAAATAGAAAAGAATTGTAATTAGAAAAAAATGATGAATATTATTATAAAACCAGTAATAACAGAGAAGATGACTGAGCAAACAGAAAGGTTTAATCGTTATGCTTTTGTAGTGAGTAAATCAGCTAATAAAATACAAATTAAGAAGGCTGTTGAACAACAGTATGATGTTGCTGTAGATTCAGTAAAAACCATGTTATGTATTGGGAAAAAACGTTCAAGAGGAAGTAAATCCGGTATGATTGTAGGTAGAACAAGTACTTATAAGAAAGCAATTATTCAATTAGCAGAAGGAGATAATATTGATTTCTACAGTAATATTTAAAATGAGAATATGGCAGTTAAAAAATTAAATCCAACTACACCGGGGCAGAGACATAAAGTAGCTAGAACATTTGAAAAAATAACATCTTCTAGTCCTGAGAAATCTTTATTAGCTCCTAATAGAAAATCAGGAGGTAGAAACTCTAGAGGGAAGATGACTGTTAAATATATTGGTGGTGGCCATAAGAAACAATATAGAATGATAGACTTTAAACGTAATAAAATTGATATTCCAGCCAAAGTTTCTTCAGTAGAATATGACCCGAATAGGTCAGCTTATATTGCTTTATTATATTATGTAGATGGAGAGAAGAGGTATATTATTTGTCCTCATGGACTAGAAGTAGGTTCGGAGGTTGTTTCTGGAGAAAAATCTCCAATCAAAGTTGGAAACAGCTTACCACTAAATGCAATGCCTTTAGGTACGGTTATTCATAATATTGAGTTAAGGCCAGGACAAGGGGCTATTTTGGTAAGGAGCGCTGGTGCATTTGCTCAGCTGATGGCTAGAGATGGAAAATATGCTACAGTAAAATTAAATTCAGGAGAGATTAGAAAAATTTTGGTTACTTGTTTTGCTACTATTGGTTCAGTTTCTAATCCAGAACATCAATTGCAAGTATCTGGTAAGGCAGGAAGAAGTAGGTGGTTAGGAAGAAGGCCCAGAACAAGAGCAACTGTTATGAATCCTGTAGATCATCCAATGGGTGGGGGAGAAGGTAAGCATTCTGGAGGAATCCCTAGAAGTAAAAAAGGAATTCCTGCAAAAGGTTATAAGACAAGGAATAAGAAAAAGAGTTCAAATAAGTACATAATTGAAACTAGAAAAAATAAATAATTTATGGGGAGATCATTAAAGAAAGGACCATTTGTTCATTATAAGTTACAAAAGAAGATTGATTTAATGAATGAATCAGGAGGTAATACAGTGATTAAGACTTGGTCAAGAGCTTCTATGATTACACCTGAATTTGTAGGTAAAACTATAGGTGTACATAATGGTAGACAGTTTATACCTGTTTATATTACTGAAAATATGGTAGGACATAAATTAGGAGAATTTTCTCCAACAAGAACCTTTAGGGGTCATTCGGGTAATAGAAAATAATTATTATGGGAGCAAGGAAGAGAATACAAGCAAATGCAAGGAAAGAAGCAAATAAAAAAGTAGCAATTGCAAAATTAAATAATTGTCCGACGTCACCAAGAAAGATGAGGTTAATTGCTGATTTAATAAGAGGTATGAATGTAGAAAAAGCATTGAATGAATTAAAATTAAATCCTAAAGAAGCTTCTTCTAGAATGGAGAAATTATTATTATCTGCATTATCAAATTGGGAAGCTAAAAATGAAGGTAGTCGAATGGATGAAAGTCAATTATATATTTCTGCAATCAAGGTTGACAGTGGGAGAATGTTAAAAAGAATACAGCCTGCCCCTCAGGGTAGAGCGCATAGAATTCGAAAGAGATCTAATCATGTTACATTGATTGTAGATAGTAAAAATAAAGGAAAAGAATAAAAAATGGGACAAAAAACAAATCCAATAGGAAACAGATTAGGATACATTAGAGGATGGGATTCTAACTGGTATGGAGGTAATGATTTTGGTGATAAGTTAGCAGAAGATTACAAAATCAGAAAATATCTTGGTGTCAGATTATCAAAAGCTAGCGTTTCTCGAATTGCTATTGAAAGAACACCACGAATTTTAACTATTACTATTCATACTGCACGACCTGGAATTATTATTGGGAAAGGAGGTCAAGAAGTAGAAACTTTAAAACAAGAAATTAAAAAGATTACTAATAAAGATATTCAAATAAATATTTTTGAAATAAAACGTCCAGAGCTTGAAGCGAATTTAGTCGCAGAAAATATTGCAAGACAGATTGAAGGACGGATTTCTTATAAAAGAGCTATCAAAATGGCAATTGCTTCAACGATGAGAATGTCAGCTGAAGGAATTAAAGTTTTGATCTCAGGAAGATTGAATGGAGCAGAGATGGCTCGATCAGAGATGTATAAAGACGGGAGAACTCCTTTACATACTTTTCGTGCAGATATTGATTATGGACTTAGAGAAGCTGACACTACTTATGGTAAAATAGGTATAAAGGTTTGGATCTGTAAAGGAGAAGTATATGGTAAACGTGATTTAATGTTGCAATTTAAGAATCCTAAGAAAACAAGGAAAAGAAAATAGAAAATATAATATTATGTTACAGCCGAAGAAAAGTAAATATCGAAAAGCACAAAAAGGAAAAATGAAAGGTAATGCTCAAAGAGGAACTCGTCTTTCTTTTGGAACTTTTGGGATTAAGTCACTTGATGAAGCATGGGTTACAGCTCGTCAAATTGAAGCTGCTCGTATTGCTGTTACTCGTTATATGAAAAGAGAAGGTCAGGTATGGATTAGAATTTTTCCAGATAAACCTGTTACTAAAAAACCTGCTGAAGTCAGGATGGGTAAAGGAAAAGGTTCTCCTGAATATTGGGCAGCTGTTGTGAGACCTGGTAGAATGATTTTTGAGTGCGATGGTGTTGATTTTGAAACTGCTAAAGAAGCATTACGATTAGCAGCACAAAAATTACCTATTGCTACTAAATTTGTATGTAGAAGAGATTTATAAAAATTAAAAAATGAAAGCATCAGTTTTAAAAGAAATGATAGATAATGAGCTTGAAGATTTACTACAGGAAGAAAAGGTAAATTTAATGAAAATGAAGATGAGCCATGCAGTTTCTCCATTAGAGAACCCTCAACAAATCAAGTTTACTAGAAGAAATATTGCTAGAATTATGACTGAACTTCAAAAAAGAAAAAATATAAATAATTAATAAATATGGATAGGAATTTACGCAAAGAAAGAGTAGGGGTTGTTACTAGCAATAAAATGGAAAAATCAATTATTATAGCTGTTGAGAGAAAAGAAAAACATCCATTGTATGGAAAGTTTCTTAAAACTACTTCAAAATTTTGTGCACATGACGAGAAAAATATTTGTAATGAAGGAGATCTTGTGAAGATAATGGAGACAAAACCGTTGAGTAAAAACAAAAATTGGCGTGTTGTTGAAATAATAGAAAAAGCAAAATAAATGATACAACAGGAATCAAGAATAAAAGTAGCTGATAATAGTGGAGCAAAAGAATTGCTTTGTATTCGAGTTTTAGGAGGTACTAGAAAACGTTATGCCTCTTTAGGAGACAGTATTGTAGGTAGTGTAAAAACAGCTATCCCTTCGGGTAACGTTAAAAAAGGCCAAGTTGTTAAAGCTGTTATTGTACGTACAAAGAAAGAGATTAGAAGGAACGATGGTTCGTATATTCGTTTTGATGATAATGCATGTGTAATTATTGATGAAGCTGGACAGATGAAAGGAACTCGTGTTTTTGGTCCTGTTGCTAGAGAATTAAGAGATAATGATTTCATGAAGATTGCTTCATTAGCTCCAGAAGTTTTATAGATTTTGTAATAAAATGAAAAAAAATAATATAAAGAAAAATGATATGGTCCTGGTACTTTCTGGAGAATCTAAAGGTTCAAAAGGAAAAGTCATAAAAGTTTACCCTAATACAACAAGAGTTATTGTAGAAGGAGTAAATTTAGTATCAAGACATACTAAACCTAATGCTAATGCGCAAGAAGGAGGTATTATTAAAAAAGAAGCACCAATACATATGTCTAATGTTATGTTAATCGACCCGAAATCTGGAGAACCAACTCGTATTTATGTACAAAAGAACAAAGAAGGGAGAAAAATAAGAATTTCTAAGAAAACAGGAGAAGAAATAAAATAATGGAATATACACCTAGATTAAAAACACAATATAAAGAAGAAATTATATCTTCTCTGAAGAAGAATTATAAATCGGTTATGGAGGTCCCTAGCCTAAAAAAGATATGTATAAATCAAGGTGTAGGTAAAGGAAGTACTGATAAGAAAATTATTGAATCTGCTCAGGAAGAGATGAGTTTGATTGCTGGGCAGAAAGCAGTTGTAACTAAGTCAAAACGTGATATTTCTAATTTTAAGTTAAGAAAAGGAATGCCAGTTGGAGTTATGGTGACTTTGCGTGGAGATCAAATGTATGAATTTCTAGATAGATTAATTACAGCTGCTTTACCTAGAGTACGTGATTTTCGAGGTATTTCTAGTAAAGGGTTTGATGGTAGAGGTAATTACACATTAGGGATAAAAGAGCAAATAGTATTTCCAGAGATAAGTATTGACAAGGTAAGAAATATTACTGGAATGGATATTACTTTTGTTACTAGTACAGATTCTGATGAAGAGGCACTTATTTTATTAAAAAAATTAGGGTTGCCATTTATTAATGATAATAAGAAACCTATTACTAAAGAAGATTCAAAGATTTCATCATTAGAAGAATCTCCAGCAGAGGAAACTCCAGCAGAGGAATCTCCAGCAGAGGAATCTCCAGCGGAGGAAACTCCAGCAGAGGAATCTCCAGCAGAGGAAACTCCAGTAGAGGAAACTCCAGTAGAGGAAACTCCAGTAGAGGAATCTCCAACAGAGGAATCTCCAGTGGAGGAAACTCCTAAAAAGAATAATAAACTAGAAGAAAAATAGAAATATGGCAAAAGAATCAATGAAAGCTCGTGAAGTAAAAAGAGCAAAATGTGTAGCAAAATATGCAGAAAAAAGAGCAACATTAAAAGCAGCAGGAGATTACCTGGGTTTGCAAAAATTACCTAGAAATGCATCTCCTGTTAGAATGCATAATAGATGTAAATTAACGGGTAGACCAAAAGGATATATGAGGCAGTTTGGTATTTCTCGTGTAAAATTTAGAGAGATGGCAAATTTTGGATTGATCCCTGGAGTTAAAAAAGTAAGTTGGTAAATAAAAATAAAATAACATGTTTTCAGACCCAATAGCAGATTATTTAACTAGAATTAGAAATGCCCAAATGGCAGGACATCAAGTAGTTGATATCCCAAGCTCAAATATAAAGAAATCAATTACAAAGATTTTATGTAATCAAGGATATATTTTAGATTATAAATTTGAGGATAAATCTAATTCTCAAGGTAATATCAAAATTGCTCTCAAATATCACGTAGAAACAAAGACGCCTGCAATTAAAAAGTTATTTAGAGTTAGCACTCCTGGGTTAAGAAAATATGCTGATGCTCAAAATTTACCTAGAGTAATTAACGGGCTTGGAATTGCCATTATTTCAACATCTAAGGGAGTAATAACAGATAAAGAAGCTAGAGAGTTAAATGTAGGTGGAGAAGTTATATGTTGTATTTATTAAATAATTAAAGAAATGTCTAGAATAGGAAGTAATGAAATATTAATACCAGAAGGAGTAACAGTTAAGCAAAATCAGGATATTGTTTTTGTTTCTGGGAAGATTGGAGAATTACAGCAGCAGATATCAAATCTAATTACTGTTAAAATTTTAGAGAAGACTATTAAACTAAATAGAATAAACGACGAAAAAGAAACAAAATCTTTACATGGTTTATATGGTGCTCTTATTTCTAACATGCTAAAAGGTGTTTCAGAAGGATTTACGAAAAAACTGGAGTTTATTGGTGTTGGTTATCGTGTTGCTGTACAGGGTAGTCTCGTAGATATATCTGCTGGATATTCTCACAATATTGTATTTCAATTACCTAAAGAAGTAAAAGGTGTTGCAGAAACAGAGAAAGGGAAGGCTCCTATTTTAACATTATCTTCACATGATAAACAATTATTGGGGGCTGTAGCTGCAAAAATTAGATCTTTTAGAAAACCTGAGCCATATAAAGGGAAAGGTATTAGATATAAAGATGAATATGTTAGAAGAAAAGCAGGAAAAACAGCTGCAGCTACTGCTAGTTAAATAAATAAAAATGAATAAATCAAAAAAACATAAGAGACAAAACAAACGATTTAGTATTAGAAAGAAGATATTCGGTACGGAGAAGAATCCTAGATTAGCTGTTTTTCGAAGTAATAAAGAAATTTATGCTCAACTTATTGATGATGTTCAGGGCTTTACTTTAGTTATTGCTTCATCTAGAGATGAAGATTTAAAGAAGATCGAAGGAACAAAAGTTGAGAAAGCTAAAAAGGTGGGAGAGTTACTTGCAGATCGAGCAAAAAATATTGGTGTTCAATCTGTTATTTTTGATAGAGGAGGGTTTTTATACCATGGAAGAGTCAAAGCATTGGCTGAAGGAGCACGTGAAGGAGGTTTAAAATTTTAAAATAATATAATTTAGTATGTTAGTATTAGCAAAACACAAAAGAGTAAAGATATCAGCAGATATAGAGCTAAAAGATCGTTTAGTTGGAGTACAAAGAGTAGTTAAAGTTACTAAAGGTGGTAGAGCATTTGGATTTTCTGCTATTGTTGTTGTTGGAGATGAGAAAAGTATTGTGGGTTTGGGTCTTGGAAAATCAAAAGATGTATCTACAGCTATTTCTAAAGCAATTGATTCTGCAAAAAAGAATCTTGTAAGAATTCCTATCTATAAAGGGACCATACCACATGAGCAAACCACTAAATTTGGAGGTGCTCACGTATTTATTAAGCCTGCTTCTAATGGTACAGGAGTTAAAGCTGGAGGAGCAATGCGTGCTGTTTTGGAAAGCGCAGGAGTAAAAGATGTATTAGCAAAATCAAAAGGATCCTCAAATCCTCATAATTTAGTTAAAGCTACTTTAAAAGCTCTACTTGAATTAAGAGATGCTAGAGAAGTTGCAGTACAGCGAGGAGTAAGTCTTAATAAGGTATTTAATGGTTAAGTAATTTAGAAAAAGTTATGTCAAAAATTAAAATAAAACAAAAAAGAAGTAAGATAGGTCGTCCTCAGGATCAAAAAAAGACTTTAGAAGCACTTGGTTTGCACAAAATTAATCAAGTTGTGGAACATAAATCAACACCTCAGATTTTAGGTATGATTAAAAAGATAAAACATTTAGTAGATATTGTATAAAACAATAATTAGTTATGAAGTTAAATAAATTAAAGCCCGCAGCAGGATCAATTAAAAAACCTAAAAGAATAGGAAGAGGTGAAGGATCAAAGAAAGGAGGTACATCCACTAGAGGTCATAAAGGAGCTAAGTCGCGTTCGGGATATTCAAGAAAGTTTGGTTTTGAAGGAGGACAACAGCCACTACAAAGGAGAGTTCCTAAATTTGGTTTTACAAATCCGAATCGAAAAGAATATAAGGTTATAAATATAGATTTTTTACAATATTTGCTTGACAATAAAAAAGTTAAAAAAGGAGTTATTACAAAAGAATTTTTTATTGAAAATCGTTTAATTAAGAAGAAAGATCGTGTTAAGATTTTAGGGAGAGGAAAAATTACTGGTAAAATAGAATTGACTGTAGAATCATGTTCTAAATCTGCAAAAGAAGCTATAGAAAAAGCTGGAGGTAAGGTTAATATAATAAGTTAGTAATGAAGAAATTAATAACAACTATAAGAAATATTTGGGGTATTGAGGATTTAAGAAATCGTATCCTGACTACCTTGGGATTAATTGCAATTTATAGGGCAGGATCTTTTGTTGTTATACCTGGTGTTGATCCTTCACAACTTGCTGCTTTACAGGATCAAACCTCTGAGGGTTTATTAGGTTTATTAAATATGTTTACAGGAGGAGCCTTTGCACAAGCATCTATATTTGCTTTAGGTATTATGCCTTATATTTCTGCATCTATTGTAATCCAATTACTAGGTATGGCAATCCCATATTTTCAGAAGTTGCAAAAAGAAGGAGAAAGTGGCAGAAGAAAAATTAATAATATAACAAGGTATTTAACAATTCTTATTACAGGAGGGCAGGCTCCAGGATATATTGCAAATCTTCAAGCTACGTTGCCAGAATCTGCATTTTTATTATCTCCAGGAATTTTTTGGTTTTCTTCAATAGTCATACTTGTTACTGGTACTATGTTTGTAATGTGGTTAGGAGAAAAAATTACAGACAGAGGAATTGGTAATGGAATTTCTCTTTTAATTATGATTGGTATTATTGCAACTTTCCCTCAGTCATTGATGCAAGAGTTTGTGTCTGCTTTAGGTAGTACTGGTGGAGGATTGGTTGTATTTTTAGTTGAAATGTTAATATTACTAGTTGTAATTACTGTTACAATTTTATTAGTTCAAGGAACCCGTCGAATTCCTGTTCAGTATGCGAAACGTGTTATTGGAAACAAGCAGTATGGAGGAGTTCGTCAATTTATTCCATTAAAAGTTAATGCTGCTGGTGTTATGCCTATTATTTTTGCACAAGCAATAATGTTTGTTCCTATTACTTTGGTTGGATTTTCTAGTTCAGAAACACTTCAAGGTTTTGCTGCTATGTTAACTGATTTTGCTGGTTTTTGGTATAATCTGATTTTCTTTTGTATGATAGTCGCATTTACATATTTTTATACTGCAGTAACTGTAAATCCAAATCAAATGGCAGACGATATGAAAAAGAATGGCGGTTTTATTCCAGGAATTAAGCCAGGAAGAGCTACTGCAGAATATTTAGATACAATTATGTCTAGGATTACTTTCCCAGGAAGCCTTTTCTTAGGGCTTGTTGCTATACTTCCTGCTTTTGCAATGCAAGGAGGTGTTAATATGCAATTTGCTCAGTTTTATGGAGGTACATCATTATTAATCTTAGTTGGTGTAGTATTAGACACATTACAACAAATTGAGAGCCATCTATTGATGCGTCATTATGACGGGTTAATGGATTCAGGAAGAATAAAAGGAAAAGCATCAGGTAAATTAATGTAATTATTATGAAACTAAGATCGGAAGAAGAAATACATTTAATAAGAGAAAGCTCTTTGCTTGTGGCAAGAACTCATGCTGAAATAGCAGCTTTTATTGAACCTGGGATGCTTCCTATTAAATTGGATAGTATAGCAGAGGAGTTTATAAGAGATAATCATGCAATTCCTGCTTTTAAAGGATATAATGGTTTCCCTAATACTTTATGTATATCTCCTAATTGTCAGGTAGTACATGGTATTCCGACTAGTTATCCATTGATTGAAGGAGATATTCTTTCAATTGATTGTGGAGTCTTAATGAATGGATATTATGGGGACTCAGCATTTACTTATGAAGTAGGAGAGGTTAGTTATGAGGCAAAAAAATTACTTCAGATAACAAAAGAATCTCTTTATAAAGGTATTGAACAGGCTGTAGAAGGGAATAGAATTGGGGATATAAGTAATGCTATACAATTATTTGCTGAAAGTTATGGTTACGGAGTTGTAAGAGAATTAGTTGGTCATGGTGTAGGGGCAGAATTACATGAGCCTCCTGAAGTTCCTAATTATGGCAGTAAAGGAGAAGGACTATTATTAAAAGAAGGGTTAGTTTTAGCTATTGAGCCAATGATTAACATGGGGGATAGAAAGATAATCCAACATGATGATGGATGGACAATAACAACAAGTGACAATAAGCCTTCTGCGCATTTTGAACATACTGTTGTGGTAAGAAAAAAGGAAGCAGAAATTTTGTCAAGTTTTGAATACATTGAGAATAAATTGAATGGCAAAACAAGCTAATATAGAATTAGATGGTACGATAACACAAGCATTGTCGAATGCTATGTTTCGTGTAGAGTTAGAAAATGGACATATTGTAACAGCACATATATCTGGTAAAATGCGTAAATTTTATATTAAACTTCTTCCTGGAGATAAGGTGAAATTGGAAATGTCTCCATATGATTTGACTAAAGCAAGAATAACATATAGATATTAAAATTAAAAAGAAATGAAAGTAAGAGCATCTGTAAAAAAAAGGAGTGATGATTGTAAGATTATAAAAAGAAAGGGCAGATTGTATGTGATTAATAAAAAGAACCCTAGATTTAAACAAAGACAAGGTTAAAATTATGGCAAGAATTAAAGGTATAGATTTACCAAAAAATAAGAGAGGAGTTGTAGGTTTAACTTACATTTATGGTGTTGGTAGATCGTTTGCAAAATCTATATTAGATGAAGCAAATGTTTCTTATGATATTAAAGTACAAGATTGGACTGATGAACAAGTTAACTTAATTAGGTCAATTATTAGCGATAAATTTACTGTAGAGGGAGAACTACGTGCTGAGACACAAACCAATATCAAACGATTAATGGATATTGGATGTTTTCGAGGTATCAGACATAGAACAGGACTCCCATTACGTGGTCAAAGAACAAAGAATAATTCTAGGACTAGAAAAGGAAAAAGGAAAACGATAGCAAATAAGAAGAAATAATTAAAATATGGCTAAAAAAATAAAGAAAACAAAAGTAAATATTGAACCTGAAGGGCATGCTCATATTCAGGCTACATTTAATAATATTATTATTTCATTAACAAATAATAGTGGCCAGGTTATTGCTTGGTCTTCTGCTGGAAAAATGGGCTTTAGAGGCTCAAAGAAAAACACTCCTTATGCTGCTCAGGTTGCTGCAGAAGATTGTGCTAAAGTAGCACTTGGCTCTGGACTTAAAAGAGTGAAGGTGTTTGTAAAAGGGCCGGGTTCTGGTAGAGAGTCAGCAATAAGAGCTATACATAATAGTGGTATTTTAGTTTCAGAAATCATAGACGTTACTCCATTACCACATAATGGTTGTCGTCCACCAAATAAAAGAAGAGTTTAATTAATTGAATATGCAATGGCAAGATATATAGGACCAACATCAAGAATTTCTAGGAGATTTGGAGAGCCAATCTTCGGACCGGATAAAAGTTTAGCTAAAAAAGCTTATGGACCAGGACAACATGGTCCTCAAAAGAAACGAGCAAAACAATCTGAATATGGTGTTCAGTTACAAGAAAAACAAAAAGCTAAATATACTTATGGTATTTTAGAAAAACAATTCTCAAATCTTTTTAAACAAGCTTTAAGAAAAAAAGGTATTACTGGAGAAATTTTATTACAATTTTGTGAGATGCGTTTAGATAATGTTGTTTTTAGATTAGGAATTTCTCCTACAAGAAGAGGTGCTAGGCAATTTGTTACGCATAAACATATTTTAGTTAATGATAATGTGTGTAACATCCCTTCTTTTGCTCTTAAGGTAGGTGATCTAGTTAGTGTACGCGAGAAATCAAAATCAATCAGTACTATTTCAGATTCATTGTCATTAGAAAGGACTCAAGTAGATTGGTTAGAGTGGAATAAAGAAACTATGACTGGCAAAGTAATTGCAATTCCAGAAAGATCTCAAATTCCAGAGACTATCAAGGAGCAATTAATTGTAGAGTTATATTCAAAATAATAAATAATAAATAAAATAAATAAAAATATGCCAATTTTAAATTTTCAAAAACCGGATGAAGTAATTATGTTAGACAACAAGAATCATGAGGGAGTCTTTGAATTTCGTCCATTAGAACCAGGATATGGATTAACAGTTGGAAATGCATTAAGGAGAGTTTTATTGTCTTCTCTAGAAGGTTTTGCAATAACTTCTGTAAGAATAAAAGGTGTAGATCATGAATTTTCTACTATTAAAGGTGTTGTGCAGGATGTAGCACAAATTATTTTAAACCTTAAACAAGTGAGGTTTAAACAACAAATTAGTGACATTGAAAATGAAAAAGCTACTATTAAAGTGTCTAAAAAAGAGTCTGTTAAAGCTAGTGATATTGCTAATTCTCTGTCTAATTTTCAGGTGTTAAACACAGAACATTTGATTTGCAATATGGATAAATCAGTTGATTTTGAAATGGAAATTAATATCGAAAAGGGTAGAGGTTATATTCCTGCAGAAGAGAATACTTATGATGAAGAATCGCCACTTGGTACAATTGCAATTGATTCAATTTTTACTCCAATTAAAAATGTAAGTTATGATATAGATAATTATCGTGTAGAGCAAAAGACAGATTTTGAAAAGCTAAATCTAATTATTAAAACAGATGGTTCAATTGATCCTAAACAAGCACTTACTGATGCATCAAAAATACTCATTCAGCATTTTATGTTGTTTTCTGATGAAAAAATTAATTTAGATGATGATTCAAATGAAGAGTTTGATGAAGATACGCTACATATGCGTCAATTATTAAAAACACAATTAACAGATTTTGGGCTTTCTGTTAGAGCACTTAACTGTTTAAAAACTGCCGAAGTGTTTACTTTAGGAGAATTAGTTGCATTTAAAAAGTCAGACATGCTCAAATTTAGAAATTTTGGTAAGAAATCATTATCTGAGCTCGAAGAATTAATTGAGCAAAAAGGTTTGCATTTCGGTTTTGATATTCAAAAATATAATTTAGATAACGAATAAAATGAGACACGGAAAGAAGTTTAATCATTTATCAAGAACAGCACCACATAGAAAAGCAATGTTAGCTAATATGGCCTGTTCTCTTATTGAGCATAAGAGAATTAAAACTACTTTAGCGAAAGCAAAAGCGTTAAGAGTATATTTAGAACCATTAATAACAAAATCTAAACAAGACACTACACATTCTAGAAGAGTAGTTTTTAGTTATTTAAAGCAAAAAAATGCTATTTCCGAACTTTTTGGTGATATTGCGATAAAAGTTGCTAATCGTAATGGAGGATATACTAGAATTCTTAAATTAAGTAATCGTTTAGGAGATAATGCACAAATGTGTTTTATTGAGTTAGTTGATTATAATGAAGAATATACAACTGAAAAACCTAAGCGTAAAAAATCAAGAAGACGCTCTAAAAAAGTTTCTGAAGATACTTTAGGAATATCACAAAAAACTTTAGAAACTCCAGCAGAGGAAGCTCCAGTGGAGGAAACTCCAGCAGAGGAAGCTCCAGCAGAAGAAACTCCAGCAGAGGAAGCTCCAGCAGAGGAAGCTCCAGCAGAGGAAACTCCAGCAGAGGAACCTCCAGCAGAGGAAGCTCCAGCAGAGGAACCTCCAGCTGAGGAATCTCCAGCAGATGAAACTCCAGCAGAGGAAGCTCCAGCAGAGGAAGCTCCAGCAGAAGAATCAGCAGAAGAAGCTCCAGCAGAGGAAGCTCCAGCGGAGGAAACTCCAGCAGAGGAAACTCCAGCAGAGGAAGCTCCAGCGGAGGAAGCTCCAGAAGAAGAAACTTCTGAAGAAGATAAGAAATCTGATAAATAATATACATGAGGAGATGAAAATGGAAATGAAAGAACTATTAGAAGGTATGATAAAAGCTATCGTTGATAAACCAGATGAGGTTAATATTGATTTAACTGAAAGTGAAAATACTCTAATCTATGAGCTAAAAGTTGGAGAAGGTGATATTGGAAAAGTGATTGGTAAAAAAGGTAAAAATGTAGGCTCTTTAAGAACATTATTATCTGCAGCAACTGCTAAAGCAGGTGGGAAAAGAGCTAT
>JAYYZX010000029.1:0-8096 GCA_036339955.1 Bacteroidota bacterium
CCTCCTGGCCAACCACACCAATGAGTATGATGCGCTTCAATATTATGACCTATTTCATGACTACAAACAAACAAATTCCAAGTATATGAAGGATTAGGAAAATTAAAATTTGTATTATTATTTAAATTAGCACTAAATGCATAGCCCCAACTATTACTACATAAAACATCCCTATAAGCAATACCACCAGTACCTGTATTTGTTCTTCTTGTCATAAGATGAACTAAATCTCTTGAAATACTAGAATTATTTGAATTCCAATGATTCCTAAGTGCTGATAACATACTACTAGCCTGATTAACATAAGAAGCATAAGGATCTGTTGTTTGCCAAATAATAGTATTGACAACTTGTATTTGTAAATTTACTTCTGAATCAAAAACTTGACTTACTCCAGCCATAATTGCAAGAGCCCAATTTGTTGTGGCAGTATTTGATGAATATAAATTACGTGTATATTGATCAATTTCAATTGCTAATTCCAAACATTTTGGAGTATTTGCAGAAGATTCTATTCTTGACTCATTTATATCAATACGTGTGACTTTTTCTTCAACTTCACATGAAAAAGTATTATCAACAAGACAATCATTTATATCAAATAAAAAAAATTGATCTTCTACCTTATTAATCTCAAATTGCCTATTACCATATTTATAACTAACAATAACTGAATTCTCTAAAAACAATAATAATCCTATAGACTCACCTTTATATAAAACAGTATAAGATTTAAAATCTGATTTATAATCTTCAGTTTTTTGCCCATCAACAGTTTCTATAATTAAATTATGATTCTCACTTAACACAGAAAATCTCTCAAGAGTTACATCCAAAAAATCATTATCAATAAGTGGTAATTTAATATTAATAATTTGACTATTAAGCATAAGCTTAAGAACATCTATATCAACATGTAAAGCCTTTGTATTTTTATCATCTTTAGTTAAACTTCTCTCTAAATACGAATAAGTAAATACATTGTCTTGAGCGAAAAGGCTAGCTAAATTAAAAACAATAAAAAATAGAAATATTATACTTTTTCGCATGGCAATAGGTTTATTACAAAATTACAAATTATCTATTACAAATAGACTTATAATCACACCATTCACACGATTTAATATCATCAGTTTGTGTAAAATCCTCATTTACAATTTTTTGCAAAACAGATTTGATTTGTTTTTCAAAACTTTCCAAGACTAAATCATCAATAAGTAGTGTTTTAGAGGTTCTGCTATTTATCTTTTTTGATATCTTAATTAACTTATTTTTTATATTCTTAAAAGAAATATTACCAGCTATAACACTCTGAAAATCTAATGAAGGATTTAGTTTTAAATAAAGATATGCATACATTAACAATTGAAATGCTTTTGCCTTTTTAGGATTATTCGTTAGATCATCATATTCTAAAAATGAAACATCTGAATCTGTGACCTTGCCAGTTTTGTAATCAATAATTCTAAGTTGATCCCCATAAGAATCTATTCTATCAACCTTACCTATTAACCTAAATTTTATTCCATCTATTGTTAAATGATTTTCTAATTCCGCTTCTGTTGCTAATATATTAATTTGTTTATTCTCTCTATTTGCTTCATCCAACATTTGTTTCTCCAGTGAAAAGAAATTTTGAGTTAATCTTTTTGCTATTTCTAAACTCAAATAGTTTTTTCCCTCTTTCATTGCCTCGGGTGTCATCTCACGTTTAAAATAATTAATTATAGAATCTATTACTAAAGGATATTGCTTTTCTATATCTTTTTTATTAAGGATTCCAACAGGATAAAACAGATCCAAAGCATTATGAATTGCTGTTCCAATCATTGTTGCGTCAACATGCTCTTCTAAATTATCATCTGAATTAATACGTGCCAGATACTTGTAATAAAACTCAAGACTACAATTATTATACTTATTGAGAGATGATGCAGAAACCCCTTTATCAGCCCATGCTTTTATCTCGTTAATCAGATGTTTATTTTTTATAATAATCTCATGATTATTATGCAACTTTAAATCTTTATGCTTAAATACTCTTTGATTTATATCCCCTTGTTTGTATTCAGATAATAACTGTGTAATAAAACGACTTCTCTCTCCAGATCCAAAATCATCTGTTTCAGAATTATAAATTAAAGAGACATTCTTTGCTCTTTGTAATAATCTGTAAAAATGATAAGAGAATACAGCATCTCTATCTTCATATGTTGGTAAATTGAAATATTTTCTTAATTCATATGGGATAAAAGAATTTATATATTTTCCTTTTGGAAGAATTCCTTCATTAACGCTCAGCATAATCACATTCTTAAAATCTAACGTTCTAGTCTCAAGTATACCCATAATCTGGACTCCTTTTAATGGCTCCCCTTGAAATGGTATGATTTCATTTGCTGTTAATTGATTAATTATAATCTGCATTGTCTTAACCTCAATCTTGAAGTCGCTTTCTATCAATAATCTTTGAATAATTAATATATTATTATAAAAAATTGATAACACCTCAGATTCTATAGTTCCTTTAAGCCCTATTAATAGGTGTCTTAATGACTTTACAAGTTCAAGAAAGAATAAAGTAATACCTGTAGAATCTTCCCACAATACAAAGAAATCTAAAAGTTTTTTATTTGATGGGAAGTGTTTTCTAATCAAAGATTGATCAACAAACACAATGTTATTATTGCGAATGTTTTTCTTAAATTCATTGACACTTGACTTATCAAATAATTTATTAAAATAAGGATGATGAATAACTTCAAAAATATCTTTATAGTAAAAAGATCTCTTTTGATAATCTATTGCATTTATTTGCAGCTTAAATATAGAATCAACAAATGAATATAATGTAGTATGCTTAAAAGGACTTCCCATTGTAACATTTAACTGTTTAACTTCTGAAGGAAGGTTATTTAACACAGGAAATAATAACGATTCATCTGCCAAAACAACAGCTGTATTGCTATACTCAAGATCATTCTTATTTATATCTCTTAATATTTCAGAAGCAGCTTTTGATTGAGATATATTTTTTGGACATGATATAATTTGAATATTCTTTTTCTCGCTTGAATAATAATCACCTACCCCCTTAAAATCTATTTCGCTCCATCGCTCTCTTTGATTCCTAAGAAAACTACCTGCCTCGTGGATTTTATTCTCATAATAAAAAGAATCTGCATCCCAAAAAACTCTAGCAATATCTTTTTGTTTTAAATAATCAATAATCTCTTGTTCTGATTTTGTAAGAGCATTCAGCCCAACAAACCAAATTTTGCTCCATGTTATATCTACATGTGTAATTTTTTCTGCAGCAGTTCTATATGCTAATCCTTGATATGCTAAATTGTTTTCAAGCAATTTATCTGTAAAATCTTTGTAGCAAGAATACATATGATTAAAAAAATCAATGTAATCTTTCTGCATATAAGTCAAATTACCATCTGACAAACTCCACTCTTTATCTCCCCAATTCTCCAATTCTTTAATGCTCTTAAGATTAGAATATACAGATTGTGCATCTACTAAAGATCTATCAATATCATTAAAATCATTTAACATCATACTACTCCATTTTAGAAACAAATCAAAAGAATCTTTATCTTGAAAAGAAGAAGATTTATATGAACTATACAATCTAAACTGTAATGAAGTATTGTCTAAAACTGTTAATCCTGATATATCAACTATAAAATCTTCAACAGAAGAAAAATCAGGTAAAAAAATTGGTTTATTTATTTTTTTAGACAAATAATACTTTAAGAATACAACTGCTCTTTTTGAAGGCAACACTATTAATGCTCCTTCCATATCTTCTTGAAACTTATTCAACAAACGATCAGCTATTTTCTCTAAAAATGGAATCATACCTCTTTTATTTTATGCTTTTTAGATGTGTATATTAGTAATGGTTTTATATTACTATATCCCATATCTCTTAATACATTCATATAATTACAAATTTGTTTGATGTGCTTATCTTTTTCTTCTCCAGTTTTATAATCAATTAAAATTACTTCGCCTGTTACCTTATCAAATAATAATCTATCAGGAATATATGTTTTACCATTATCTAATAATATTTCTTTTTCATTCTTAACTTTCCATTTCTTAGAGAAATATATTTTAATTTTTGGGTTCTCTAACAATTCATTTATTACAACTTTTAATCTCATATAATCTTCATGTGTACACTTTCCTTTTCTATATAAATCATTTACAACCTCTTCTTTTTGAGATAAATATTGAATACTAGAAAGGGCTTTATGTAATAATTTACCCCAATCCTTTTTAGAATTATGATCTTCAACATCCCATAGCTCCTCTGAAGAATGCTTTAATGAAATTAAATCTCGCCAATCTAATTTCTTTTTAGATGAAACAAAAAAACCATTATCTTTATCTTCTTTAGATTTATATATAGCATCTGGATCCCCAAGTGTTATTGGATATTTATCTGAAAATTGATATAAGAAAGAATTTAAATTGCCTTTGAGAGTAAAATCTTTTGATATATTATCTGGAAATGATTTAGAAAAAATATAAAGCCTATGCTTTGGTCTTGTCATAGCAACATATAACTTATTCATATTATCTAATAAAGAAAACTGCTTCTCTTTATGATACTCATCTTTAAAATATGAAAGATCCAAAATCTTACTTGAATTTATAGGTACTAAAGATAAAGATTCATTAAATGAAGATGCATCTACCCATATATCATTAGAATTACTACTATCCTCCCAATTAAATGGAATCATAACAATATTGAATGCTAATCCTTTTGATTTATGAATAGTCATAACCTGTACAGAATTAGTGCCTTCAGGAATAATTATTGACTGTTTATCTTTTTGTTCTTCCCACCATATAATAAATGAAGACAAACTACTTCCTTTATTTTGGTTAAAGACTAAAATAACATCTAAGAAAAACTGGAGATAAATATCATCTTCTAGATTGAATATCCTAATTATCTTTTCACACATTTCATATAAAGGCTCTTCTAATATTCTCTTCTCATCTAAATAAACACCTGATTTCTTTAGAATCTTCTTAAAATTTTCATCTGAATTTATACTTAGATTAAGTTGATGCAATGAATGATTAGAAAGAGTATCTCTATATAAAAAAGTTACAATACCTAATCTTGCTATATTGTCATTTGTATCTTTCAAATATTTAAGACAAGATATTATTAATTGAATCTTATTGGAGTTCTTTAATAACAAACCTTCATTTGATATTACAGAAATACCAACAGAAGCAAGGTAATCTGCAACTAAAGAAACTCTTTTTCTAGAATTACATAATATTGCTATGTCTTTGAAATCATAACCATTCTGACTATTTAATTTAATAATCTCTTTATGTATCTTCTTAAGAATTAACTGCTTAAAATCCTCTTCTTTATTATCAAAAAGTTCAAGATGCACATATCCAATATCTTTTTTAATAGGAGTTTTCTGAATGTGTTCATTATATATATCCTCTATTTCTGCTGAAAGCAAACTTTTTAATTTACTAAAAAAGATATTATTAAATTCTATAATCTCACTAGAACTTCTATAATTACATTCTAACACACTTGGATTATAATGATACGTTAGTTTCTTCTCCCATTCATCTTTATATTTCAACTTTTCTCCTTTATATATATTAGGCAACTTAAGGAATTGTTCAACCTCACCTCCTCTCCATCTATATATAGATTGCTTCCCATCACCTACAACAAAACTTTTACCATAATCAAGAGATTCGCTTATTAATGGTAAAATATTTTGCCATTGCAATAAAGAAGTGTCCTGAAATTCATCAATTAAATAATGATTATATCTCTCGCCTATTCTCTCATAGATAAAAGAAGAAGGCTGTTTAGTAACAACATTGTGAATCTTTTTATTAAATATTGATATCTCCTCAATATTATTTTTTGTTTTAAATTGCTTCAATTGACTCATCAATTCATTAAGAAGAGAAATTGAATATATATTCCTAATAATTGCTTTGCATGAATTATATTCTATAATTAAATTTAACAAATCATTAAAAAAAACTCTTAACTCTTTCTTGCAAGATAGAACCTTGTGTTTTATGTCATCTGCCTTTCCTTCAGCACACCAAATATCATTATTAACATTATTAATTAATGACTGCGTAGGAATCCATTTCTTATCATCATCAGAAGCCAAATTATTAGTAAAATAATTATAGTAAGAACCTCTTATAAAATGCTCTTTAGAAAGATTATTAGTATCAAAATATTTACATACCAAATCCCTAAGATTATTTATTTTTATCTTTGATTCATGTTGCTGTTTACTAATAAATCTTCTGACTTTCAAACATTCTTCAATAGGTAAGCTTTTATGAAGAAATTCTTCTGTATTTTCTTTAAACAAGTTACTAGCGAAATCTTCAAGATCTCTCTCAATATTAGTGCTTTTACCATCATCTGCTTTAGATAAAGTGAAATCGACTAAAACATCTGACAAACTCCCACCGCTATATGACACCTTGCTTAATAACAAAGCAACTACTGGCTGGATAATCTTATAAATATCCATCTCTAACTCAAAATTATGCGAAAGATCTAAATCAGATGCAAATGTCCTAACTATACGGTAAGCAAACTTATCAAGAGTTAATATGTTTAAATCAGAATAATGATGTAAAATATGAGTATGAATATTCTTGGATCTTACAAAAATAGTCTCGCTATCTAGACCTGTATCTTTTATCAGCCATGAAAGTATCCCTTCCATATCTTGTTTATTAGAAAGAATATAGAAATAATGTAAAACTCTTTCTTTCATTTCAGCTGCTGCCTTATTAGTAAAAGTAATTGCCAATATTCTCTTATAATAAGATTCATAACCAAACTCACATCCCTTTAAACTTAGTGAAACAAAACTTAATGCTAAAGTGTATGTTTTCCCTGATCCAGCAGATGATTTATATACTATGAAATTTTTATTCAATATTTTAATATTTTATCGCGCTCTAATTTATATTATTTTTCACTAATTTTATTATTATAACTAGCTTGTTTTTA
The DNA here is from genome assembly GCA_036339955.1 of Bacteroidota bacterium. Taxonomy (GTDB): domain Bacteria; phylum Bacteroidota; class Bacteroidia; order Flavobacteriales; family BACL11; genus JAYYZX01. Next base: position 7,058 of record JAYYZX010000029.1, read on the forward strand.
CAATTAGAATCCACAAAAAATCTTAATTATATTTAATTAAATAAAAAAGACTTAATTTTGCTAACAAGTATAAAAAAATGAGTAGAGAAAAGTTAAGAGAAATAATATTTGGCTATAGAACAAAATCAGGTAAAATATTTGACATTATCCTGCTTGCACTAATTGTAATTTCTGTTATTGGAGTAATACTTGATAGCGACAAAGAAATCCATATAAAATATGGATCGCTATTAATGATCATAGAATGGGTCTTTACTGGAATTTTTACAATAGAATATATATTACGAATATATAGCTCTTCCACAAGAAGAAGATATATATTCTCTACAATGGGAATCATTGATTTACTATCAATAATCCCAACATATCTTACTCTTGTATTCTCAGGTCCTATAGGTCATTTAATAGATATTCGTATACTTCGATTAATTCGGGTTTTTAGAATATTTCGATTAACAAATTATCTTAGAAGTGGGCATAGAATGCAAATTGCATTAAGATCATCCAGGCCAAAAATAATAGTTTTTATATTATATATATCATTAGTAGTAGTAGTTCTTGGAACACTAATGTATATCGTAGAGGGTCAAAAAAATGGATTCGAAAGTATTGCTGATTCTATTTACTGGACTGTAGTAACTCTTACAACTGTAGGTTATGGTGATGTTATACCTATAACAGCTTTAGGGAAAACTATTTCTGTAGTTATTATGTTGCTTGGGTATGCTATTATTGCTGTTCCAACTGGAATTGTCTCAGCAGAATTTGCTAGAAATGATCAAGAACAATTAAAAAATCAAGGAGAAATTATGGAAAAAGAAAATCAAATAATTTCAAAAGAAGAAGAAATTTTACAAAAAATAAATTCTTTATCAAAACAACTTAACAAGTTGAATAACAAATAAGGGCACTATCTTATAATGAAGATATTTCCTGTTTCTTGATGTTTCCATCCGTCAAAATCTTGGTAGTATACTTCGTATAAATACACCCCTGAAGGTAAGTCGCGTCCTGTTGCCTGATGTTTTCCATCCCATCC